>NGFL01000063.1 GCA_002215665.1 candidate division TA06 bacterium JGI_Cruoil_03_38_101 | reverse complement strand
TAAGTGAAGAATTAAGAAAGATGATCCAGGAGATGAAAGAATCTTTCGACAAGGAATTAAAGAAAATTGCAGAAGAATTTGAGATAATAGAAACCGATAAGAAAATGTCGAACCTTGCATCCTTGATGAAGAAAGGGGAAATGAATGAGAAACTGGCAGGGGAAATTAAAGATTCGCTTAAAAGGTTATACCAGAATCTAAAAAATGCAAGAGAAGAAAGAACAGGGGAGAAGATAAGAAAAGCTATCAGAGAAAAAGGTTGGGAATTGGGCTTCATTCTTAAGAATCACAATAATCTAATTGAAAAAGAGCCTGGCCTTGAGATAGGCTTGATTGAAAAGGGTTTATCAGAAGGTGTAGATAAAATAAACAGAGAATTAAAATCACTCTTTCTTATGAGTTTTGCATTTTCCCCAGAGGTCCTCGGGAACCTATCAGAAGCAAAAGAGAGGATGGAAGACCTTAGTCGGGAATTATTAACTTCCAAACCTCCACTATCCTCAATGGAGAGAATAAATCTTCTCCTTATTCAATCCATAATCAAACTCTTCTCTTCACCTCCATCAAGCGGTCTCAGCCTGATGAATATGATGGAGCAGATAATAAGAGAACAGCAATCAATAACCAATAACTTACAGCAAATCCTACCTCTACCTATTGGAGAAAGGGAAGAAGAAATGAAAAACCTGAGTGAAAAACAGAGGGGTCTTGCAAGGAAACTAAGAGAGGTGGGTGGAGCCCTTGGACCCCTTGCAAGAGATATGGAAGAGATGGCGAAAAAAATGGAAAGGGGTGAACTTGATATAAAACTCCTTGAAAGGCAGAAGAAGACCCTCGATAGATTGCTTGAAGCAAAGAAGTCAATAAGGAGAATGGGGGTTTCTAAAAAGAGGCGTTCAGAACCAGGAATATTCGTTTCAGCACCTAAGATCAGTCTACCAGAAAACTTTGGCGAAGAAAAAAAGGAACTTCGGGAAATTTTAAAAAAGAGAATGAAAGAATCATATCCCCTCACATATAAAAAAGAAATTGAAAGGTATATCAGGAAACTTCTGGAATGATTTATTTATTGATATTCTTTTCTATCACCCTGATAGACATTGAGAAAAAGGAAATTAAAAAAATTACTCCTCAAGAAAGGAATGCTATAGTTATAAATCTCTTGCGAGATAAAGAATACGAAAAGGCTCTATCTATCACAACAGAACCTGGTCTTTCTGGTCGGATCAAGATACTAAAAGGAGAAACCTTTGAGGGTTTAGAGGACATAAAAGAATCTGCCAAAAAAGGAAATATTCAGTCCTGTAATTTATTTTTACTATCGAATATGGGAGTTCTTCAGAGTGATTTAAAAAAATTCATTAAGAGGGAATTTGGGATTGACTCAACTTCCTCGTTTAGTTCTCCTTATGCAAAGTTTTTATTTTATCCGCCGGAGAGTCTTTCAGTTGAATTATCTGCTCCTGATTCCGTTCTCTTGCCTTTCATTATTTTCCAACTCGGGTTTGAAAATATCCAAAAAAAACCAGAGAAGGCAAAAGAATATTTTAATCAACTGATAAGGAAATATCCTGAGTCAGTCCCTACCGAAGTGGCAAGAAATCTTATCAGAGTAATTAAGAAAAAAATTTATCCTGAAGGTTCTGTTGATTAAAAAGTGACCTATTTGGAGATTACCTCACTTAAAGGATTTTACTTTTCTTCACATCATAATAGCCTTTGTGAGACCCAGTAGGGCGAAAAACCCAAACACATCGGTAACGGTTGTAAGAAAGATACTGGAAGCATGGGCAGGATCCACACCAACCTTATCCAAAATCAGCGGAATCAAAACTCCAAAAAGACCCGCAGCTATATGATTTAAAATAAGGGCAAGGCCAACGACAACGCCAAATAAAGGACTCCCCTTCCAGAAGTAGGCAATAAGAGAGGTAACTACTCCAACAGCAAAGCCTGTTAGAAATCCAACACCAATCTCTTTCCATAATAATCTCTTTATATCAGCGTATCGAACTTCACCAAGAGCAAGACCTCTTACCATTATAGATAATGTCTGTGTTCCAGCATTACCGCCCATACCGGCTACAACAGGCATAAATATTGCAGCGCCGATAAAGGCCTGGATAACATCTTCAAAACATCCTACAACTAGTGCAGCTAGTAGGGCAGTTAGGAGATTAATATATAACCAGGGTAGGCGAGAAACAAAGGAACGCCGAGCAGGATAAAAAGCCGTCTCTATTGTTCCAAGACCTCCAAGATATTGAATATCCTCTGTCGCCTCCTCCTCCATCACATCAACTAGGTCATCAATTGTAATCACTCCAAGAAGGTGTCCGAAGTTATCAACCACAGGAACTTGCAGAAGGTCATAATCTCCAGCTATATTTGCAACTGCTTCCTGATCTAAATCGGCTGTGACCGAATGAATATCCTCTGCTAATTCCTCAAGCTTCTTTTCCGGAGGAGATGTTAGTATCTTCCAGGGTGTAACATATCCTTTAAGTCTTCCATCATCATCCAAAATATATATATACTTGTATTCTTCCTCTTCTCTTACTTTTCTTAATTCTTCCTGAGCGGTTGAAACATTATCTTTACCATTGATACTCATAAATTTTAGAGTCATTATTCCGGCAGCTGTATCCGGACCAAACTTAAGCAGTGCCCTAATTTGGTCTGAGCGCTTAACCTTTCCTACAACTTGATCTCTTCTGTAATCTTCAACCTCTGCAATAAGGTCTACAGCCTCGTCTACATCAAGAGAATTTGCAATTTTTGAGAGCTCATCAGAGTCTAACGCCTCAATAATGATTTCCAGGGAATAATCGTCTAACTCGGGAATTAATTCTGTTTTTTCCTCAATACCTAAGGGGGAGAAAACAAGTAATTTTTCATCATCTGAAAGATGTGCGATTAAATAAGCCTTATCCGGGATTTCAAGTGATGAGAAATATTCTTTTAGAGTTTTATTATCACCTTTTTCAATTAAATATTTTACTTCTTCCATAATTTTTTCGTTATATGTCATTCTTACTCTCCCTTTTTATCAACACTTTTTTAATCCTTCGCTCGGTAGCATCAAGAATAATCATTTCCATACCATCCGAATAGAGCTTTTGCCCTTCATGTGGAATCTCTTCCAATTTTCTCACTATAAAACCTGCAAGAGTATCCTCATTAGTATCGATGTTAAGGCTTTGAGGTCTTATACTTCCATCTACAATGAATGTCCCTTCTTCATCTTCCTCCAAATTTAACTCACCCTCAAAAATACTAAAAAGAATGTCATCAATTGATACAAAACCCTCTGAGCCTCCGTATTCATCGATAACTATCGCACACCCATTTTTATCAGAGAGAAGTTCGGGCAACACCTCTTCCAAACTTCTATCTCCATGGATAAATTTTATAGGCCTTAATTTATCATAAATTTCCCATTTTTCAACCCCACCAATAATATCCTCCTTGAATAAGATTCCGATTATGTTATCAATTGTCCTTTTGTATACAGGCAGTTTTGAAACCTGAGTCTCCTTTAAAATCTTTTGTATATCTTCCTTTTTCCCATCGCAGTCAATTACTTTAATATGAATCCTTGGAACCATTATATCACGGACATCCGTTTGAGAAAGATTCGATATGGCTCGCAGAGCTGTATATTGTTCTCTTTCTATCCCCCCAGTTGCTTTTGCTTCCTTAATGGCTATTCCCATCTCTTCCTTTGTAATTTTCTCTTTCGAGGCCCCTTCTATCCTGAAGGCTTTAAGAATTCCATCACCTAACCCTCTAACTAAGAAATTTAAGGGATAGAATAACCAGTAAAAGAAAAATAAGAGAGGAGCTGCTCTCGATGCAACCTCTTCTGGATTTATAATTGCGAATGATTTTACCAAAACTTCCCCTATTAAAGAAATGAATAAAAGGCTTATTATCCAACCCTTAACAATTCCAATTTCCCTTACAAGTAACATTGAAAATAAGACCGTCATTAGATTAATTCCAACAAGTACAGTGGAGAAAAAAGTATCCGGTCTTCTTCGGAAATTGCTGGCTATTTTATAACCTCCCCCAATCTTCCGAGCAAGATTTGACAATTTCGCCTCATCAGAAGAGACAAGGGACATTTCCACTGCTTCAAAGTAGATTAAAAGCAAAAGAAAAACTCCAAGAAGAGCTATTATCATTCTTTCTTCTTTATCCTTACCTTTCTTATATGGTTATCTTTAATATCAAGAACAGTAAATTCGTAATCCTTGTAAGAGAATACTTCTCCTTCCTTTGGGATTCTTTCAAGGAGTGTATAGATGAAACCCGAAACAGTTCTATAATCATTAGATTCCGGTATTGATATAAGATTCTGTATTTCGTCAATATCTGTGGATCCAGGAACAATCCATTTATTATTATCTTCCATCTGGATACTTATATTTTGTCTTTTACCGATAAGTTCTCTCTTAACATCATCAATGTCTACTACTCCAGAGGTTCCCCCATACTCGTTAATTACTACAATCATTTTGTGAGAAGAATTCTTAAAAATCCTTATAAGTTGGATTACGGAAAGATTTTCATAAACAAATATGGGTAGTGACATAAGATCTCTAACTCTTCCTTTCTTCTTGTAGAGTTTCTTTAATTCAAGTATTCCTACGATCTTATCCCTTGTTTCAGCATATACAGGGATTCGTTTGTACCCCTTAGCCATTTTTTCCAACGCTCCCTTGACAGAGTCATTCTCTTCTATAAAGAAAACTTCGGTCCGTGGGCGCATTATTTCCTTTACAGGGACTTCATTGAGAAGGGATAATCTATGCATAATTTTGAACTCTTGATCTGTGAGCATTCCTTCTCTTTTTCCTCTATTTATTACCTCCCTGAGGTCACCAGGAGTGAATTTTTTTTTATGAATGGCGAGTTTACTTAAGGGTTTAAAAAGGAGTAAAATGGGATAGAGGATATATTCGGCTAAGAGAACAAAAGGGCTAAATAGAGTAGCCACTCTCTTTGGTTTTGCCATTGCAACCCTCTTTGGAATGTATTCTCCAAATATCAGTATAAAAACAGTAACAATAAGAGAAGAGATGAATAAATCTGTATATTGGCTTAAAAACCCTTCACTAAAGGATGAGATTGCGACATTAGCTCCGACATTCGCTATTACAACGGTAACAATCACCATCTTTGGATTCTTCATAAGCAGATCTATTAAAGGATTGACCTTCCTTCTGTAAGAAGGTAGAGCGAAAAGACCTGTCTCAGAGCATGAATAAATGAAGGAAAATGCCAGGAATAAAAGAAGAAGGCATAACATTATTCAGAAAGATATTCCTGTTCTTTTTTCCTCATTTCTTTCCTATCTTCCTCCGTCCTATCATCGTATCCTGAAAGATGAAGAATTCCATGTACAGTAAGGAGTCTTAACTCTGAAAGGAGACTGCCCCCCTTTTGCCTTTTAGCTTGTGGAACTGAGATATAAATATCCCCGAGAAGTTCAGAAATATCAAAGGGAAAAGATAAAACATCGGTTGTCCCTCTTCTGGTTGTATACTTCTCATTAAGCTCTATCATTTGATCGTCATCTATAAATGTAATAGAGAGTTCACCTTTCAAACCCTCTCCTTCAATAACTTTTTTTGCAATCTCTCGAATTTTATCTTCGTATTCGGGAAGATTGTTAATCCATATTTTCATTTAGACCCGGATGGATACCTCGGGCGATGATGATAAAGACCTTCAAGGGTCAGTGAAAATTGCCTTGAAATATCTTCAAGGTTCTTTATTGAGAGTTTAGATTTGCCCAATTGTCCAGTACTAAACACCTTATTTATATGCTTTTTAATCATTTCTTCTATTTCTTTTTTTGTTGGATTATCCATTGATCTCACTGTAGCCTCCACCATATCAGCAAGCATCACAATTCCCGCCTCTTTTGAAACAGGAAAACCAGAGTTGTATCTAAAATCCTCTTCTTGAACTTCATCCATCAATCCCTTTGCTTTTTCATAGAATGGGACGATAAGTGCATCACCGTGATGATGATTGATGACATCTATAATCTCCTCTGGCAATTTGTATTCCTTGGCAATTCTTGTCCCATCCCTGATATGAGACTTTA
Source organism: candidate division TA06 bacterium JGI_Cruoil_03_38_101 (assembly GCA_002215665.1). GTDB lineage: Bacteria > Hydrothermota > UBA3072 > UBA3072 > UBA3072 > UBA3072. Next base: position 91,108 of record NGFL01000063.1, on the reverse strand, counting down.
TAATGAGTGCTGAAAGTTTTGGCGGAATCTCATTATGCGGGTTTTTATTATCACGAATGTTTTCGGCAAAGAACAGAGGCCTTTCCAATTTTCCCACATCATGGTACAAACCCCCAACCTTTGAAAGCAGAGGATTTGCTCCGACTACTTCTCCGGCATTTTCTGCGAGAGTGCTTACCATTAATGAATGCTGGTAGGTCCCTGGAGCCTCCTTGGACATGCGTTTCAGTAAGGGATTATTAAGATCAGAATATTCCATCCAGGTAAAATTAGTTGTTATATTAAATGCGCGTTCAAAAATAAAAAAGAGAGCAAAGAGAATCAGTATTGAGAGAAACCCATTAATAAGACCATAACTCACCCCAATTGAGATCTCTTTAAAGCTCGATCTGTTATAAAATTCCAGTGAAAAGATCAGAAGAGCAGTTGTCACAGCAACGATCATCCCGGTTCTGTACCAATCTTCTCTATTACGAGAATCAACAAGCAGAATACCTCCCACTAAACTCCCTGTAAACACAGGAATGATATTTATAAAAGAAAAGTCCTCATAGATAGAAATAATAAGGGCGCTTGCTATAGCAATCAGGACTCCAAAGTCTATATTGACCGCAAGGGTAAAGAACATAACAAAACTGGATAATGGCAATAAGTATTTTGGAAGAAATCTGTAAAAAAGGAATACAAAGAAAATATTTATCAAAAAGAGATATAGGAATCGTCTACTTTTATATACCTCCTTGACTCTGAGAAAAAGAAAGCCTAAAATAAAAAATTCAATGAAGAGAAAATACAATTGATTCCTGGCAATCTCTGAAAGAACAGGATAGGGGTAATTGCGGGATTGTATTTTCTTAAGAGAATATAATTTCCTGTATTCCTTCTCAGCAACAACTTCGTGCGCCCCCACTATTTTCTCCCCTTTTCTCACAATCCCTATAGAATTCGCTACTGATTTCTTTGCCTCTTCCCTTCTTTTTTCTGTCTCTGCCAGGTCAATTAGTAAATTCGGTTTTATAAAGGCTCCAATTTTTTTACTAATATCTTCAACATATGGGGAAGAACCCAAGATTTTGCTAATTTCTTCATTAAAATATTTTCTTGCCTCTTCTTCATTCCTGATAGAAATCCGTGCGACTATGTAATTTGTGTCCTGACTTTCAATCATAATTTTGTCATTCTCAGATTCAGGCAATTCAGAGGACTTAGAGATTATACCATTTTTATAAAGATTAAGATAAAGATTCTTTATACGTTTCTTATTTCTTAAAATCCTACTTTTTATTGGGGTTCCACTCCCGGAGACTTTTAGGAGTGAATCAATTTGTCCCTCTATGCTCCCGCGGTCAGTAAATTCGATCAACTGAAGAACGGGTGGGACTTTTTTCGAAGCTTCTTCTCTCTCTTTTTTTAACTGCTCTTCAGGTTTCAAAATCTTAAAAGCATATGGGGCAATTATATCCTCTGGAGCAATATCTCCTTTCTTTAAAAGCGCTGTTTCTTTCTTATAAGGATAAAAAAGGTTGAATATTAATAGTAATAGGAATAAAAAAAGGATATGCTCTTTATTTATTTTTCCTCTCTTCATATGTTTTGTAAGCACGAACGATTTTTTCAACAACGGGATTCCGCACTACATCAACTGCGGTAAGATAAACAAAGGAAATCCCTTCTATACTCTTTAGAATATTCTGAACCTCAATTAGCCCGGAGGTTTTACTGGAGGGAAGATCGATTTGTGTAATGTCGCCGGTTACAACTGCCTTTGATCCCTCTCCAATCCTTGTTAGGAACATTTTCATCTGGTTGTGAGTTGTATTCTGTGCTTCATCAAGGATGACAAATGAATCCTTCAGATTTCTTCCTCTCATAAAGGCAAGAGGTGCTATTTCTATAATTCCATTATCCATATAATTCTGAATCCTCTTCTGAGGTAACATCTCATAAATTGCATCATATAAAGGTCTAAGGTAGGGCTTAACCTTCTCTTCATAATCTCCTGGTAAGAAACCCAAACTTTCTCCAGCCTCCACTGCAGGCCTTGCAAGAATAATTCTTTTAACCTCCTTTGATAATAGAGCAGAAATTGCAGAAGCCACGGCAAGATAAGTCTTTCCTGTCCCTGCAGGACCTATCACAATGGTCAACATTTGATTTTCTATTTTCTCGAGATAATCCACCTGATTAGCTGTCTTTGGCTTTATAACCTTATCGGGTAGCAAAATTATATTTTTTCTATCTTTTTTTGCATAGAGATAATATTCAATATCTCTAGTTGTAAGTCTTCCTCCATCTTCCAGTGATTTAGTAAGTTCACTTATTAGATTAACAGATTTATTTACCCTTTCCTTTTGCCCCCTTATTGTTAAATGTGACCCTCGAACAGTTATTCTGATTCCAAGGTGTTCTTCAAGAAAAGTTATATTTTCATCTTTTACACCTAATAGAGCAATGGGTGAAATATCTTTTAAAGTCAGAGTTTGTTCAAACACAATAAGTTAAAGAATAAATAGCCCTCTCATTAAATAAAAATAAGAGGGCTATTTATAGAGATTAAATAGCGACCTATCTATGGCCTTGGTATACTTAGTTTCCAACCAGGTAGAATTAAATCCGGATCTTTGATTTTATCTGTATTGGCTTTGTAGATTTCCGGCCAGCGAGAGTAATTACCATGTCCATAGACTCGGGGATATTCAGCAAGTTTAGAAAGCCAATCACCTGGCTTAACGGTATAATAAGACATCTCTTCCATTTTTTTCATAAGATCGGCTTTCTCTTGCTCGAGCTCCTCAATCTTTTCATCCAGAGACTTATTATATGCCTCGAGTACGTCTATCTCATCCTCAAGAGTCTGAAGTTGGGCTTTGAGTGCCTCTTCCTGCGCAGTATATTTCTGGATTTGCTCCTCAGCCTCCTCGGGTTTTAATTTCTCCTCTTCTTGAGCTTGAGCAGTCAGAGCAAATACTACAAATAAGGACAATACTACTATTAGTAAATACCTTTTCATACTCAACCTCCTATTTGGTCTTCGAGTTCAGCTATCTCTTTTTCCAATTCCGCCACTTTCTCTTGCCTTGCTATCTTCTCATCTTCCAAATCTGCTTTCTTTTCCTGTGTGCTCTTAATCTCACTCTTTAGAGATTCAACAGCATCCTTCCTTGCTTGCAATTCATCAAGTTGTTCCTGCGATGCATACTTAGTGCAACCAGTCATTAGGGCAAAAATTGCAAAGATTAATAGTGCTTTTTTCATAGATACCCTCCTTTTAAATTTATAATTCATTATAAACTATATTTAGTAATTTGTCAAGTGCTATTTTAAAAATAGCTCCGAGGGGAATCGAACCCCTATCTTCACCTTGAAAGAGTGATGTCCGAAGCCATTAGACGACGGAGCCTTATTTAGAGACAAAGTAAACTACTCCTTTATTTTGTCAAGGGTATAAACTTCATACAAGAAGCTTCCTTAAACCTTGACAAAGGAAGTGATAAGGTCTATCATAAATTTATGGGAATTATCCTAGCTTCTGGTTCACCAAGACGAAAGGAATTTTTCCAGCAACTTGGTGTTTCCTTCAGGATTAAAATACCGGAGGTAGAAGAGGTTCAATTTGAAAATCCGGTCGAAACCTGCGTTTACAATGCAATTAGGAAAGTAAGATGGGTAACCGAAAATGAAGAGATTCAAAACGATTCAATTATCATTGGCTTTGATACATTGGTATCCATTGATAAAAACATCCTGGGTAAACCAGCAAACAGGGAGGAGTCGAGGAAGATGCTTCAGAGACTATCTGGCAAGTGGCATAGAGTCTACACAGGAGTTGCCTTATGGAAGAGAGAAGAAATCCTGAAGGATTATGAGATGACAAGGGTAAAATTCCATAAACTAACAGAACCTCAGATCAAACATTATGTTGATTGTGGTGAATCATTGGATAAGGCAGGTTCATACGGCATTCAGGATAAAAATATATCCTTCATTGAAAGGATTGAAGGGAGTTTTTCTAACGTTGTTGGATTTCCTATGGAAGTTACCAGGAGTCTCTTAAAGAAAGCAGGGATCAAAATATAATGGGTGTGTATATGATTTGGGCAAAAACCATCCAGTGGCTTGATGATCGAGTAAGATTGATAGATCAGAGAAAATTACCCCTGGAAGAAGTTTATGTTGATATTAAAACTCCGGAAGAAATGCATAACGCTATAAAGAGAATGGTGGTCCGGGGAGCACCGGCTATCGGTGTTGCAGCAGGTTATGGAATTGCTCTGGCTGCTCTTGAAAATTGTGATAGAAAATATTTACTCGAAAAAATCGAATTAATTGAATCAGCAAGACCAACTGCTTATAATCTCTTCTACGTTGGGAAAAGGATGAGGAAACTTTTAGAAAGGAAAGAAATCAAACCGGCGCTTTTTGTAAAAGAGGCAATTCAAATCCATAAAGAGGATAGAGAATTGACTGAAAAACTGGGAGAGTATGGATCAGCTCTGCTACCTAAAAGGTCGCAATGTATGACCATCTGTAATGCAGGGGCCCTTGCAACAGGAGGTATTGGAACAGCTTTGGCTGTGTTCTATAAAGCAAAGGATCAGGGAAAGGAAGTATCCGTATTCGTGCCCGAAACAAGACCATTCCTTCAGGGAGCAAGACTTTCGTCCTGGGAACTCAAGAAAAATGGGATAGAAACCATCCTTATAGCAGACAATGCAATATCGTATATTTTAAAAACAGAAGAGATTGATGCCGTCTTTACAGGAGCCGATAGAATAGCAAGAAATGGAGACACAGCAAATAAGATTGGCACCTATGGTCTAGCTCTCTCAGCCAGAGAGCACCACACTCCCTTTTTTGTTGTAGCACCAAGGAGTACCTTTGATCTAACTTTAAACAGCGGAAATGAAATACCAATTGAGGAACGCCCTGGTGAAGAAGTAAAAGAATTCAGAGGAATACAGATAGCTCCAAGGAATATAGAAGTGAGAAACCCTGCCTTTGATGTTACGCCAAATTATCTCATCACAGGAATTGTAACGGAGAAGGGGGTGATCTATCCACCTTTTCGGAAGAGAATAAGTTTGCTTAAATGATCCTTTTAGCCCTAATTTTAGTAGAAGAGGATAAATTTGAACCAAAACTGCCCACTCCCGAGATAAAGCCAAATGTGTCCTGGGTTTACTCGATGAAGAAGGATTGGCTCTACGGAGCTGTTGAACCTCATTTGGATTATCATCTTTTTTCTCTTGCGCTTGGGGATTTTAGAATTCTAAGCCTGCATGAAAGGGATTTTACTGATCATTATTCTCTTGAGTTTTCTTTAGGTTCCCTTTCTTACAACTTCAAGGCGGATTACACAAACTGGAACGATAAGGAGATTAAAAGATTAGAGGGTTGGAAATGGTTTTCTTATGGTTCAAATCTCTTTTTTACCTGGACAGAGGGTATGAATTTTGGAGACTCCACTTTATATGGAGGGGGAATCCGCTATTATCATTCTTTCCCAAACCTTTTTTGGGGTGGGTGGGTAAACTATTTAGATACACCTGATTATGGTTCTATTGTACAGTATAAGGGTTTTAGAGTTGAGTTGGGAGTGGAAAGGAGATGTGCTGGGTATATAGGCGACTTGGGAAATATAAAAGTCGGAAAATTCAGAGACAGATTTCCCTCTGTATTTTTCCCCCTCAGGGATTTTTATCCAAGAATCCTTAATTTCTACGGGACGAAGATAAACATTCTTGATCTTAAGATAACAGCAGGAAGAAGATATTATTATACGAAGGGTAGAGAAACCCTGCAATGGAAAAAGGGTATAAGCGATTTTGCAATCTTTGGAATGGAGAAGAGGCATTTGGGTTTTCAGTTCGTCTATCAGACAAGAGGTGCTGTTAAGGAATTCGGAAAGGCTTATCACACAGGGAGTATACGCTTTCTTTGTTATAGGGTTTCCCTTACAGGTTATTTAACTCCACTAAAATACCTCTCCTCGGGGTTCTCAATCTGGACCGAGAATAAATTTTCTCCCTTTGTATCCATCAGGAATATTTCCTGGAGCCCAAATAATGATTTGATGGAGCCTTTATATTACATAGGAATACACTATGTTCACTAATTCTGAAAAGAGGGTTATATTTTTCATTATAGGTGTTCTTCTTATCGGGAGTGTGATAAAGCTCTTCTATCCAGAACCCGAAAGAAACCAACCAAGTATCTCTCCCTTTCCTATAGATTTAAATATGGCATCAAAGGAGGAGTTGACACTTTTACCCGGGATTGGCGAAACCTATGCAGAGAGGATAATAAATTTTAGAAAACTAAATAAAGGGTTCAAAACAAAAGAGGACATTCTAAAGGTAAAGGGAATAGGCCCTAAAACGTTCGAAAAAATAAAAGATAAAGTTTATACAGGAGGAAAAAATGATGATAAGAGACGTTAAGACATTCAGGTCTCTCATAGACAGATTAAGTACGAGAGGTGATAGAATAGCAATGATGGAAAGAAGAGATGGGGAGTTTGAAAAGATAACATTTAATGAGATATCAAATTGGGCAAAAGCTATCTCTGCTTTCTTAACGGATAAAAATATAGAAAAACCAACAAGAGTTGCTATCCTTTCTAAAAACAGGATGGAGTGGGGCATAGCCTACTTCGGGATAACCTATGGGGGCTGTATCGCAGTTCCAATAGACCCTGAGTTAAAAGAAAGAGAAATCACCCATATACTTAAAATCTCTGAAGCAAAAGGCATATTCACCGAGGAGAGGTTTTTACCCGTCGTTCTGGACATTGCTTCAAAACTTGATATCGAGTTGATAATAACCCTTGATAATTCTGGAGAAAAACATCTCAGGGATGTTATTAAAAAGGGTGAGAAAATTCTAGAGGAAAGAGGTATAAAGGAAGTAGAAATAGATCGCAATGACACTGCCTCCATAATATTTACTTCGGGAACCACAGGAGTATCCAAGGGGGTAGAACTCTCTCATTGGAATTTTATATTTGATACAATACAAGCCGAGAGACTCCTGAACCTTAGTGAGGATGAAGTCTTTCTTTCCGTTCTGCCCATACATCATACCTTTGAATTTACCGCAGGGTTTCTGGAGCCTATTTTTTGCGGAGGAAGGGTAGTATATGCAAGAAGTCTTAAATCAAAAGAGTTGTTAGAGGATCTTGAAAACTCAAAGACCACTCTTCTCCTGGGAGTTCCTCTCCTCTTTGAAAAGCTATATCAGGGGATAAGAAAGGAGATCTCAAAGCAAAATTTTCTGAAGAAAGGGATGGTAAATGTGGGTCTCGAACTTGGAAATATTACCCGACGCATTAAAGGTTCGCCATCGAGAAATTTCATAACCCAACTAGTTTTAAAGGAAGCAGGATTGGATTCCATCCGTATTTTGATTGCAGGAGGTGCAGCTCTTGACCCTGCGGTAGAATTAGGGATTAAAGCACTTGGTTTGAATATAGTTCAGGGTTATGGACTAACAGAGGCTTCGCCAATTGTCACAATAAACCCTATTGATAAATCGAAGGTTGGTTCCATAGGTAAAAGCTTTCCGGAGGTAACTGTTAGAATCGACAATCCAAATGAAGAAGGAATAGGGGAGATTATTGTCAAGGGAGATAATGTGATGAAGGGTTATTACAAAAATCCTGAATCTACGAATGAAACCATCCGTGATGGTTGGCTCTATACAGGAGATATGGGGTGGATTGATGAAGAGGGTTATGTTTATATTACCGGCAGGAAAAAGAGTGTTATTGTTAGCCGTGGAGCAAAGAACATTTACCCTGAAGAACTTGAATATCTTCTCCTTAAGAGCGAATATATAGAGGAAGTCCTTGTGAAAGAATCTTTTAAAAAGGAAAGAACTGGTCTAACCGCTATAATTTATCCCAACTGGGAGAAAATAGATGAATATCTAAAGGAAGAAGAGAGGAACGAATTTGCTATCAAAGAGACCTTGAAAAATGAAGTAGGCAAAGTCAATAAAACTCTTGCCTCCTATAAGCGAATAAGTTCCATTGAATTGAGAGAGGAGGAATTCCCAAAAACAACCACAGGGAAGATAAAACGCTACCTATTCGGAGAAAAGAAGATCCCTGTCAATGGTCAATCTTAAGAGAAATCATTCTCGCGGGCAACCGGGTGGGAGGTGTTAATGCTGGTTTTCATAACTCTTCTTACAGGTTTAACCCATCTATCATCTCCCGGTAAACCAAGAGTCCCAGTAATAAGGAAACTTATTCAAGGTGATACCAATTTTATTACTATCAGGATAAACTATGCGGAGTCCACTACAACAAAAGAAATTCCACCCGCCCCATATCCTGTAAGGAAAGGTTCAAAACCAAAACAGGTGAGAAAGGATATGTCGGTTTACAAAAAAGACGCGTTTTATCCGGAGAAAAATTATTCTTTTTACTATCTGGGTAAGAGGAGGAAAAATCCCTATTGGATCCTTGAAATCCATCCATACCAGTATAATCCAGTAAAGAAGAAAGTTAGATATGCAACCTCAGCCGAGATAAAGAGAATTCAAGGTAGAAAGACCTTAAAGGAAGAAAACAGAGATACCCTTCTCATTGTAGGACCCAAGGAGTTTCTCTCAAGTTTGGATTACTTTATCTTCTATAAAAAGGTTTGTGGTTTTATGGTAGAAACTTTGATAACGCAAACCTCCTGGGAGACAACGAGAATAAGGAATGAGATAATTTCCCGACTACCAGATTATCTCCTCCTTGTTGGTGATATTTCATATATACCTGCTTTTCAGAGAATCCCTTATATCCCGGATACAGGGGAAGATCCCCGATGGACAGACCTTTACTATGCCTGCACTGATTTTGACTATGTACCCGATATGTTCTACGGGAGGTTGAGTGTTGAGAGTTTATCGGAATTACAAAACATCATTCAAAAGATAATAAATTATGATACCCTTCAGGCAGACTGGAAAAGGAAGGCTTTCTTTATGGCTTCTAATGATAATGACCAACATACACTTGCAGAGGAGGCACAAATCTATTCAATGAAAAAGGCAAGGGAAGTTGAAATGATCGTTGATTCCAACTTTGCTTTTTATGAAAATCCTGGCACACCTCTTTATGATGCTTTTTCAAATGGTAGAACCATTGCTGCTTATTCGGGTCATGGGGTTCAATATAAATGGAATGAACCTTACTTTGATGAATCGGACATCCAGAATCTTCCTCCAAACTTCAGGACCCCAATTATCTTCAGTTTTGCCTGTTTTACAGGATCTTATGATGTAAATGATTGTTTTATGGAGGAATGGAATTTAGCAGAAGAAAAAGGCTCTGTTATCTCCTTTGGTTCATCTGCCTCTACTTACTGGGAAGAAGATGATATACTCCAGCGTCGGATCTTTGATGTTCTATTCACAGAGAAGACAATTGGGGCTATAATAGATACAAGTAAACTCCTTTTCGCAAGGGATTATACAGGCGATTCTATTTTTATAAAGTCATATTATCAACAGTATAATCTTCTCGGGGATCCAACACTACGGGTAAGATATGGGAAGGATAAAAAAACGAATCTTGATATCCCAATGATATCATCTATAAATGACACTATTACCGCATCTCTTGAGGGAAAAGGAACGATAGGTTTACTCCAGGGAGATGTAGGAAGGGTCATTCCTGTAGATTACTCTGGCAAAGTCCGGATACCCCTTGCAGGGTTTAGTGAGGGTAGGGTGGAGGTCTTTGCCAGAAATGAAAATAATCTCATTACTCAAAAAACAATACACTTATCTCCTCGTCCACTTGATGAAATATTCAGGGTTGATAAGAAAATAACCAGAGGGGTATTTACAATTCATTTCTACGCAATTCCCGGGAAGGTGAAAGGCAGACTTTATGATGTCCTTGGCAGAGTTTTGGATGAAAAAGTCTGGCAATGTGTAACTGATGGAGAAGAAGAAAGGGATTGGGATATTGAGAGCCTTCCCAGGGGCATTTATTTCCTTGAAACCCAACAAGCGCACCTATGGAGATTTACGGAAAAAATAATAAAATTATAGGAAAGATACTTACCTGTGGAGGTAATATGGATATAAAGTTAGTAGATCTTGAAAAACCTGCTGATGTCAATGTAATTGTAGGTCAGTCACATTTCATAAAGACTGTAGAAGATGTCTATGAAGCTCTTGTAACCTCTTGTCCTAACGTTAAATTCGGATTTGCATTCTGTGAAGCATCGGATAAGAGATTAATTCGGCACTGCGGGACTGACAAGAATCTGGAGGTTCTGGCAATCGAAAATGCTGAGAAGATTGGTGCTGGGCATTCTTTTGTCTTGTTCCTCAGCAATGCTTTTCCAATAAATATTATGAAGTCTCTAAAATCTATTGATGAGGTACTCTACCTCTATGCTGCGACATCCAATCCCCTGAAAGTGATAGTCCTTGAAGAAGCTGACCAGAGAGGGATAATTGGAGTTCTCGATGGGAAAACTCCCGTGGGTGTTGAAGATGAAGATGACATAAAAGAGAGAAAGAATTTCTTACGAAAGATTGGATACAAATTGTAAAGAGATAAAATCAGAAACCTTTAAAAATTTTCTCCCTCAATTTTTGGATCATATCCTTGGTCATTGATTGAAGGTTATATTCAGGTTTCCATCCCCATTCCTCCCGAGCTGCTGAGTCATCAATTGATTTTGGCCAGGAGTCGGCAATCTCCTGGCGAGAATCTGGTTTATATTCACATTTGAATTCGGGTATAATTCTCTGAATTTCTTTTGTAAGTTCTTCAGGAGAAAAACTCATTGCTGCAAGGTTATAATCAGAGTGGTGTTTTAAATTTTTGATGTCAGCTTCAGCGAGTTCGATAATTCCCCTTATTGCATCTGGCATATACATCATAGGAAGGGTGGAATCCTTCCGGAGATAGCACTTATATTTTTTCTTCTTTATTGCTTCATAGAATATTTCCACGGCGTAATCAGTTGTGCCTCCGCCAGGGAGTGTTTTGCTACTTATTATCCCGGGGTACCTGACGCCTCTAAAATCCAAACCAAAACGCCTGTAATAATAATCACCGAGTAATTCACCCGCCACCTTTGAAACACCATACATTGTTGTGGGTCTTAGAATTGTCTCATTTGGTGTATTTTCCTTTGGTGTCTGGGGTCCAAAAACTGCAATGGAAGAGGGAACCATAATTCGTTCCAATTTATACTTCAATCCTATCTCAAGGATATTGTATAAGCCAATAATGTTAACCCTGAAAGTAAGCTGCGGCTTTTCTTCTCCAATTGCAGAAAGGATAGCTGCAAGATGGTAAATAGTATCTATATTGTACTTTTTAACGACCCTTTCAATTGACTCTCGAGAGGTTACATCAATAAATTCAAAAGGCCCTGATGTTCTCATTTCCTCTGTAGGCTTAGTTTTATGCCCTGCTGCAACGACATTCTCATTACCATATTTCTTGCGGAGCGCTTCAACTAATTCAGAACCTATCTGTCCCACAGCTCCAGTTACCAAGATTCTTTCCACTTCTCCTCCTTTTTAATTATTTAATTCTTTTACTCCTTCATTGCAGGTCTCTGTGGTAATAATGTGAGGGGTTTGCCCCCTCTTTTTGAATTCTTGTTCCATTAGATGGGCAATCTCATCCTGGTTTTCCTCATTACATACAGCGAAAACGGAGGAACCTCCGCCTGAGATATTAAAACCATAGGCGCCAGCATCTAAGATCTTTTCCTTTATTTCCCAGTATCCTTTGATAGAATTTGAACGGATAGGCTCTGATATATGATCGCATCTAATAGCTTCTCCAAACTCCTCGATATCTCCCTTCATAAGTGAATGGATAACCATTGCGCAGTGGGAGGTTTGTTCCCCCACAAGGGAGAGGGAGAGTTCGCCAGGAATAAAACTCCTTGTCGTCTTCTCTTTCTTTCTCATAACATTTAGGACCAGGGGAATTCTTGGTATCTCAATCCTTCCAACATCCATAGGTTTATAACTTCTGATAAAGATAAATCCACCAAGTAGGGCTGCAGCAACATTATCCGCATGGGGTGAACCTCCAGAAACAACCTCCCCCCTCCGTGCTATATCAATCATTTCATTGTTGGAAAGTCCGAGACCAAGGATCTTGTTTACACCATAGATAGAAGCAGCAGCAGAGGCTCCAGAACTTCCCAATCCCGAACTTATAGGCATCTTTTTTTGTATAGTTATGTGGATACCTCTTTTTATCCCCAGTTTCTCTAAAAGATGAATAACGGCAAGGCTACCAGTGTTATCAGAGGGTACTGTCGGAAGTTCTACTATTGAATTCTGTATTTCTACATCGATAGAATCAGAATTGGTTAGCCTTATCTCAAATTCATCATAGGGTTCTTTCAAAGAAAAAGCAAAAATGTCAAAACCCGGTCCAACATTACCAACTGTTGCAGGAGCCCTGAGATAAATCTCTTTCAAATGAGACCCCTTTCCTTCATAATCTCTTTGAGAATTTCTTTCTTCTCCTTGCTTAACGGTGTTAAAGGGAGTCGTAGTGTCTCACTTATTAGACCCATCATCCCCAAAGCAGCTTTTGTCCCCATTGGATTTGTTTCAAAGCGAACCGCCTCAAAGAGAGAGAAATAATCCCTGTGGAGTTTTTCAGCCTCTTCTTTCTTATCCAAAAGAGTCCAGTCAACAATGTTCTTCATTACTTCGGGAACAACATTGCCAGCAACAGTGAACGTCCCTCCTCCTCCAGCAGAAACCAGTGGAAAAGCTGTGGTATCCTTTCCTGTAAAAACTAAAAAATCTTCATCTTTTGTGAGACAGATCACCTTTGCAAGGTGGTCAAGAAGTTTATTGCCATCCTTTATTCCAATAATATTTGGATGTTTTGCAAGGAGGGCTGCAGTAACTGGAGTCATATTCACACCTGTCCTTCCAGCACCATTGTGCATTATGATTGGAATCTCTGATTTATCTGCCAGTTCTTCATAGAATTTCATTATTCCATCTTGCTTTGGTAGAACAAAGAATGGGACATAAGCAGCACAATAGGTGGCTCCGTAATCTGCATATAGTTTTGCCTTTTCGATCGCTTCATTTAAACTCATCGCACAGGTATCTGGTATTATAGGAAATCTTCCATTGACTTCTTCTACCACAAGCTTGAGGACAGTTTTTATTTCTTCTCTTGTGAGTAGAGTATTTTCCCCTGTTACTCCAAGGGGGGCAAGGCCATGAATGTTCGCTTTTATCTGTCTTCTTGTAAGTTTCCTTAAACCTTCTTCATCCAGAGAGCCATCTTCTTTAAAAGGTGTGATAAGTAAAGTATAAGCGCCTTTTTTCATCTTTCCTCCTTTTAAAATATAATATCGTAGAGAATATTTATGTCAAGTTAAAAAAGAAAACACAACTAAAAAATTCTTTTCTTCTTCTTATTTGCTAAATGCCTGCTTTTAGCAGCTTGAAAGATGAAATATGCAAGACCTCCGTATAAAATTAGAGACCCAAAAATTAGCATAACGATAGCAGATCTATTCATCACTAACCCCCTTCCTTCTTGATAGAATCACCGATAAAATTAGCAATAGAACTATAAACCCCATGCCTGTGAAGATAGTCCATATAGGATAGTTTCCGTATCCATTCTGAATGAGTTTGATGAGTTGCATAATAAATGATACACCAAGAACAATTGGTGTAATGAACTTGATGAATACATCCCACCAAGGTCCAATCCTCACATCAGAGACTTCATTTATACAACTTCTCGCTTTTCTTGCTCCAAAGACGTAGCCAATCACTATACATTCAAGAAGACCAACAAGGGTTATGCCATAGTTACAGATAAAATGATCAGCTAAATCCACCCAGTAAAAACCTCCTCTTGTTGAATAAAGAATCCCAACAAGGAATCCAAAGATACAAACCAGAGGAAGGACCCATTTCTTCTTCAGACCCCATTTATCCACAATACTCCCAACAACAGGTTCAACTTCAGAAAATGCAGAGTCAATTCCAAGGGTGAGTAAGAGCAAAAAGAAAAAGGCTCCAAAGAAGCGAGAAGCAACGGGGAGTAAATTGATCGCAGTGGGGTATGTTACAAAGGCAAGCCCTAATCCAGACTTCGTGACCTCAGGTACAGAAACACCCATTGACTGAGCGAGATAGCCAAGGGTTGAGAAAACAGCAAAACCTGCAAGGAAGGCGGTTCCGCAGTTAGCAAGACTGGTTATAAATGCATTGGCTGTAATATCTGAATCTTTGGGTTGATAACTGGCATAGATAATAAGAGTCCCCATTGCAAGTGAAAGAGTATAGAATATCTGGCCATAAGCTGCAAGCCAGGCCTGTGGTTTGAGTAGAACTGAAAAGTCAGGGGTTAGATAGAAATTGAGTCCCTCAATTGCTCCTGGAAGGCTAAGACCCCTAATAACCATTATTATCAAAAGGAGCCAGGGGATACAGACGGTGAAATATACAATCTTTCCAAGAATCTTTACTCCTCTGAAAAGGCATAGATATATAGATATCCAGGTTATTGCAAGACCAATAAGAACAGGCATTTGTATCCCTCCGAGAATTCCAGGAGAACCTGACTTTCCTAAAAGAGTATTGTTGAAGAAATTATTTATTGCTTCTGGTGTACTACCCCATCCAAGAGTAAAGGATTGATAGAAATAATTCACACACCATGACATAATGGTCGAGTAATAAGTTGATAGGAGGAAGACAAGACAAACAGAAAACCAGCCAATCCATTCTGATTTTTTCCAGATTTTCTTAAGAGCGGTAGGTGGGGCTCTCTGGGTTTCCTGTCCTACATAATATTCCAGAATCATAAGGGGAATGCCAGCGGTAATAAGGGCTACGAAGTAAGGAATAAGGAATGCTCCACCACCATTTTGATAGGTTATATAAGGGAATCTCCAGACATTCCCAAGACCAATAGCTGAACCTATTGCAGCAAAGACAAAAGAAGACCTGGAAGACCACCTTTCTCTTATGGTTGGCATTTACCCTCCTTTCTACTGTTTATATCGATTAAATCAGAGAGAAGAGCAAAACCTGTTTCTCTCCTTCCAGCACCTGGACCGGATATCGTTACATCTCCAAGGACATCTGTTTTGAAATTGATTGCATTGGTTACGCCTGTTATCTTTGATAGTAAATCGTGGTCTGGAAGGGCTTCTGGGACAACCGACGCTTTGATTTTTCCATCAACTCTTTTTGCTCTGGCTATCAGTTTCCAGTGTTTGTTATCCTTTAATGCTCTTTGAAATTCTTCTTCACTTATAGAATCAATGCCTCTCCTTTCTACTTCTATAATATTTACATTGCCCTCCATAAGGACATTCGCAATAATAATTATTTTTGCAACCGCATCCCAACCCTTTACATCTACATCTGATTTCGCTTCTGCATACCCCTTTTCTTTTGCCTCTTTAAGAGCCTCTTTATAAGACATTCCTGATTCCATTTTTGTAAGAATATAATTTGTTGTTCCATTTAAAATGCCCCTCACTTCTTTTATCTCAATTCCCCGCAGGGTGGACTGGAAAAGGTTTATTACAGGTGTTCCAGCAAGGACAGACCCTTCGAAACGCAACTCGCATTCATTGCTTAAAGCAAGGTTTCTCAACTCCCTGTAGGCAAGGGCAATTGGCCCTTTATTTGTTGTTGCAACATTTTTTCCATTTTTTAAGGCAGTGCGAATAAATGTTAGACCTGGTTCCCCTGTTTCAAGATTGGTTGAAGTTGCTTCTACGATTGTATCGGCGTTGGATTCCTTAATAGTTTTAATTGAATCCCATCCGGTTACCACTCCACGATAATTCTTAATGTTGCCATCTTTCTCCAATAATGACAGTATCTCTTTTACATCAAGACCTTCCTTTGAGTAAATGGAACCTACCTTTGGATCGGAGATTGCTACAATCGTTGGTTTGAAGTTGTATTTTCTTGCGAGAACAGTTGATTTTTCGGTAAGCAATTCCAAAAGACCTCTTCCTACTGTTCCACATCCAATAAGACCTATCATCATAAATTTTACTCCCTTTATAACTGTTTTTAGTATAAGTAAGCTTTAAGAAAAGTCAAGAGAATTGTTCAGAGTCGAACTGTCTTTTTGCTGAATAAAAGGCAGGAATGAAATTACTACCATTGACAATGATATAAAACCTCTTATTTTCATCAAGATGGTTTACTTACTATTTATAATCGGTCTTTTCCTTCTGGTAAAATGCGCTGATTTTCTGGTAGATGGAGGAAGCAGACTTGCAACCATTCTTGGGGTCTCGCCCCTCTTCATTGGTCTCTCAATAGCAGCTCTGGGAACAAGTGCGCCAGAGGCAGCAGTATCAATTAAGGCAGCAGTTTCCGCCCATTCTTCAATTTCTTTTGGCAACATTCTCGGTAGTAATATAGCCAATATCGGTTTGGTGCTTGGTTTGGCAGCATTGTTGTGGTCTTTAAATGCCAGAACATCTACTATAAAAATAGAAATACCTTATAGCCTTTTTATCACAATTGTCCTTATCTTCCTTGTGCGGGACGACTGGCATTCCTCGGGGGTGAGAACTCTATCCCGTTTTGATGGAGGGATACTTATAATATTCTTCTTTCTTTATTTATTATACCTATACAGGATGGCTCGAAATGACAGAAAAAATTTTTTACTTGGGAAAGACCTCTCTTCAATTGAACCTTCAAAAAAGGAATTATTAAAAGCCTCTGCGTTAACCATTTTGGGTATCCTTGGAGTTATATACGGAGCTAATTTATTGGTGGATAATGGAGCCCTTATTGCCAAAAATTGGGGAGTATCTGAAACGATGATCAGTGTAACCATTATTGCTGTTGGTACATCACTTCCAGAAGCTGCAACATCCCTAATTGCGGCGAAAAAGGGAGAATCAGGTATTGCTATTGGGAATGTTGTCGGCAGTAATATCTTCAATATCTTATTTGTTCTCGGGATAACCTCTCTCATCTGTCCCATTCAATTCTCAATGATTGCCTTCCCAGATTTACTTCTTGTTTTAGGGATATCAATAATNCTGCTTATTTTTATGAACACGAAAAAAAATATATCACGAAAAGAAGGAGGGGTNCTCTTTCTAATTTATCTTGCTTATATCGTGCTTGTAATTTTAAGAAGATGACCTCTAAATTTTTGGAGTAAAATCTATAGAATCATCTATCTTCTTAATGAACTCTCCTCCAAGTTTTACAGCTTCTTCCAGGTCCCGTAGGGATACAATCTCAACAGGAGTATGCATATAACGGTTTGGGAAACTGATGAGACCGGTCGCAATCCCACTTCTTGTGACTTGCATAATATTAGCATCTGTTCCAGTTCCTCTTGGAGCGCCTTCAATCTGATATTTGATCTTTTTTTCTACAGCTGTTTCTATTATCATATTATAGATAGCAGGATTTATATTTGCACCCCGAGCAATAACAGGACCCCTGTTAAGAGATATATCTCCATATTTTTTCTTATTGGTGTTTGGATGATCGGTTGCTGTGGTTACATCAAACGCCAACCCAATATCAGGGTTAATTCCGTAAGCGCTGGTCCTTGCTCCTCTAAGCCCTATCTCCTCCTGAACCGAAGAAACGCAATATAGGTTTACTTGAATTTCTATATCGTTCAAATATTTAAGGAGAGCTCCACATGCAAAGACCCCTGATTTATTATCCGTAGCCTTGGTCAATACAAGATCGTTGGGCATCTCTTCCATTCCAAGTTGGAAAGTAATGGGATCTCCAATGGACACCATTCTTTCTGCTTCCTCTTTGTCTTTTGCTCCGATATCGATCCAGAGATCTTCCCTCCTGGGGGCTTTTTCTCTCTCATCCTTTTCCATCATATGTATTGCCTTTCTGCCCACGACCCCTCTGATCTTACCTTTTTTAGTATATATATCAACTTTAAGACCTGGAAGTAGAGAAAAGTCAACACCACCTATTGGAGAAAAGTATATAAATCCGTTATCATCGATATAATTTACCATAAGCCCAACCTCATCAGCATGACCACTGATCATCATCTTGAGTTTACCTTTTCCCTTCTTCAAGGCTATAACGTTACCGTGAACATCTGTTCTAACTTCATCCGCATATTTTCTTGTGAATTTTCTATACACCTCCTGTGCCGGCTGCTCGAAACCTGAAGGGCTTGGTGCCTCAACAAGACTTCTGAAGAATTCTTTTAGTTCTCTATCCATTATTCCTCCTTTTGGCAATATAACTTTTCTCTCTAGAGAAGTCAACCTCGCCTTAGAGAGTCTAAATCATAATGGCTTTTAAGTAATTGACTTTTTGGGAAGAGAATTTATATTAAGGTCAAATGGTTAAGATAGAAGGTGTTAAAAAGGGTTCTATAGCAGAAAATTTGGGGATAAAAAAAGGAAGTTATCTCATCTCGATTGATGATAATGAGATAAATGATCCTCTGGACTTGCGATTTTTTGAATCAGGGAGTCCTCTGGATATTCAAGTTCACAAAGGCGATCAAGAAATGCTTTTCCATATTGAAAAGGAAGAAGGTTTGCCCCTTGGAATAAAGCCGGCGGAATTAAGAATTAAACATTGTAAGAATAATTGTATCTTCTGCTTTATAAATCAAAATCCAACAGATGTAAGGAAAACTCTTCTCATAAAGGATGATGATTATAGAATGTCTTTCCTTTACGGGAATTATATAACTCTTACTAATTTGACGAATAAGGATTTTGAGAGGATCATCAAATTAAAACTCAGTCCTCTTTATATTTCAGTCCATACAACAGATCCAGAAAAACGAATCTACTTGATGAAAAACCAAAGAGCAGGGAGAATAATGGAAGACCTGAATTACCTTATCCGTAATGGAATTAAGTTGCATACACAGATTGTTCTTCTTCCAGGTGTCAATGATGGAGAATACCTTCAGAAAACAATTGAGGACCTCCTTTTGATGTATCCTTCTGTTGAATCAATTGGTATTGTCCCTGTGGGACTCACTGTTTTAAGGGATAACCTGCCTTATATTAGACCTCCTTCCCCTGAATGGATGGTTGACATAATCAAAAAGGTAGAACCTTATCAAATGGAAATGCAGAGAAAAACAGGAAAAACAGTCGTCTATCTGGCAGACGAATTTTATCTGAAAGCTGTAAACAAAATTCCCCCCATGGACTACTACGACGATTTCCCGCAGTTGGAAAATGGTATTGGTATGGTTCGTCAATTTCTTTCTGGACTTTCAGACCTTGAAGTACCTAATTTCAGAGGTAGAGTTCTTCTCGCTACAGGAACTTTAGCTTATGAAAGTATTCTGAAACTGGCAGAGAAGTTTAAGGAATCCAATATCCAGGCAGAAGTGTTACCCTTTAAAAATAGGTTTTTCGGGGATTCCGTTGGAGTTGCAGGTCTTATAGGGGGTTGGGACCTTCTGGGTAGAATTTCAATATTAGATTTTGATGTTATCATACTACCACCTGATATAGTAAACAGAGATGGTTTATTCATAGATGGTTGTTCCCTTGGTATATTCCGAAGAAATCTACCGATGGAAATCTACGTAGCTCCTTATAACATTGGAGAACTTGGGGGCATCAAATGAATACAGTTGCAATCGTAGGGAGACCAAATGTAGGGAAATCCACACTTTTCAATCAATTCCTTAGAGAAAGACGATCAATTGTTGACAAAAAACCGGGTGTTACCAGAGACAGAGTATATGGGGTAATAGAGAGGAATAGAAAGCCCGTAATCCTGATAGATACCGGTGGGCTTAAATTCTCAGGCAATGAAATAGAAAAACAAATTAGAAAGCAGGTAGATTTTGCCCTTGAAGAAGCAGATGTAATATTGCTAATGGTCGATGGTAAGGAGGGCTTAACTTCTCTCGATGAAGAGATTTCAGATTATATCAGGAAGAAGAAAGGCTTGAAGGTTATCGTGATAAACAAGATGGATAGAGGAAGAGATTGGAAGGTCTCCTCTGAATTTTCCCGGGTAAAACTGGATAAAACATTTCAGATTTCCTCAAAGACTGGTTTTGGAGTTAAGCATCTCCTGGACTGGATTCTTTCAAGTTTCGAGGAAGGAGAGATAGTAAAAGGAACAACAATTGGTGTTATAGGTAGAGTCAATACAGGTAAATCAAGCTTTGTAAATGCTGTTATGGGTTATGACCGTGCAATTATTAAAGAAGAGCCTGGAACCACCAGAGATAGCATAAACTCCTATCTTGAGTATAATGGAGAAACAATTGTGCTCGTGGATACTGCGGGTCTAAAGAAAAAGTCCAGGTTAAGGAGTTCCCTTGAATACTATTCCTTCCTACGGACAATCCGATCTATAGAGGAAGCAGATATAGTGCTTGTTCTGATAGATTCAACGGGAAAAGTTACATTACAGGATAAAAGAATAATCAACTGGGCAATTAAAAGAGAAACCTTAATCATTATCCTCCTTTCAAAATTTGATCTTGTTCCTTCGAATAAAGAGAAGGCGGTAATAGACTACTATAAAAAAAATCTCTCCTTTGTTGATTGGATTCCAATGTTACCAGTTTCTTCAATTACAATGAGAGGCGTAGAAGATTCTCTAAAATTTGCTCTTAAGATAGTTAATAGCCTGAATGAAAAACACCCGGAACTAAAAGAAATCATCCGCAACGCTGTAACCCGCAGACCTCCTCCAAGCAGAAGAAAAGGGGTTAGAATTTACTCTGTAAAGCAGGAGAGAGGAAGGATATGGATAAGAACCAATCAACCAGAATGTTTTGACGACAAATACAGAAGATATCTTAAAAACAGCATCAGGCAAGGGCTAAAATTTAAAGGTATTCCAATTTCATTAAAAGTGAAAAAGGGGGTAGATAAATGTGGATAGTGCTTGCATTTATTGGATCGTATGCTCTTGGAAGTATACCTTTCGGCTATATCGTAGGTAAAATCAAAGGGCATAATTTAAAGGAGGAAGGAAGTGGAAATATTGGTGCATCAAATGTTTTCAGGGTAGTTGGTAAGAAAGAGGGCATTCTTGTTTTCATCCTCGATCTTTTGAAAGGCTTCCTTCCTGTGCTTTATTTTTCTGGGATTTCTCCAATCATTGGAATCTTTGGAGCTCTTGGAACAGTTCTGGGTCATGTCACAACGCCTTTCCTTCATTTCAGGGGTGGTAAAGGTATATCCACAGGTTTTGGCAGTGTTCTGGCTCTCATGCCAATCCCTGCACTATTAAGTTTTGGCGTATGGTTAGTTCTACTTGCGGTAACAAGGAGGGTATCGCTAGGTTCCCTTGCTGGAGCTCTTGCTCTTCCCCTTTTCTATTTCTTCCTTAGTGAGCCTGTAATAACTCCTGTTTTAGTTATTGCCATCTTGATAACCGTTATTGTATTCATCTCTCATCGAAAGAATATAAAAAGGCTCATAAAAGGAGAAGAAAAGGCAATATTTTGAGAAAACATTATCCCTCAAGAAAAGCCTTATATGCTTTATAGGTATGGTATAAATCACCTTTACTTGCAATCTCAAAGGGTGAATGCATCGCAAGGATGGGAGGTCCAGAATCAATGACTTCTAACCCAAACTTTGCTATGAATTTCGCAATAGTTCCTCCTCCACCAAGATCCACCTTGCCAAGTTCACCTATCTGCCATTTTACTCCAGCTTTATTATAGAGTCTTCGAACCTCTGCTACGAATTCGGCATGGGCATCACTGCTTGCTGCTTTTCCCTTATACCCAGTATATTTAGTTAGGACAACACCAAAGCCCAACTTTGCAGCATTATACTTATCCTGAACATCAGGATAGGTAGGATGAAGGCCTGCATTCACATCCGCTGAGATCACTGATGATTTTTGGATAACTCTTCTTATGTTTCTGTAGGTTGGGGTTACACCCGTTGATTCCAGAAGATCCATAATGAAATCTTGGATAATATTTGAACGGGCTCCTGTATTACCTTCAGAGCCAATTTCTTCCTTATCAAAGAGTATCACCGCGGGAAACTTTTCACTCTCTTCCACCAACTGGACAGCCCTTAGAGCAGAATAGGCGCAAATCCTATCATCCTGTCCATAAGCACCCACAAAACTCTCATCCAATCCGACACTCTTTGCCTTCCAGGCTGGGACTAGTTCTAACTCGGCACTTATAAGGTCTTCTTCCTGAATTCCATATTTTTCCTTAAGAAGATCAAGGATATTTTCAAGAACTGGTTTCTTTTCTTCGTTATCTTTGGGTATTGAACCAACCAAGACATTTAATTCTTCACCCTGGGCAAATTCTTTTATCTTTTTTTCTTGTTGTTCCTTTGAAAGATGGGGAAGAAGATCAGGAATGGTAAATACGGGTTCTTCTTTTCCCTCCCCGATCACTATCTCTATCACTTCACCATTTTCTTTCACAACAACGCCATGGATCGAAAGGGGTATTGAGAGCCACTGATACTTTCTTATACCTCCGTAGTAGTGCGTCTTTAATAGAACAAGATCCTGGTCTTCGTATAACGGGCTGGGTTTTAAATCTATCCTGGGTGAGTCAATGTGGGCGGCCACAATCCTCAACCCTCTCTTTAGGATATCGGAAGATGGTTTTGCAATAACAAGGACTTTCCCCTTGATATCTTTTATAAAAAGATCCTTATTTTCAGATAGCATCTCCTTGGCAATCTTTACAACTTCTCTCTCAGTCTTACTCCTATTTAGAAAATTGATGTAACCTTTGGCAAATTCAAAGATATCGTTTCTCTTGGATGAGTCCTTCCACGCAGATTTTTTCTCCATAGAACCTCCTTAATTTGTGTTGATTTTAGGGATACAATTCACTGTTATCTCTTCTCCAGGATTACTCCAAGAATAAAACATAAAAGAGCAATCACAAGGAAAAAAGAAGTTCCATTACTGTAACCCCCCTTACCGAAAAGAAATGTTTCCTCTTCCTCTTTTAAAATCTCCAATCTCGACTCGGATGGATCTGGGTTCACCGATATGAAACCTCGAGCTCTCTGACCATCGGATACCTCATAAATCCCAACTTCCTCTGTTTTTGTGAAAAGATATCTATTCTCCCCTATCAATTCTGGATTATACCTTTTCCCAATAGGAGAGATTACTGTGGGTTTAAATGAACTTGTTATAACAACAGGTTCGCTCATTAATATATTTCCGTTATAACCGCGCCCCAGGAGTAAAGAGATTAGCTCGTAAAGGAAAGGAATGTAAATTGGATGAAGAGACAAATCACTATCTTCTAAAGAGATAGGCAAGAATAAATGATCCCCGATTCTTTTAATAAAGGCATCTCCGTTTTTAAAGTGAAGGAGAGTTTCCCCATTATTGAGTTTCCAGTTGTAATGTATTGGGATGTCAATAAGAGATTGGAAATTCAGAAACTCAGAAGATGGAAAGGAACCTGCTATCTTTGATACCCTCTCGGGAATCTTATTGGCGAACGGGGAATCATTTCCCACTGAGAGACCAATAATACCGGGTATAGTTTCATTAGCTCCTATTGGGAGCTCTTTTTCTGGAATATCACTAACCAAAAAGATATCGCCTTTTATCTTTTTTATTTTCTGAACCCACTTCACCTTGAAATAAATAGGATTTAACGCTGCAAGAAGCCTTTCGGGTCGACTCTGAGAAAGGATTGTGACATTTATTCTTGGCAAAACAAAAAGGGAAAAGTAATAGATGTTATCAAAATCGAAACCTTTCCTATCTTCTACTTCAAGAGAACCCCAATGTGGACCCTCCTTTAATGAGAGGGCAAATTCTGCTTTGTTTATCCCTGGTTTTAGCGTTGTAATTTTTTTCTGGAGAATCTTACCATCCACTTCCAGAGTTAGTGGGATCCTCTTATTACCTTCATATTCGTTCAAAAGAGTAAAGAGGACTTCAATCCTCCTCCCTGCAAAAAGGGGTCCTGTTATTTGTTTTATTATTCCCAGATTACCTTCCGGGAGGGAAATTCTCTTCAGGTCAATCCCTGGAAACTTCTTTTGCTTTTTTAATAATTTCAGAAAACCATTCCTCTGAGCATCACTAATGAGTATTCCAATTGGATGTTTCATTACAGTTTTAAAAATAAGAGGGACTCCACCCCTATTGGGCACAGCTAAGGTCTGCTTCTCGGAAACAACTCTATCTTTCATCGAGAGGGAGTGATCCACAATTACCAATCTTTCCGGTTCAAAGAAAGAAAAGGGTATAAGCAAGTTAGAAGCAGCTAATACTAAAAATACAATCATTCCTACCCTGAGAAGAAGTAACAATAATCTTTTAAGTTGAACCCAACGAATAAGTCTTGGCTCACTTTTCAGAAGGAAAAGTAAGGTGGGAAAATCTTTTTCTTCTAAATTTCTTTTTGCTAATAGGTGAATTATAATGGGAATTGGAAGGAGGAAGAGAAGAAAAAGGAAATTAGGAAAACTCATAACATTCGTTCTCTCTTTATGAGATACTCTGATAGGGCTTTATAATAGGGTGTAACTGTTGATATCAGGGAATAATCAATTCGATTGGATGCAAAGCCCAACCTATATCTTGCAAGGAATCGATTGAACCTTTCCTCGTATAATTCCCTGACATTCTGTGGGTTAACCGGGATTTTGCTTCCGTCCTCCATATCCCTAAAGAGAGATTCTTTCCCGAATTCAAAATTCAGTTCATCTGGATCGAGAATATGGAATACAATAACCTCATTTTTTCTCGCCTTTAGAAGCTTTAAGGCCCTTATCACTTCCTCCGGGTCTTCTAAGAGATCTGATAGTACTATAATGAGATTTCTTTTCCTTATAAGAGAAGCAAGGTTAATTGCCGCGTTGGTGATCGAAGTTTTTTCTGAAGGTTCTGATTTAGTAAGTGTTTTGAGCAGGAGTTTAAGATGGGTGAGTCGACTCTTAGAGGGAATGAATACCTCTATGTCTGAATCAAACAGAACAAGCCCAACTGAATCGTTCTGGTGCAGAAGTAAATAGGCAAGACTTGCTGCAAGGGTTCGTGCATAATGGAACTTTGTTATTTTATCTCCAAATCCCATTGAGTTACTCTTGTCTATAAGGAGATATGCAGAGAGATTTGTTTCAGCCTGATATTTTTTAAGATAATATCTATCGGTCCGTCCGTAGAGTTTCCAGTCAATCTTATTAATAGGGTCTCCAGGATAATATGGACGGTGCTCTTGGAATTCAAGAGAAAATCCATGGAAGGGACTCTGGTGTAAGCCAGCAAAGAAACCTTCAACAATTATTTTTGCCCTTAGATTAAGGGATCCTATTTTTTCTATTACTTCGGGTTTTAAGAGTTCCAAGAACTAAGATTTATTCGATCAATACAACAACTCTTTTTTTATCCCCCTCTTTGATTACGAGGGATTTCCCATTCTCATCAAATCCTATAATGCCGTATTTCGTAGGAATAGAATCTTCCCCTATGGGGATAAAAAAACCAACGCCTATCTGACCGGGTTTGCCAGTCTGTTTTCCATTTACTCCGTCCAAGGATCTATCCTTTACATAGATGGGGAGATCGTATTTAAATTGTACAAGATCAGAAACTTCTATTTTCTCGTTTGTATATGGATTAACAGGAATTACCAATTCTGCCAGATTCTCATAAATCTGCTGGGAGTTGGTGGGATATTTCCCCCTATGAAAGGATATATATCTTTCAATTCCAGCCTTTACAGTGAACATATTGGCCTGGAGTTTTCTTCTCTTTGTTGATATTTTTGCCATTTTGTACTGAGGCTCAATCAGAATATATAATAAAGCAATAAAAGCAATCACTATTAAGATGTCAAAAATCCGTAATAACCCTCTATTCATCAATCCTCCTTTTGAGACAAAGAATAATAAATTTTTTTTCTATGTCAAGAGTTTTTGAACCGAAAAAGTTTCGTCTGGAACCTGTCCATTATCTCTTATACAATCCGATGAGTTCTCCCTTTGCCTTAATATGCCCTTCCATCTTATTTAATAATTCTTTCTTTGTGATCCCTGGAGGTGCATCGATTTTTTCATCCAATCCGTAAATTTTGAAGTGATAATGATGAGCAGAACCCGAGGGAGGACAAGGTCCACAATAACCAATATTCCTGGAATCATTTATACCCTGGTTAGCTCCATTCTCAAGCGTCTTTTCTGGTTCTATTCCTTCAGGCAATTTTTCTAAATCTGGCGGAATATTAAAGATTACCCAGTGAACCCAAGTTTTCGCAGGAGCATCGGGATCGTCACATATCAGGGCAAGAGATTTCACGCCAGAAGGGACTTCTCCAAATTTAATCTCAGGAGAAATATTCTCACCATCACATGTATATTTTATAGGGATGATTTCTCCTTCTTTAAACGCAGGGGAATTTATCTCTATTTCGGCGTACTCCGCTTTTGTTGATTTTACTTTTTTATTTCCTTCACTTTTTCCACCACAGTTTAGAAAAATTAATGGAAATATTAAACCATATAAAAATTTCTCCATAAATTACCTCCTTTTTATTTATTTTAAGTATATCTCTATCGGATGTCAATATCTCCTTAGACCCTCAGTGCCTTTTAAAACGAGGGAGACACTAGAGCTATCCACCCAACCACCCTCTCCAGAATAGAGTTGGATAAGCCACCAACCACCATCCTCTCTGATAAGGGATCCCTCCTCTGCTTCATCTACAGTCATAAGATCCTTAAATTGATCTCCAGGTCCACTATGGGCAATTGTCGACTCAGTAAAAACGACCCAGTTGGATTGAACTCTTCCCTGCCAGATCGAAAAGCCACTCAGGGAGAAAATGAATATTATTCCAATAATAAAAAAGAGGGGAGTGGTGGGGAATCTAATGGGCCTAACCGATTGAATCATTCTAATAGACCCAATGATAATAAGGATTGTAAAGGAAAAGATTAGTAGATAGGAAAAATCCCTCAGGGAGATTCGATCAATCACACCAGAGGTAAATGAGATGAAAGGATTGGGACTTTCTTTTTGTTCCCTGAAGAGTGAAATATTATGGCGGATATTGGGATCGTTAGGGGATAAGAACCAACCTCTTCTGTAGTTAAGAAGACTTTCCCCAAACTTATCCATCCTGTAATAACAATTGCCAATATTCAGATATAACTCAGGATTGGAAATACCCTCCTTTAGATATTGAGTATATTCTTTTAATGCCTCTCCATATAAACCATTCTTGTAATATTCTTCAGATTTAGATGTAGAAAAAAATAAAAGAAAAAGGCTAATGTAGAACACGAATTATCTCCTCTAATCTCCTTAAATCCTCTTGCATCTCTTCCTTATCTGGGAAAACGGATGCAAAACGAACTTCTTCGCTCTTCTGCAGTATTTGTTGTATCCAGGGAAGAACCTCATCTGATACATTCTCATTCTGTAATTCTCCAAGTAATTCATCTCTTTTCATACTAAATGTATTTATATCGAACCTCAATTTAAGGAACTTCAGGAGAAGTCGGGTCAATTCCTCATAGAAAAATTCTACTCTATTTTCTTCAACTTCCCTCTTTAGATTCTGAAAACCTCTCTTGAGTTCGGCCGGTATAGATTTGATTCTGGCGTATCCGCTATCTCCCAGGATCTTTTTCCTTTCCCAGACATAATATCCTGATAGTGCAAGGATGATAGTTGGGAGAAAAAGGTAAAGAGGAAAGAATCGTGGAATAAGAGGAACAAATTTATTGCCAACAGGCTTGATGTAGGCAATATCTTCACTTCTACTCTTTTCTACCTTCTCTTTTTTCATCGCAGGATTTACCCTTATAATCCAGGGACCTATACTCTTTCTTACAAAGACCTCTCTTTCTGGATCAAAATAAGCCCAGTTTATCTGTGGAATCTGGATGACCCCTGCTTCCTCAGGTGCAAGGAGGTAGGTAATTATGCGCTCCCCCTTGATTGTATTTTCCTTTACCTCTGTATTCCCTTTGGACTCAGGCTTAAAAGCTTTCAACTTTCTTATTTCTGGAAGTTTAAGGGGGGATAAGAAACTAAGATTCCCTTCACCCTTTATTTTTATCTTCAAGGGAAATGGTGTTCCTACTTCACTCTCGGAGGTATCCAGCTCTGCAGAGAGACTAAATTTTCCTACTGCATCGATGAATCCCTGAACCTGGGCTTTTGGAAATGATTTAACATTTATGATTTTAGGCTGTGTGGATATTATTTTTGTTTCCCCGAAGAGGGAAAATATATCTCCTCCAAAGGTAATCTGCATCGTTAGAGGCTCAATCCTTATTCTCTCCTTTTTAAGGGGAAATATAAGATCCTTTTTTATTAAAGCCTTGGAATAAGTAATACCATTTAGAAGAGTTTGCTCGAAATTTAACCTTTGAGGGGATGAAATGTTTTCAACCCAAACTCCTTTATAACCTGGAAGACTCCTTAGACTTACATCGGTAAGGTTTACCCTCGTGTAAAGATAATAGCTGACGACTACAGGCTCTCCTAAATATACAGAATTTTTAGATATGTTGCACTCAAGGAATACTTTCTTTGAACTTTCCTTCTCGGTGCCCCGGGTTTCCCTTTGTACCTCTGGTATCGAAGTTTTAGTTGTGGTTTTCTTTACAGTAATCTTTATAGGTTCTGTGGAATATTTCTTTCCCTTATACTCCAGGTTAAAGGAAGGAATTGTGAATTCCCCCTCATCTAAAGCGACCATTTGATACTCATAGTTTAAAGATGTTGATCTTGTTATCTTTCCATTAATAACTTGAATCTGAGTTGAGTGCGAACTGGACGTTCCAATGATATCAACCTTGTCCATTGATGGGGGTGAGGGCTCTCCCACTCCAGAAAGATCCTCCCCGCTGACACTCACAGACACCAAAAAGGACTCCCCTACAGAAACGACTATTCTATCAAGAGATGCAGTAAAAGTAAGGGAAAGTAAAAAGATTATCACCATTTCCCTGCTACCTTTCTCCTGCCCCCTCTTTTTTTCAAAGCCTTTTTCATTGTTTCCTTCTGTTCATTCTTTAAAGCTTCGTTTATATTGCGGCTTTGTGGCTGCAGCTTTTGTTCCTGTTTCTTCTTTTCTTTTTTGTTCTTCTTTTCTTCCTTATTTTCTTTTTTTTGATTCTTTGACATCAACTTTGCAATTTCCAGATTTCTCTTTGCCCTGGTATCATTTGGGTTGAGAAGGAGAGCTTTTTTATAAGCGGAGATCGCCTCTTCATATTGCTTTACACCCATAAATGTATTTCCGAGGTTATAAAAACTTTTCTCTTTCAGAGTTTCATCCTTTGCTCCAGAAAGCCTTACGAATCCATCAGCACTTTCTCTAAATCGTTTCAACTTATAAGCACAATCGGCCAAGTTAAACTTTATCTTCTTATTCTCGGGATCCAGGATAGAAGCCCTTTTATAAAGTTCGTAAGCCTCTTCGTATTTCTCTTTCTCATATAACTTGTTAGCCTTGTTTACAATTGGCGAAATATTTAAGGATATAAGCAACAAAAGTATAATCATCTCTTTCCTGTCTCTATTAGTATTCCAGAAATGAGAAAGATAAGTGATGGTATCAGGAAAAATATATATTTTTCCTTGTAATGTTCAACCTTCTCCCTGGAAAATTCACCCCTTTTTAACCCTTTGAATAACCTTATAAGGAGACCCATTTCAACGCCTTCTCCCTGGAGGAAAGCTCCATCACCTGCATCTGCAATACTCTTCAAAAGATCCTCATTCACAATAGAGATATGGGTCTTTTCATTATCCTCTTTTAAGTACTCTACAAATTTCCCTGTAGAGTCAAAACGGGGAATTGGAGCCCCTTCCTTTGTTCCTGCTGATATTGTGAAGACCTTTATCCTCTCTTTACGTGCATTAAGAACATCCACCCTTGGATCTCCTCTTGTATTCTCTCCATCAGTTACAAGGATTATTATCTTGGATCCACTCATCTTATCTGAAAAGAGTTCAGTAGATTTTCTTATGGACGCTCCAATATCGGTTCCCTCCGATGGTATGAGATTGGGTTCAACTAAATCGATAAAAAGTTTAAAGGAATTCCTATCCGTCGTCAGGGGACAGAGTTTATAAGCTTCTCCAGAAAAAGCGACGAGTCCAAAACGACTTCCGGGAAGTTGACTTATAGCAACCTTTATGGACTCCTTAGCTTTCTGGAGCCTATTTGGTTGAACATCTTCTGCAAGCATACTGGATGAAGCATCAAGAGCGAAAACGATATTATAGCCCTTAGCCTGGGTAATAGATATCTCCCTTCCCCACCTTGGTCTTCCAGATGCTAAAATAAGAAAAATAAATGAAAGGACGATTAGGCCTTCTCTCAATCCTGACTTCCTTATATCCTGCTTCCAAATAACCTTTTGGAGCTTTAAATCTGCAATTTTCTTAAGTAATTTTTTATTTCTTTGCCTCCTGTAAAATATAAAGAATATTGCTAATGGAACAAACCAAAGAAATTGGAGGAAAATTGGTCTTGCCCAGTTCATGGTATCTTCCTGCTCACTATCGGGTCGGTGAAGAAGATCAGGAATAAAAGAATGGCAGAAATAAAAACATAATCCACTCTTTCCTTATATTTTACAATCCTTTCAACTTTAAATGTTGTCTTTTCCATCTTACCTATCCTCTGGTAAACATTTTTTAGAGCCTCGGGCGATGTAGCACGAAAGTATTCCCCTCCGGTCTCATTCGCTATCTTTCGAAGCCCCTCCTCATTGATTTCAAAATTAGTCATTACATAACGAGTGCCTCCAATCCCGATCCTAACAGGGTAAGGAACTTCACCTCTCTTGCCAATGCCTATAGCATAAATCTTTATACCGGCATCCCTGGCATTTTTTGCTGCAGTTTCAGGGTCAATCTTTCCTGCGTTGTTTATTCCATCTGTGAGGAGGATCATTACCTTATTATTAGACGTGGAATTTGAAAAAAGAAAAGTTCCAAAGGAAATACCCATTCCTATTGCTGTGCCATCTTCAAGCATACCAAAATCAAGGCTCTCAATGAGATCCTTCACCACCTTATGATCCAGAGTGAGAGGTGATTGAATTAAAGCCTCCCTCGCATATGCAACCAGACCGATCCGATCCCCGGCTCTCTTCTGAACAAACTCAGAAGCCAGTTTTTTTGCGACTGTTAATCTATTATTTGGCTTGAAATCCACTGCCCTCATAGAGCCCGATACATCAAGGGTGAGAACAATATCTATGCCTTTCTTTTCAATAATCTCCGATTCATAACCCCTCTGTGGACGGGTGAGAGCAAGAAAAATAAACGCCAAAACTATAAGGAGTAAATATTCACTTAGATTGGCATAGAACTTATTCAAAGGCTTAATCCCAAGCCAGGAGGTATCAGAGTAAAGAATGGAGGGTTTTTCCCTTCTCCTAAGGAAAAAATAGAGCAGGGCTACAAGGAGTAAACCAAGAAGGTAGAATGGATTATGAAAGTGAATCATCTTCTTTTTCCATTTCTTTGACAACCGAACGTGTAGATTTTATATCCTCTTTGAAAACTTCTGGATTGGACTTTTCATCTGCGAATTTGATTAAATCCCAGTTTGGAAATCGAGAGGCAAGGGGAGAAAATACTCTACTTCCACCCCTCTTTATCAGCTTTAGAAGTTCTGAAGTTGTGGCTTCAACAGCCGGAATTCCAGCCTTTCTTTCAATATATCGCCTTGCTGTATAAGAGAGTGAAGTATAAAGTTTATTCCAGTTCCATACATCCACTTTCTCTTCCAGTTTTTTGAGATTCTTCAAAGCCTCTTCACCTGGCTCTAGCTCTTCCTCCTTAATAAATACTTCTTCACCTTTTCTTCTTCTTATGACCCAATATCCAAAGAGCCCAATAGGGAGGAGGAGACACCATAAGAGATAATGCCAGTTAAAGAATCCATAGGGGCCCCAAATTGGTGAAAGACCTTTATTCTTCGGACCGAGGGCTGATTGGATGAAATAACTCCCGGTTAAAGTGTCCTTCCTTATTCCAACCCGAAAATCCTGAGGCCCTGTTGAAAAGGATGTAAATTTGATTCTCCGAATGCTATCCCCTTCTTTCTCCAGACTATCCAGGATTATTATATCTGGAAAAGAATCTGGAATGATTATGGAGATAGAATCGATAATCTCTCCTTTCAATGTAGCGGTGAGAGAATCCCCGACTGTTGCAGAATCAGGGGTAACCTGAATGGATGTGGAAAATAGAAATAAAATAATCAAGGAAGTCTCCTCTGAAATAAACGGTGAATTGCAGCGATGTAGTCTTCACCTGAGGTAATATGGATACGGTCAAGACCATTTATATTAAACAAACGGTGCAGCTTTTCATCTCTGGCATCTCGAATTTCTATAAATTTTCCCTTCAACTCCCTCCCTTTAAACATCTGGATTTCTCCGCTCTCTGCATCTTTAAGCATTATCCTTCCTGGAAGGTCTGGATTCACCTCGAAGGGATCACGAACGATGAGTGGAATAAGGTCAAACTTCTTCGCCATAAGGGATAAAGGCATCCTTATATGTTCAACTCCAAAACCCCTGCCAATAAAATCTGAGACGAGAAGAACTATTGCCCCATGGGGCAAGATGTTTATAGAGAATTCCATCGCCGGAACGGGATCGGTTTCTCTACTTTCAGGAGAAAACACGAGAATATCGCGGATTAGATGGAGGGTATGCGCCCTTCCTTTTCTTGGAGGGAGATAATGTTCAACCTTATCTGAAAAAAGTATGAGACCAACCTTATCGTTGTTCTTTATTGCAGAGAAGGAAAAGAGAGCAGATATCCTGGCTATAAGGTCCTTTTTTTGTTCTTTCCTACTTCCGAATTCACCCGAACCGCTACAATCTGCAATGATAAGGATGGTGAGTTCCCTCTCTTCTATGAATCTTTTTACAAAGGGATGGTTCATCCTTGCTGTCACGTTCCAGTCGATTGTCCTTATATCATCCCCTGGAAAGTAGTCTCGAACTTCGTGAAATTCAACCCCCCTCCCCTTGAAAGAACTTTTGTATTCTCCGCCAAAGAGGGTATTGACCACCTTCTTTGACTCGATTTCTATCTCCCTGACCTCCTTAAGAATCTCTCTTAGCCGTTCTTCCATTAGGCAATTAGGGGACCTCTATCGCTTCTACTATCTCTCTTATTATATCCTCTTCGGTTATACCCTCTGCTTCAGCCTCATAGGAGAGGATTATTCTATGACGGAGGATATCGAAAACCATTGCCTTTACATCCTCAGGTATGACAAAACCCCGCCTCTCAATAAATGCGTGAGCTCGTGCACTCTCAAAAAGATAGATAGAAGCCCTTGGTGATGCCCCATATCGGATATAAACACCAAGATCTTTGAGACCATACTCCGAGGGTTGCCTGGTAGCAAAGACGATATCGAGAATGTAGTCTCTTATCTTTTCATCTGAGTGTACCCGATAGACGATACTTCTTAGCTCGTTCAATTCCTGGATATCTATTACAGGAGTTGTTACTGGCAGTTCCTCTGAGGTTTGCTGTTTCATGATTCGTTTTTCCTCTTCTTTGTTGGGATAGGTAATGATAACCTTCTGTTTGAAACGGTCTACCTGAGCTTCGGGAAGAGGATATGTTCCTTCCTGTTCAATGGGGTTCTGGGTTGCGAGGACCATAAAAGGTTCAGGAAGAGGGTAAGAGGTGTCTCCAATAGTGACCTGGCGCTCCTGCATTGCTTCAAGAAGTGCGCTTTGAACCTTTGGAGGTGCTCTGTTTATCTCATCTGCGAGTACGAAGTTTGCAAAAAGAGGCCCTTTTTTGGGTGTAAAGGAACCAGTTTGATAGTTGTATATCTCTGTTCCTGTTATATCAGCAGGCAGGAGATCCGGGGTAAATTGAATCCTCTTAAAGGCAGCATTCACAGATGATGCAAGAGTCTTAACAATATAGGTCTTAGCAAGACCCGGGACACCCTCAATCAGGATATGACTTCTTGTAAGAAGCCCTATAATTATTTTTTCTATAATTTCCTGCTGTCCTATAATGCTTTTACCAATCTCTGCAAGGAGAGTTTCTATAAGGGCACTCTTTTCTTTGATTTCCCTATTTAGACTTTGTAGATCAACATCCATTCTACCTCCTTTCTTTTAGCGTAAATTTTATTCTATCAGGGAAAATAAATTTAATTCCTTATAAACCTTTGTCAAGCCCAAAGTGATAGAGAAAGGGTCTTGACTTTACTATATCAGATTTTAATTTACAAAGATATAAAAATGGAAATTGACGATTTAAATAAAGAAATAAGAAAATGCAAAAAATGCCGATTATATAAAACCAGAACAAATGCTCTTCCAGGGGAAGGGAATCTAAATGCTAAACTTATGTTAATCGCTCAAGCTCCTGGAGAGAAAGAAGATAGTGCAGGGAAGATGTTCATTGGGCCCACAGGGAAAGTATTGGATGAACTCCTCAGAGATATTAATGTCAGCAGAAATGATATTTATATGACCAATCTTGTCAAATGTATACTCCCAAATTACAGAAAACCAAAAAAGGATGAAATAGATACATGCATTCAGTATTTAGATAAAGAAATAGAATTAATTAATCCAGATACTTTAGCTCCTTTGGGTTATTATTCCATAAGATATATTTTTGAAAAATATAATCTTTCATTGCCAAAAACAAAAGAAGAATCCTCAAATCTCTATGGGAGAATTTTCCTGACCAAAAATAGGAAAATACTCCCCCTTAAACATCCAACAGCTCTCCTTTTTAACGAATCAATCCGAGAGAAAATGATAAATAATTATAGAAAGATAAAGACATTGCTTAAGGATTGTAAATGGTATCCTGGATGTCCTATGAATAGATTCTCCAGAGAAGGAAAGATAAATAAAAGATGGATTCAATTGTATTGTAGAGGTGATTGGGAAAGTTGCATTCGTTATCAAATGGAAGAAAGGGGAGAATTCCATCCGGATTGGATGCTTCCAGATGGAAGCTTTGATGAAAAATTAAAAAATGAGTAACGAGATAATAAATTTTGAAAATAGGAGGTGAAATGAACATTATGAAATTTAGAAAACTAATTTTTGTGGTATCCATTGCAACTCTTACTCTTGGAGAGGTAGGATGCAGTGGTAAATACAAGAGAGGTAACTATCCGCTAAATGAAAAAATACCTGTGGTTGACACTCTTCATGGCACAGTTATTATCGACAACTACCGCTGGCTTGAGGATAGTAATGATCCAAAGGTGCAGGAATGGACTAAAAAACAGGAAAAATTGACACATTTAATCATAGACCCATTACCTCAACGGGAAAGGTTAATCAGGAGACTTACACAATTATCCAAATATGATGATGAAGGAATTCCTCTAAAAGTCCTTGATGGTGAAAGGATTTTTTTTAGAACAAAAAAGAAAGAAGATGAGCTCTGGGTTTACAATACAAAAGAGAACGATTCGTCAAAGACAGTTGAACTTCTTAATCCAAATAAATGGGGGCCAACTGAAACATTGGATTTAACAGCGCCTTCAAGGGATGGGAAATATCTTGCCTTTGGTAAGGCCAAAGGAGGAAACGAGAATCCTGTAATAAGGATAATGGAGGTTTCAACTAAGAAGATATTGTCCGATACTCTAAAAGGTTGGAGACAGGGAGATGTATCCTGGCTCCCGGATAATTCAGGTTTTTTTTATTCTGCAAATCCTCGAAAAGGAAAAGTCTCCAAAGGAGAGGAGCATTACTGGAACTCCGTTTATTCCCACAAACTGGGAACACAAGGTTTTGAGGATAAAAAAGTCTTTTACCATGATAAGGTCAAAGAGTATTTCCATGGTGCATCCGTTTCTGAAGATGGCAATTATATTCTATTTTATAGGTATCAGTTTAGTAAAAACGAAGTTTATTTCAAAAGGGTAGGTTGCGGCGAACCTCCTATCCCTCTTGCAAAAGGTTTCGACGCCGGTTACAGTGTAGAGGTTATTGAAGATAAGTTCTTTATAAAAACTGATAAAGATGCGCCTAAGGGTAAGGTTTATGCAACTAATATAGACAAGCCTGAAAGGGAAAACTGGAAGGAATTTATTCCTGAAACAAAGGATAGACTCTTATATATAAGAGGAATTGCAGGTCATATTTATGCTGTTTATTCTCATAATGCCATGACAAAGATCAAGATATATTCTTTGGAAGGTGAATACTTAAGGGATCTTCCCCTCCCAGCAATCGGTTCTGCTTCAGTTTGGGGATACTGGTCAAAAGAGGTTGTATGGGTCGGTTTTTCATCCTTCACTTATCCTGCAACAACTTACAAATACGACTTTGCTGGGGACAAACTTGAATTATACCATAAACTACCAATTGATATTGATGTCTCCAATTATACTACAGAACAGGTATGGTATTCTTCAAAGGATGGAACAAGGGTTTCAATGTTCCTTGTTCATTGTAAAGACCTAAAAAGGAATGGCGAAAATCCCACCCTTCTCACAGGATATGGAGGCTTTGAGGTATCGATAACCCCAAGGTTCTCAACTAATTATATAGTATGGCTCGAGGCTGGTGGAGTACTTGCCATACCAAACCTTCGAGGAGGTGGCGAATACGGCAGGAAATGGCATGAAGCTGGAATGAGAGAGAACAAGCAGAACGTCTTTGATGACTTTATTAAAGCAGCAGAATGGCTAATTAAAAACAAATACACCAAACCTGAAAAATTAGCTATATCAGGTGGAAGCAATGGTGGTTTGTTAGTTGGTGCTGTTATGGTTCAGAGACCTGAACTGTTCAAGGTTGTCAATTGTGCAGTTCCCTTATTAGATATGATCAGGTATCATAAATTTGGTTATGCTAACATCTGGTCAACAGAGTATGGCAACTCCGAAAATCCTGAACAATTTAAATATCTATATAAATATTCTCCATATCATAATGTTGTCGATGGAACCAAATATCCTGCAGCCCTTATTACAGGAAGTGAAAATGACGCCAGAGTTGATCCTCTTCATGCCCGTAAAATGGTAGCAAGACTCGAGGAGGCAAATCCAAATGGAAAGCCAATCCTCTTATTAATCAGGAAATCCTCTGGCCATGCTGGAGGAACGACAATATCATCCCGGATTGAGCAGCGCTCAGAAGAAATGGCTTTTCTGATGGATCAACTTGGAATGAATATTAAAGAGGAAGAAAATTGAAAAGAAAAAAGAACCTTAAGAAAAAAGTGGCACCTTTTGGTTCATGGAAATCACCTATAACTACAGATCTCATTGTGAAAAAATCTATTCAACTGGGAGAAATTATAATCGATCATAAAGATATCTATTGGAGTGAATCTCGCCCTTATGAAGGTGGGAGGAATGTTATTGTGAGGATGAGAGTAGATAAAGAGAAGATTGACCTCATTCCACCTCCATTCAATGCAAGAACCAGGGTGCACGAGTACGGTGGAGGTTCTTTCACTGTTAAGGATGGGACCCTTTACTTTTCGAATTTTGAAGATCAACGCATTTATAGAAAACTACCTGGCAAGAACCCTGAACCAATCACTCCTGAAGGGAACTTGCGTTATGCAGATGGAATTATAGATAAAAGGCGAAAACGTCTAATTTGCGTCAGAGAGGATCACAGAAATAAAGGAATTTCGCCTATCAATACCCTTGTAAGCATTGATCTTGAAGGTAATAACAATGCTAAGGTTCTCGTTTCAGGAAACGACTTTTACTCATCACCGAGACTTGGTCCCAAAGGGAATCAGCTAATGTGGCTTACTTGGAATCATCCAAATATGCCCTGGGATGGAAATGAGCTCTGGGTTGGTGAATTGAAGGATGATGGGTCAATTGGTAAATCCAAGAAAGTCGCTGGCAGTATTAATGAATCTATATTCCAGCCTGAATGGTCTTGCGATGGGGAAATATATTTTATTTCGGATAGAAATGGCTGGTGGAATTTATACCGTTTGAAAGAAGGTAAAATTGAAAATGTCGTTAAGATGAAGGCAGAGTTTGGGAAGCCCCAATGGGTCTTTGGATTATCCACCTATGGTTTTGACTCAGAAGGTAACATTATTTGTTCTTACACTAAAGAGGGAAAATGGAATCTTGCGCATATTGATTTAAGTTCGGGAGATATGGAAAAAATCAAAATTCCATATTCTTATATCTCATTACTCAAAGTTGAAGGAGGGAGGGCGGTTTTCACTGGAGGCTCATGGTCTAGGCCAATGTCATTAGTCAAAATTGATCTTTCAACTCTTAATTACGAGGTTTTACAATCCTCAACTAAGTTATCAGTTGATCCAGGTTATCTATCTTTTCCAGAAGCTATAAGTTTTCCGACAGAAGAAAATAAGAAGGCATATGGACTACATTATCCTCCAAAAAATAAAGATTACACTTCTCCACCCAAGGAACTTCCTCCCCTTATTGTTACAGGCCATGGAGGTCCCACATCATCTACTTCCAGTACTCTAAGTTTACCTATACAGTTCTGGTCTAGTAGGGGCTTTGCGGTTCTTGATGTAAACTAT
This sequence comes from candidate division TA06 bacterium JGI_Cruoil_03_38_101, assembly GCA_002215665.1. Lineage (GTDB taxonomy): Bacteria > Hydrothermota > UBA3072 > UBA3072 > UBA3072 > UBA3072. The sequence goes on along the minus strand of NGFL01000063.1, from coordinate 52,627 downwards.
GGAGGTAGCACAGGTTATGGCCGTGAGTATCGCAAACGCCTCAACCACAAATGGGGTATAGTTGACATTGACGATTGTGTGAATGGAGCTCGATATCTTGTGGAAAGAGGAAAAGCAGATAAAGACCGACTCATTATTCGTGGTGGAAGTGCAGGTGGTTACACAACTCTTTCCGCTCTTACCTTTCGTAATTTCTTTAAAGCCGGTGCAAGTTACTACGGTATAAGTGACCTTGAATCTCTTGCTAAGGAGACTCATAAATTTGAATCTCACTACCTTGACGGTTTGATAGGTCCTTATCCAGATAAAAGAAAAATCTACCAGGAACGTTCGCCCATTAAACATACCAACCAACTTTCATCCCCAGTAATTTTCTTTCAGGGGCTTGAGGATAAAATCGTCCCGCCAGCTCAATCTGAATCCCTGGTAGCCGCTTTAAGAAAAAAGGGGTTACCCGTTGCTTACATTTCTTTTAAGGGAGAACAACATGGATTTCGTAGAGAGGAGAATATTAAAAGGGCTTTAGAAGCTGAATTGTACTTCTATTCCCGCATCTTTGGATTCAAACTCGGTGATAGGGTAAAACCTGTTGATATTGAGAATCTATAAATTTTTAATTTAAAAAATGATTTTTTTGTTATTATTTTTAGCTCTCTCTACCGATTATTCGCCTGATTACACCATCCTCAGGAAGAGAATGGTGAGTGAGCAAATAATTGCCCGTGGAATTAGAGATAGTTCAGTTGTAAAAGCAATGCTTAAGGTAAAGAGACATCTCTTTGTCCCTAAAAAATACCAATTATTCGCTTATGAGGACTCTCCTCTACCTATACCCTACAACCAGACAATATCACAGCCCTATATCGTAGCACTAATGACCGAATTACTCGACATAAAAAAACAAGACAAAGTTCTTGAAGTTGGTACAGGTTCTGGATATCAATCAGCAATACTCTCTCTTCTTGCAGATTCGGTCTTTACAATTGAGATAATTCCAGAGCTTGCAGCTTCAGCCAAAAAGAGACTGGATAGTCTTGATTATGATAATGTTATCGTAAAAAGTGGTGATGGTTACAAAGGATGGAAAAAGCACGCTCCTTTTGATAAAATCGTTGTTACCTGTGCACCAGAGGAAATACCTCCACCTCTTGCCTCCCAACTCAAGATAGGAGGAAAAATGGTGATTCCTGTTGGCTTTTACTATCAAAATCTAATTCTTATAACAAAAGATTCAAGTGGAATAACAAAAAAGAATGTTATCCCGGTTCGATTCGTTCCTATGACTGGGGAGCATTAAGCGAGCAATCTTAGTTATTCTTCCTTTATTGGAGCATAAATCCATAGTTTGTTATCTTCAACTTGAGGGTATCATTCTCTCTTGGATTGGTAAATGAAGCAGTCCCATAAACTGCATCTACACCAGGAATCAGTTTACCATGCCTCATCATGAATCTCCAGAATTTAGATTCTTTTTCTAACTCATAAACACTTCGTTCTTTTTGTTTCTCATCTTCTATCAATGTATACCTGCCTGAGAGTCTATTAACCTGGTATAAAGGCTTCATACCCAGAGAAATAAAGAAATCCTTCCACTTTACAATGTGACCCTCAATAATGAATTGTTGACCTTTCAAACGATAGAATCGGAAATTCTTTTCCTCTCCATTTTCGGGTATGAGCTTCAGCACAAACCAATCTGATTCTTTCATTGGACAGACAATAGAAGCAATGGTTTTCTTATAGGTAAAATTGTGATAATTCTTAAAACTGGAGTACAGAAGTAAGAATGTTGAAGATAGAAGACCAAAGAGTATTATGCCTATAATATTAGCCATATATATAAATAAACCCCCCTCTCTCCTTCTTATTCTCCTTAAAAAAAGGATAAAAAGTAATAAAGAGATAATACCAAAAATTATACCCTCAATTGGAATAAAACTAAAGAATTTCATAATACGATAATAAAAAAAAACTTAAAAAAAGCAATAGAGAATTTTAAATAACCCGCCAAAACTTTTTACTACTTGCAAAAAACTGAACTTGACAGATCAACTTTTAATACTATATTAAATTTGAACTATAGTTCATAATTGCTTCGAAAGAATCTTAAGGATATATTTTTAATTTAATGAAAAGGAGGTAGAACTATGCCAAGAGGAGATGGAACAGGTCCAATGGGAAAGGGTCCAGGAACTGGTAGAGGTTTGGGTAGAGGGAGAAGTAGGTTCTTTCAAGAGCCAGTAAACAGGGTTTCCCCACCTCAAAGACAGATAACTATTAAGCAACAAAAAGCTATTGTTGATAAGGAAAAATGCACAGGATGCGGGATTTGTGTCAACCAATGTCCTATTAATGCTATTTCTATAAATGAAACCGCAAAGATTGATAAGACAAAATGCACGGGTTGTGGCATCTGTGTTGCTGCCTGTCCGGTTAAAGCAATAAGGCTGGGTTAGTTTGAAGGGAAAAAATTATACCAAAAATAGAACCCTTTGAGCGATACTCTGATCAATATGATAGGTGGTTTGAAAGGAATCGTTTTGCTTATTTATCTGAATTAGAAGCCCTGAAAGCATTGCAGATCAGGGGAAGAGGAATTGAAATTGGTGTTGGTTCTGGAAGATTTGCAAAACCTCTTGGGATAAAAATAGGTGTTGACCCTTCACTTTCTATGGCCAGGATGGCTAAAAAGAGAGGGATAATCGTTTCCCTGGGTGTAGCTGAAAAACTCCCCATTGCCTCTTGTTCTTTTGATTTTGTTTTAATTACAACAACAATTTGCTTCGTTTTTGACATTGAAAAAACATTTATAGAGTCTTGGAGAATATTAAACCATGGAGGAAGTATAATTTTAGGTTTTATTAACCGAAAGAGTTTTTTAGGAAAGCTTTATATGGATAGAAAAGAAGAGAGTCCATTCTATTCTATAGCCAAGTTTTACTCCACAAGTGAAGTTCTTAAAAAACTTAAAAAAAATGGTTTCAGGAAACCCGATATAAAACAGACTCTTTTCCATCAACCTTCAGAACTTAAAGGGGTTGATGAAATCCATGATGGTTATGGAGAAGGCGCATTTGTAACAATAAAGATGAGAAAAGAGGATAGATGTTTATAGAGGAACCCTACTAAAACCTTATTCAAAGTTTTCCTAATTTTTTAGATGCAAAAATCCTGCACTTGACAAAATATTTATGGAATTTATATGTAAATAAAGCATAATGTAAAGGAGGCGGTGGATATTTTGATTACTTACAATGTTGCAATTTTAGGAGCCACCGGTGCGGTGGGTAGAGAAGTGATTAAGATCCTTGAAGAAAGGAATTTCCCAGTTAAAGAAATAAGATTGCTTGCTACTGAAAAATCAGCCGGAATGGAAATAAACTTCAGAGGTATGAATCGCGTAGTTGAAGTCGCACAACCTGGATCTTTTAAAGGAATTGATCTAGCTATATTTAGCGCAGGGAGTAGCGCAAGTCTTAAGTTTGCCCCTTCGGCGGTTAAAAGCGGGGCTATTGTTATAGACAATACGAATGCCTTCAGAATGGATGATTCTGTTCCCTTAGTGGTTCCCGAGGTCAACCCAAAAGAAATATTCAAAAATAAGGGGATTATAGCAAACCCCAATTGCTCAACCATTCAAATGGTTACTGCCTTAAAGCCTATTTATGATGAAGTTGGCATTAAAAGAATAGTAGTAAGTACTTATCAAGCTGTCTCAGGAACCGGCAAAGATGCCATTGAGGAATTGAAACGCCAAATCATTCAATACACCAAAGGGGATAAATTAACCTCTAAAGTATATCCCTACCAAATAGCTTTTAATGTCCTACCTCACATTGATACCTTTCATGAGAATGGCTACACTGAAGAAGAATTAAAAATGACGAGAGAAACAAGAAAGATTCTTGATGACCCCGAACTTTCTATCACTGCAACAACTGTGAGGGTCCCTGTTTTATATGGACATTGTGAATCAGTAAATATAGAAACAGAGAAAAAGATCTCCATTAGCCATTTAAGAAAACTATTAGATTCTGCTGAAGGAATTAAAGTTGTTGATGACCCTGAAAAACTATTATATCCCACACCCCTTATGTCTGAGAATGATGATAATGTTATGGTAGGAAGGTTAAGAGAGGACTACTCCATTGAAAATGGAATCAATATGTGGATTGTTGCCAATAATCTTCGCAAGGGGGCAGCCTTAAATGCCATTCAGATTGCTGAAAGGTTGATTTTAAATGAATAAGATTGTGCAGAAGTTTGGAGGAACAACTCTGGATACTGCTTGGAAAAGGAAAATAGCAGCAAAACATATTCAAAAAGCAATAGAGACGAATTATTTTCCTGTTGTCGTTGTCTCGGCAATGGGAAGAAAGGGTTTCCCTTATGCTACAGATACATTGGTTGAAATTGCAAAAGAGGATTTTATCAATATTCAAAACAGGGAGAAGGATCTACTTATGTCCTGTGGTGAAATTATATCCTCTGTTATGATAGTCCAAGCCTTGAAAGCCTTAGGAATTAAAGGGATTGCTCTCACAGGAGCTCAAGCAGGAATAATTACAGATGATAATTTTGGGGAGACCCGAGTCCAGAAAGTAAACCCTAAACGCATTCTGCAATCTATAAAGAATGAAATAGTACCGGTAATAGCGGGTTTTCAGGGTATAAGCGATTCTGGAGAAATAACGACTCTCGGTCGTGGTGGCAGTGATATAACCGCTTGTATCATCGCTGCTGCCATTGATGCTCTTTTTATAGAAATATACACTGATGTTGAGGGTCTGATGACTGCTGACCCATCACTGGTTAAGAAAGCCAAAATCTTAAATAGAGCAAGCTATAAGGAGGTTTGTGAACTCGCTTATCAAGGCGCGAAGATTATCCATCCCCTGGCAGCTGAAATAGGAATGAATAACGAAATTCCCATTGAAATTAAATCAATTCTGGAGGGGAAATCCGGGACAAGGATAGAAAAGGAAGTTAAAAGAAACCAACCAGTCACCGGAATAGCCAGCCAAAATAATATTGTTTTTGTAAAGATAAAACCGGAAGAAAAGTCTGATTATGATAGGGGTCTTGAGGTTTTTAAGATACTCGCCCACGAAGGAATAAGTGTTGATTTCATAAATACACGATCTGATGAGATAACTTTTATAGTCGAATCTCTCAATAGAGAGAAAATTGTAAATATCTTAGAGAATGGAAAATTTGATTTTACCCTCCTTGATGGTTACATAAAGGTTTCAGTTGTAGGAGCCGGTATGACTGGAAGACCCGGAATTATGGCAACTATTATAGAAGTACTAAAAAGAGAGAATATCTCTATATATCAATCAACTGATTCTCATATCTCTATTGCTTGCCTGATAAAAAAAGAGGATGAAAAAAGGGCTATTAATGCTCTACATAAGGCTTTCCGATTAGAAGAATAATATTTAAAGAGCAGAATGCTTCTTTAAAAAATCGCTGTATTTTTAAAACAAAAAGGAGGTACTATGATTATTTCATTTGCTTCTGATGATGAGAAAGGTCTGGATGGTATTCTAGCCTACCACTTTGGAAGATGTCCATACTTCACCTTTGTTGAGGTAGAAGGTGATAGGGTAAAGAATGTAAAAGTGGAGAAAAACCCCTATCTTGAGAGCCACGAGTCTGGTGCTATCCCCAAGTTTATAAAGGAAAAGGGCGCAGAAATGATTTTCGCAGGAGGAATGGGGCCAAAAGCACAGAATTGGTTTTCAGAATTGGGGATAAAACCAATTGCTGGAGCCTACGGTAAGATCCAAAATATTTTGGATGAGTATTTAGAAAGTCAAATTCCCACCGAGGAGCATAAACTACCTTCAAGGGAAAAAGAGCTAAAAGAAGAAAAGAATGAGGAGGTGGAAAGAATTAAAAAAGAGCTAGCCCATCTCAGAGCAATAATTGCAGAAATGGATGAGAGGCTAAGAAAAATAGAATAAAAATGGTAATGAGTGCAGATAGGATTAAACGACAACTTCACGGTTGGCATTATAAGTGTAACTGCGATGTTAGTCGCTAAAACTTTCGGACTTTGAGCTTTTCTACTACTGAAATTCTTGACAAGAGAGTAATATTAGTTAATATCCTATAAATGGATAGAAGAGAATTCTTAAAGACGCTGGCACTCCTTCCTCTAACACTAAGGGCAAAAGATACTGAAACCAGAGGTTATATTAAACCTCGTATAGCTTCTTATTGGGTAAAAATGGAGGGAGGCATAGTTCAATGCCAGAATTGCCCGCATAAATGTATATTAAAAGACGGAGAAAGGGGGTTTTGTAGAGCACGCGAGAATAGAGGAGGAAAGTTATATACTCTTGTGTATGGTAACCCCTGCGCAGTCCACCTTGACCCAATGGAAAAGAAACCTCTCTACCATTTCCTCCCGGGAACTTTTGCTTTCTCAATTGCTACAGCAGGTTGCAACTTCCATTGTAAATACTGCCAAAATTACAGTATATCACAGGTTCGACCTGAGTGGACAAGAAATTATGAATTGCCTCCTGAACTCTTAATGGAAAATGTAATCTATTATAGAAGAAAATACGACATCAGTTCAATAGCTTATACCTATACTGAACCATCAATTTTCATTGAGTATATGATTGACTCTGCTAAACTTGCCCGGGAAAAAGGAATAAAGAATATTTATCACTCAAATGGTTATCTTCAAAAGAAACCACTTCTTGAATTGATACCTTTTCTCGATGGGGCAAATATAGATCTTAAGTTTTTTGAAAATAAGGAATATTTGGAAGTCTCTGCTGGCTCCTTAGAGCCAGTCCTCAATACCCTGAAGAGGTTGAAAGAAGGTGGAGTGTGGTTGGAGATAACCTATCTTATCGTTCCAACAATAAATGATGAGAGAAAGGAGATAAAAAAGATGATTGAGTGGGTCCTTGATAATTTAGGGAAGGATGTCCCGATACATTTTTCAAGGTTTTTCCCAACCTATAAACTGGAAAACCTTCCTCCCACTCCTTTAAAAACTGTAGAAGATGCAAGAAAACTGGCTCTTGAGATGGGTATTCATTACTCTTATGTAGGCAATGTAGCAATAGATCATCCTGGATCCAACACCTATTGCCCTTCCTGTGGGGAATTACTGATAAAAAGACGCGGTTTCTCAGTGATTGTGAATAAGATAAAGAACAATAAATGTCCAAGTTGTGGAAATGAGGTCGCAGGAATATGGGAATGATCATAGTTGAGATTAAATCACTCGTTAAGATATATAAATCCCCATTTTTGATGAAGAAATCTATCGGAGTAAATGGTCTTGATTTTGAAATTGAAAAAGGTGAAATATTTGGGCTTCTTGGGCCAAACGGCGCGGGTAAGACGACGACTTTAAAGATCATAGGAGGTCTCTTAAAGCCAACTTCGGGCAAGGTGACCCTTTTTGGGAAATACGTTCCTAAGGAAGCAAGAAGGAGAATTGGCTTTTTGCCTGAGAACCCTTCCTTTTATCGCCATCTAACAGGTAAGGAATTGCTTCAGTTCTATGCAAGATTATATGGAAAGAATCTCAATGATAATGAAATAAAAGAAAAACTCGAAGTAGTAGGGCTCAAAGATAGTATGGGTAAGAGGATTTCCAGTTATTCAAAGGGAATGGTCCAGAGAATAGGTTTTGCCCAGGCTCTCATAGGCGACCCGGAACTTCTCATTTTAGATGAACCATTATCAGGTCTGGATCCCATTGGTAGAAGAGAAATTAAGGATCTAATTGAGGGAGAGAAAAGTAAGGGTAAAACGATTCTATTCTCATCTCACATTCTTTCTGATGTGGAGGCCATCTGCAGTAAAGTCGGGATAATCCTCAATGGGAAGCTAAAGAAAGTTGGCTCTATTCGAGAGATCTTAAAAAGCGATATTAGATATATAGAGATTATGATTGAGAGATTCCCTGAATCTGGATATCTCGAAAAATATGGTGAGGTGAGAAGTGAAGGTAAAGTGATATATCTTCGCTTGAGAGAAGAAACTAAAAGAGACAAAGTGATAAAAGAAATTATTGAAAGGGGAGGAAAAATAATCTCAATCGTTCCTGTAAGATTAACTCTTGAAGAACACTTCATGAAGGCAATAAATGAATAAGGTTTTAGCCATTGCTCAGAATACATTTAAAGAATCCCTTCGAGATAAGATCCTTCTTTCTCTTGTAATATTGGGATTTATATTTTTAGCTTCTTCTAAGATTTTTGTCCCAATATCAATTGGACAGGGAGCAAAGATAATAAAAGATTTTGGGGTTAGCATGGTCGAAATCTTTGAAGTTCTCATCGTCACTTTCATTGGGACTCGCATCCTTTATCAGGAGATAGAAAGAAAAACGATCTATTCAATTATGACAAAACCAGTAACAGACCTCGAGTTTATCTCGGGAAAATTCTTTGGATTATACTATCTTATAATAGTTGTTCAGTTCATTCTTTTTGCCATCTTCTTCCTGTTTACCAGATTTTACTTGGGGAGGGTTGATTGGTATCTTTTGAATGTCCTCTATTTCTATCTTTTCGAATTCTTACTCCTTGATGCTGTGGCTGTTTTTCTTTCCTGCTTTACTTCGCCCTTTACTTCCGGAATACTCACTCTGCTTATTTTCTTTATAGGCCACCTAACTCATTATCTCAAAGAACTTGTTGTGATGATGAATTTATCTAACTTTTCATGGTTGGTCAACTTTTTATATTTCATTCTACCTAATTTCTCAGTTTTTAATGTAAAACCCTCGGTGGTCTACCATCTTCCAATATCAATAAATTCTTACCTCTTGGCTTTCTCCTATTCGATTCTTTATTCAACGATTCTCATTCTCATCTCTTCATTTCTCTACTCTAAGAAAGAATATCTATGAAGAGGTCAGCAGTCCTTATTACCTTGATTGTTCTATTAGTTTTTGTAGAGATAAAAGGATTTAAATGGATTCCAGGGGTAAAGGGAGAAGAGCTCTTATTTTTCCCTTCGGGCAAGTTCGTTCAGGGAATTACCTCTGGTTTTGATAATCTTTTTGCTGACTTTATTTGGATAGAAACAGGGGTTTACTATGGTAAGCATCGCATGAGCGATAGGAGTTATCATTATCTTTATCACATACTCGAAGTATTAACCGACCTTGATCCTCAGTTTATCCCTGCCTATACCCTCGGGTCAATGCTTCTCTCAGATGATGCAAAGAGGATAGACCTTGGTATAAAATTACTGGATAAGGGTCTATATAAAAATCCGACATATTGGGAGATTCCATTTACAAAGGGTTTTATTTATTACCTCTATACAAAAGATTACAAAGAAGCATCCAAATGGTTTCTTATCTCTTCATACAAAGAGAACTCTCCAGAAATAGCCCTTAAGTTTGCAACTTGGACTTTATCTCTTGGTAAGGGGGTTGAAGTTACGCTCCGACTCTATCTGCAACTTTACAATATGTCAGCGAGTAAGATCTTCAGAGAAAAGGCAATAAAAGGAATAATGAAGGTGTTAAGGGATCAGGCGATGAAGTTTCAGCGAGATAAGGGATACTATCCCAAATCTCTATCCGATATGGTGGAAAGAGGTTATCTTCCCTTCATACCAAAAATAGATGCTGGGCAATTTAAGATAGAGGAAGGAAAGATCCTATATGAACAGTTTGACTAAATCCTTCAGTAAAATAGCCGGGTACTATGATGATCTTATGAAAGATGTGGATTATGAGGGTTGGATTCATTATATCCTTGATATTGCCGATCTTTATGATGTTCAGATGTCTTCTCTACTCGATGTTACCTGTGGAACGGGAAACTCAACTATACCTTTTGTTGAGACGGGTTTAAGCTCTATAATAGGGGCTGATGGCTCTTTTGAAATGCTTGAAGTCGCAAAGAGGAAAAGATCGGACTTATTTTTCGTCCAGGCTAATGCCAGGAACCTTCCTTTTGCGGGTCACTTCAATCTCGTAATATCAATTTTTGATTCTTTGAACTATATTCTGGACTACAATGATCTACTCGCGGCCTTTGATTCAATTAAGGAATCCCTTTTACCAGGGGGGCATTTTATATTCGATTTAAACACACCTTACGGTTTAAAGACCGTATTGGAAAGAGATGTTAGAAAGGATAATACAAACCTTATAAGCGTTTGGAGAAATGCTTATGACGAAAAGGAAAGAATACTAACTCTTCATCTAACTCTCTATATAAAAAAGGATAATGGATGGTCAAGGGTGGATGAGATACACAGGGAGAGGGGGTATACCGAGGATAAGATAAGAGAGGGGCTCGAGTCTTCAGGTTTTTCCATTCAGGGAACCTTTAAGTGTTTTGAACATTCAAGAGTTGATCGATTCACTAAAAGAATTCTATATATTGCGAAGAGCTAATAAAAAAGGGACAGCTGGGCTGTCCCTTTTTTTAATAAGGAGGTACTCCGCCGCCTCCGGCTGGCATCCCGGCTTCTTTCTTCTCTTCTTTTTTCTCTGCTACCAGGGTTTCCGTAGTAGTAAGAAGTGAAGCGATAGAAACAGCATTCTGAAGAGCAATTCTTGTAACCTTTGTTGGATCCACAATGCCTGCTTCCATCATATCTTCCTCTCTGAGGGTTTCTGCATTGAATCCAACGTTTTTATTTTTGGAATTTATAATGTGCTCGACTACAACTGCACCCTCTTTTCCTGCATTATTTGCAATCCACTTTAAGGGTTCAGAAAGCACACTGACTATTATCTCAGCACCGAGTTTTTCATCTCCTTTTAGGTTCTCGGACAATTTTTGAGTAGCAGGTATTGTTCGGATGAGACCTACACCACCCCCGGGTATGATACCTTCTTCAACTGCAGCCCTTGTGGCATGGAGTGCATCTTCAACCCTTGCTTTCTTTTCCTTCATCTCCATTTCTGTTGCTGCTCCAACTTTGATAACTGCGACACCGCCGGCAAGTTTTGCAAGCCTCTCTTGAAGTTTCTCTTTATCATAATCTGATGTTGTAGTTTCCATTTCTGTTTTTATCTGCTGGATTCTTCCTTTTATATCTTCTTCTTTTCCCTTTCCGCCAATAATAGTTGTTGTATCCTTATCGATCTTCACCTTGCGTGCCTCTCCAAGGTCATCTATCTGAACATCATCTAGCTTCTTCCCAACCTCCTCTGAGATAAATCGACTCCCGGTCAGAGCAGCAATATCTTTGAGCATCTCTTTTCTTCTGTCTCCATATCCTGGAGCCTTGACAGCGGCGACACTCAAGGTTCCCCTAAGTTTGTTCACAACCAGTGTTGCCAGAGCTTCACCCTCTATATTCTCCGCAATAATTAGAAGGGGCATCCCCATCTGTGACACCCTCTCGAGAAGGGGTAAGAGGGGTTTCATAGCGGAAATCTTGCCATCATTTATAAGGATGCGCACATCGTCTAATTCACAGAGCATTTGATCCTGACTGGTTATGAAATAAGGGGAAATGTAACCACGGTCAAATTGCATCCCTTCAACCACTTCAAGCTCTGTTTTCAGACTTTTCCCTTCCTCTGCAGTTATTACTCCATCCTTACCGGATTTCTCCATCGCATCTGCTATGATTTTCCCGATCTCCTTATCATTATTTGCGGAGATAGTAGCGACCTGCTCGATCTCATCCCTTCCCTTTGTCTCCTGAGAGAGCTCTTTTAGTTCATCAACCACTTTATCCACTGCTTTAAGCATTCCTCTCTTTAGAGCCATTGGGTTAGCACCCGCTGCAACATTTTTAATTCCTGCCTTAAGGATTGCTTCTGCGAGAACTGTAGCAGTTGTAGTTCCATCTCCTGCAACATCGCTGGTCTTAGAAGCGACTTCCTTTACCATCTGGGCACCCATGTTCTCAAAGGGATCCGACAACTCAATCTCTTTTGCTACTGTAACACCGTCCTTTGTTACTGTTGGTGCTCCCCAGCTCTTCTCGAGTGCAACATCTCTGCCCTTTGGTCCAAGAGTTATACGGACGGCTTTGGCCAGTTTAGTAACGCCTGTCAATAAGGCATTTCTTGCTTCCTCTGAATACAAAATCTCTTTTGCTGCCATCTTCTACCTCCTTATTCTTCTATCTTTGCAAGAATATCGTCTTCGTCCAATATCAAATATTCTTCATCACCATATTCTACTTCAGTTCCACCGTATTTGCCAAACAGGATCTTATCACCCTTCTTTACTGAAAGAGGGTCTTCGTCTTTTGGAACTTTAGCAACTGCCTCCACAATCCCTTGTTGAGGTTTTTCTTTTGCTGTATCTGGCACAATAATTCCACCCTTCTTTTCCTCTTCACTCACTCTCTTTACTAGAACACGTCTTCCTACTGGCTTTATCATACCTTACCTCCTTTTTGATAAATTAACCTAATTCTCATATAGATTTACGTGAGAGTGAACCAAAATTATTAATAATAATACAACGATTATCAGATTTGTCAAGGGGCATTAATTGGCGAATATAGATAATCTTTTGGTTTCAATCGCTAAGAAAGAGTCTAATAATATTAAATTATTTAAAGGAGAGTTTCTGCCTGAAGTAACGCAATAATGCAAGGACCGTCCCTTATTGCCTCATTAAATTATCAACCAATTTCCCCGCCGAAATAGCGTTTTTTCCGTAATAGGTATTAATCTCTTTAGCAAAATCTTCATCTACAACAGCGCCTCCTATTATTATAACTGGAGGGAAATCGATTTTCTCTCTGATATATTCTATGGTCTCTTTCATTGACAGGAGACTTGGTGTTAAAAGAGCGCTCAATGCGATAAAATCAGGGCCATTCTCTATCACAGATTCATAGATAACTTCTTTTGGCACATTTTTACCCAGGTCTATTACCTCATAGCCATAACTTAAAAGTATTATTTTAACAATATTTTTTCCTATATCATGAACATCACCCTTAACGGTTGCTATAACAATCTTGCCCTTTTTGTAATTTCCACTACCAAACCTGCTCTTTATGATATTAAAAGACTCTTTAACAACCTCGGCAGAAGCCATAACCTGGGGAAGAAAATATACACCTTTATCATATCTATCCCCAACTTCATTCATTGCTTTAATAAGGATATTTTCAATCACCTCTATCGGCTTTTTATCTTCAAGAATCTTCTCGGTTTCTACCTTTAGTTTTTCTTTCTCTCCGTATAAGATCATCTCATATAGGGTATGTTTAGCCGCAGTCTTCTCTCTTTCTTCCTTTATCTTAGGCCCCTTAAACAGGGAGATATATCTGTTCCCATCTTTATCCCTTCCCGTTAAGAATTCTGCAGCACGAATCTCCTCCATTAGGACCATATCAAGAGGATCAAGAATCGCACAGTCAAGACCATAAGCCATAGCCATAGATAAAAATGACCTGTTTACCAATTTCCTTCCAGGAAGACCATATGATATATTGCTCAAACCCATTACAGTGGGAAGTTTGAAATCCTCTTTCACAATCTCTATTGTTTTTAAGATCTCAAACACTGAATTCTGTGAAGAAGCAACTGTTAAAACAACAGGATCTACAATGATATCTCTCCTCGTTAGACCATACAACTCTACTTTTTTCAATATTTTTTCGAGTATTTTCAACCTCTTAACATGTGATTCATGCACTCCATTTTCGTCTATAAGAAGCGCTATGAATCCTGCTCCATACTTTTCTGCTAATGGCATTAGTTTATCAATTTTCTCTTCTTCCCCTGTTATCGAGTTTATGAATGTTCTACCAGAATAAACTTCCAAACCGGCTTCAACAACTTCCACAAACTCTGAATCAATAAGAAGAGGCACATTTTCTGTATTTTCAATAGACATTATCACTTTTCTCATTAATTCTTTTTCCATCTCTGGAGAACCTATAGATATATTTACATCAAGGGCTTGTGCACCTGCATTGACTTGCCTGGTTGCTTCTCTTTTAACTGATGAGAGTTTCCCGTTTTTTATCTCCCTTGTTATAGATTTTTTGCCTGAAGGGTTTATTCTCTCTCCTATTACTACAAAACCTTCAACATCACCTATATGGATACTCTCTGTCCTTGAAGTCATAATTGCTATGTTTTTCTTTATATTCCTTCTGATAACTCTCTTCCCCTTCACTGCTTCTGCTATTTTTCTTGTATGTTCGGGAGTTGAGCCACAACAACTGCCTATTATTGATGCACCGTTCTCATAGAATAACCTTGAATAATCCGCCATCTCCTTCGGAGTTGATGGATATTCAAGCACACTATCTCTCACCTTTGGAATCCCTGCATTTGGCTGAATAGTGAAGGGAAGAATTGAATTCTCTGAGAATTTTTTAGAAACCTTTAACATATCCGAAAGACCCCTACCACAGTTTGATCCTATTCCACTAAGATTAAATGATTCTACTGTATCTATGAAGGTTTCCACCGAGGTCCCTGTGACTGCCCTTTCATTTTGATCAAAACTCATCTGCGCAATTACGGGGACCTCCTCTGACACATTTCGGACAGCTCTGCAGGCTGTCTTCAACTCCTTTAAATCAGTCATAGTCTCAATTATTATAAGATCAACCCCCTCCTTTATAAGCAGATAAGCTAACTCTTTGAAAAAAGAAAAAGCTTCTTTATTTTTAAGTTCTCCAAATGGTGGTAGAAACCTTCCTATTGGGCCAATTGAACCTGCAACATAGGCAATTCCATCAGTCGCCTCTCTTGCAGCCTTTACTGCTAAATGAACAATCTTCTTTTGTTCTTTTTCAAGTGTGAACTCTGATAATTTCGATCTATTGGCTCCAAAAGTGTCTGTTATAACAATATCGGCTCCCGCTTTCACATAATCATTATGAATCTTTCTAACTGCATTGTAATCTATTAAAAGAACTTCCTCAGGAAGAATGTTCTCAAATCCCTTATCGGAAAGGAGAGTGCCCATTGCACCATCTATTACTAAAACTTTTTCTCCAAGGAGATTTAAGAAGTTCTCCATCCAATAACTCCTGTAATACTCTTTTCAGGAACTAACATATAATTATCTGTAATCCTGATCCCCATCTTATCTCCTCTTAAATTCTTTACAAACCATTTTTGACACTCTATAGAAAAATCTCCATACCCCGGACTATATCTACCTGTGATTTTAAATCCCTTCTTCTTTGCCCGCAAAAAAAGATTCTTATGAAACCATCTAACAGTTGATTCCACAGCCTCAGATCCAATAGCATCAAATATTACTGAATCCGAAATTTCTCTTTCATCATTTTCAATCAAGGTTGTAAGACCCTGCCCTATTGTTGCGAGAAATAAAGTCACTTTTTGAACCCTTGAGAATCTCTTTGCTAAATTCTTACTCTTTATTAAAAATCCTTCAAGTTCAATCCCTTCTTCTGTTCTTTTTGAAACCCCCATTTCCGTATATGATATTATAGGGCCGATAAACGGAATTGCTTCCTCTATTTTATTTAAGACTTTCTCTTTCCATTTCCCTATCTCTGAATGCCTATGCTTTCCAAGTCTTTTTAGAACATAATCAGGGTCTATCTCTATTTTGAAATCTTCAATTGAGTATACTTTCAAGGATCTCATATTTTCTCCCTGGAATCATTAAACAAACGCCTGAAGCACCCATATCCTTTATTTCCTTTAATATCTCCCTGCTTATTGCAATACCTATTTCGTTCTCTTCATATCTGTTTTTTGCTCTCTTCAATCTATCAATAATATTTGGCGGTATTTTCATACCCGGGACCTCATACGCAAAAAATTCAGCACTGGATGCTGTTATAGGGGGTAGTAAACCTACAATAATTGGAAGATTAAAGGCCGATAGCCTGTTATAAAAATCCTGGAAAGACAACACATCAAATATAGGTTGTGTTTGAATAAAATGAGCTCCTTTCTTTACCTTATCTTCGACTATTCGGAGTTCTTTGTCACCATTCTCAGGATTTGAAGGAGAACCTATTCCTATGCATAAGTTTGTCTTACCCTCTATTGGATTTCCGAGGAAATCTCTACCCTGATTAAGATTGTTAATCATTGAGACAAGTCCTTTCGATGTAACATCGTATACACCAGTAGCAAAAGGGTAATCGCCAAGGCTTGGTGAATCACCAGTAATAGCCAGTATGTTTTCAATACCAAGACCTGCGTATCCCAGGAGGTCTGACTGAAGACCTAGTAGATTCCTATCTCTACAAGTCAGATGGAGTATAACTTCAAGATCGAGTTCTCTCATAATTAATGAAGCAAATGCTCCGGGAGACATTCTAAGTCTTGCCATTGGGCTATCAGATACATTAATGGCATCAACTCCAAATCCTCGAATTTTTTTTATCTTTGATAAGGTATTTTCAATGAAAGGGCCTTTTGGAGGGTCGATCTCAACACTTACAGTAAATTTATGCTTTAGAAGAGATCGAAAAGTTGTCTCTACATCAACCTTCTTAACCCCAAAAGTCTGTTCCTTTATTGAAACAAATACCTTTGCCCTATTTAGAGGTTTAAGAGAATGTGTCGCTTGCTTAATTGCCCTTATATGTTCCGGGGTCGTGCCGCAACATCCTCCGATTATGGAAACACCTGCATGTAAAAATTTCTTCGCATATCTTGCAAAATAATCAGGTTGAAAGGGATATGAAAATTTCCCCGCATTAAATCTTGCGAATCCTGCGTTAGGCATTGCAGAAAGAAATTTACTGGAGACTTCTCCGACTTTCTTTATGGCAGCTAAGGAATTTTTGGGGCCTGTTCCACAGTTTACACCTATAACATCTGCTTCTGTCTTATCAAGTTCAAAACCTGCCTGATGAGGGGTAACACCTGTGATTGTTCTCTCCTGCGTTGGAAAAGTCATTTCCGCTATGATTGGTATATCAGAATCTATAAACCTTGCAACTTTTATACCCGCTTTCAACTCTCCCAGGGAAGAGAAAGTTTCAAAGATTATTAAATCTACACCCCCTTCAATCAGTGATTCTACCTGTTCCTTTAATATTTCCTCCACCTCAGAGTCCGAAAGTTCAGTATAAATCTCAGCAGGCCTTGAGACTGGACCAACAGAACCTGCAACAAATTTATCCCGGGCAATCTCTTTTGCAATCTCTGCTCCTCTAACATTTATATCCTTTGTACTGTCTCCAAGGTCATAGTATCTATTCAGGATATATCTATTGGCTCCAAATGTATTGGTTGTTATAATATCTGCTCCTGCTTCTAAATAATCAAGTAGAATGCCCTTTATTAAATCAGGATTTGAGAGGTTGAGTTCATCATAACAATGGCCCTTTGGAACTCCTTTGTTATAAATCATAGTCCCCATGGCACCATCAAATACGAAAACTTTTTTCTGCTTTAAAAGATCAAGAAATTTTTTCCTTTTCATGACACTAATCTATATGAGAGAAATTGTTTGTCAAGGATTCATAGACTTTTAACACTATAAAATCTCTGGAGAAGCTCTCGTAAAAAAACGCAACAACGAAAGGACCACCCTTCATCTTGACAATTTTAAAAAATAATGTATAATAATATAAAATTAAAACAAAGGAGGTATTATGAGTGGAATGGGATTTTTAACCTGGTTTTGGCTAACTGTTATTGCTTTAGTAGTATCAATTCTCATGTATTATGTTTTTCGCAAAAGACTTGCTGGTGGTTATTGGAGCCAATTGATAATTGGTTGGATTGGCGCTTGGCTGGGTTCTCCGGTTTTTGGACATTGGCTATGGCATTATGGGCGTGTATACTTTATTCCTGCGATCCTGGGTTCTATCGCTCTTATTTGGCTTATTAAATCTGCTGAAAAGGTTCTAAAATAACGTGTGAAGAAGCGAGTAGAAACTAAAAAACTCAAATAAAATTTTAAAGCTACTTTTATTGATATAAGTTTATTTTGCTGTTAGTAGGCTTACTTCATTAATTTTAGCATCAAGGCTTTTTGCGAGTGGAGACGATTTTCTGCTTCATCGTAAATAACTGAATGTGAACCATCAATTACGTTGGTTGTTACTTCTTCTCCTCTACAAGCAGGAAGACAATGCATAAAGATATAATCTGATTCTGCATAATTTGTTAGTTCTTCATTTACTTGATAAGGTGCAAATACCTTTCTCCTCTTTTCTGCTTCATCTTTCTGCCCCATAGAAGCCCGTACATCAGTGTAGATGACATCAACGCCATCAACAGCCTCTTTCGGGTCAAAGGTAAGGGTAATGGAACCTCCTGAGGAAGAAGCTAATTTCTCTGTACTCCTAATAATTTCCTCCTTAGGGCCATATCCCTCTGGATGAGCCACTCTCATATTAACACCCAGAAGACCAGAAGCAAGCATTAACGAATGACAAACATTATTACCATCCCCAATAAACGCCAATTTTATTCCTTCTATATAATCTTTCTTCTCATAAATGGTCTGAAAATCTGCAAGGATTTGACAGGGATGTTCAAGATCAGAAAGACCATTTATTACAGGAACCGAAGCATTCTCCGCAAGACTCACCACTGTGGAATGTAAATAGGTCCTTGCCATAATCCCCCCCACCCATCTGGAAAGATTCCTTGCAACATCCTCAATTGATTCTCTCTTACCAATCTGTATATCCAAAGGAGCTAGATAAATTCCTATTCCTCCAAGTTCATAAATCCCTGTTTGGAAAGTTACTCTGGTCCTTAAGGAAGGCTTCTCAAAGATCATTGCGAGAACTTTACCTCTCAGAAGAGTTTCCCTTATCCCTTTTTTTCTTTCCTCCTTTAATCTAATCCCATCTTTTATTATTTCCATAAATTCATTTTTATTAAGGTCTCTTATAGAAACAAGGTCCCTTTTCATTGATTCTCCTTTCTTTTTTTACCATATTCCAGCTGAAATCTTAGCATCTCCTTCTTGGAAAGATAATCAACAATTAATATCCCATTAAGGTGGTCTATCTCGTGTTGAATAACCCTCGCTTCTAAACCTTTTAATTCATATTCGATTTCTTCTCCATCAGGATCAAAACCCTGCACCACAAGGGATTCTGCACGTGCAATCTCTACAGAGGTATCTGGGATAGAAAGACAGCCCTCTTCCAGCAAATCCTCTCCTTTTGCCTCTTTAATTATAGGATTTATCAATATTATAGGCTCTTTCTCTACTCTACCAACAATCACCTGACTGGCTATCCCGATCTGATTGGCTGCAAGCCCTATACCTTCGCTATCTGCTATGATTTTAAGCATTCTTTCTGTCAATTCACCCATATTGTTAAAATCCTTCACCTCTTTTGCTCTCTCCTGTAGAACTGCATCAGGGTAAATTCTTATACTACTCATTATTCTTAACTTCCAGTTTGAGTTCTTTTAAATCCTCTCCTGGAACTTCGCTCGGAGAGCCTTCCATAAGACCAACACCACTCAAAGTTTTGGGGAAGGTTATAACTTCGGTTATTGAATCAAGACCGGCAAGAAGCATACATATCCTATCAAAACCGAGAGCAATCCCTCCATGAGGGGGAGCCCCATGGGAAAGAGCATTAAGAAGGAACCCGAATTTCTCCTGAATCTCTTCATCATTCATACCAAGGACTTTTAATAATCGGAGCTGCACCTCTGGGTTGTGGTTTCTTATGCTCCCTGATCCCAATTCAACACCGTTTAGCACCAGATCATATTGTTTGCCAAGAACCAAACCAGGATCATCTTCAATACTTTCAATATCTCCAATAGGCTGTGTAAAGATGTGATGGGTTGGAACCCACCTGTTTTCATCTTCTTTCCATTCAAATATTGGAAAATCCGTCACCCAGAGGAAACTCCAGGCTTTCTCAAGAAGGCCTAACTTCTTTCCAAGTTCAATCCTTAAAGCCCCAAGCGATGGTAAGATAATTTTTCTACTGCCGGCAACGAGGAATAAAGTTTCTCCCTTCTGAATCTTAAAACCTTTTAGATCATCAAAATATTTAGCAAAAGGACTGCGATATTCTCCTCCATCGTTCATTAGATACAGAAGACCCTTTGCTCCTGCCTTCTTTACAATCCTTTCTAATTCTCCGATATCTCTTCGCGTAAATAAACTCTCAACCTTTATGCCCTTTATACTTTTAGATGAATTGAAAATACTAAAGTTTCCATTCTTTGCCTCCCTGGTATAGTCCTGGATAATCAGGGGGTTCCTGAGATCTGGTTTATCCGTTCCGTATTTATCCATCACTTCTTCCCATCTCATCTTCGGAAATGGGATGGAAGGCTTTACCCCAACTTCTTCCTCAAGGAGAGAAGTTAGTAAACCCTCCCCAAGTTCATAGATATCCTCCCGTTCAGGATAAGCCATTTCTATATCTATCTGGGTGTGTTCTAACTGCCTGTCTCCTCTCATATCCTCATCTCTGAAGCAACGGGCAAACTGATAGTATCTATCAAATCCTGAAACCATAAGTATCTGCTTATACAACTGCGGTGACTGGGCAAGTGAATAAAAACGGCCTGGATGCATCCTTGAAGGAACAAGGAAATCACGGGCACCCTCAGGTGTTGGTGTCGCAAGGATTGGGGTTTCTACCTCAAGGAACCCCTTTTCGTTTAAGAATTTTCTTGCACTTTGCATTAATTTATGGCGAAGAATAAAATTCCTTAAAGCCTTATCCCTTCTCAGTTCCAGATATCTGTATTTTAATTTGAGTTCCTTTTCTGCCTGAAGGTCTTCTTTCACAACAAATGGAGGAACTTTGGAAGAATTAAGGACTGAAAGTTCTCTTGCCTGGACTTCTATCTCCCCTGTGGGGATTTTCGGATTTATCATATCTTTCGGTCTTTTCTTCACCTCTCCTAGAACCATTATCACCCATTCAAGCCCTAATTCCCTTGCTTTTTTTCTCCGGGTAAGAACCTCTTCGGGGAAGACTATCTGTGTAATTCCATAACGATCCCATAGGTCAATGAATATTATTTCCCCGTGATCCCGAATCCTTTTGACCCAGCCTGCAATCTTTACGACTTTCCCACTATCCTTTACTCTCAATTCTCCGCAATTTACATCCCTTAACACTTCAATTCCTCCTTTATCGTGGTGATATTCAGGGGAACTTCTTTCTGTTCTCCTGTCTCCATTCTTTTCAACTGAACAGAGCCTCCCTCTCTCTCTTTCTCACCAATTACTATTGCCCATTTTGCATTCTGTCTATCTGCTTCCCTAAATTGAGCTTTCATACTTCTACCAAGAGGATCCTTATCTGCAGAGAATCCAGAGTCTCTCAGTTCATTCACTAACTTCCATCCGGTGAGATCCGACGCCTTATCAAGAGTTATGACATAGACATCAATCCCCCTGGATTCCTTTCTCTGGGGTGAAAGGAGTAACAATCTATCTAAGCCAACTGCATAACCCGATGCAGGAGTCTCATCTCCGCCCAGAAACCCGATAAGACCATCATATCTGCCTCCACCACCCACCTCATCCTTGGTTCCCAATTTAGAATGTGTAAATTCAAAAACCGTTTTTGTATAGTAATCGAGCCCACGAACAAGATGTTTATCTATACTATAATTGATCCCCAGATAACCAAGGCGTTCTTTGAATCCGGAGAAATGCTTTCTGCAATCATCACAGAGATAATCCAGTGGAACAGGTACATCGATGAGTTTTTCTCTGTCTATTTTACAATCCAATATCCGCATTGGGTTGGTCGAATATCTTCTTTTGCAATCATTACAGAGAGAATCAAGTCTTGAGCAAAGAAATTTTTTAAATTCCCTTATAAATTTCTCTCTGCACTTTGGACATCCGATTGAATTAATGTTGAGTTTGATTCCATGAATATTTAACTCATTGAATATATCCAGAGCAGATCGAACAAGTTCTGCGTCGGTCTCTGGAGATGGGGATCCAATAGCTTCTGCTCCAAACTGTCTGAACTCACGATATCTACCCCTCTGTGGCTTTTCCTGACGGAACATCCTCTCTATATAGTAAAACTTCTGAAGAATTCCCCTGTTGTATAAACCATATTGGAGATACATTCTAACAACAGAGGGGGTTCCTTCGGGTTTTAAGGTAAGGCTTCTACCACCCTTGTCCTTAAAGGTAAACATCTCTTTCTGAACAATATCTGTATCCTCTCCTGTGGATTTCTTGAAGAGTTCTGTTAGTTCGAAGGTAGGGAATCTTAACTCCTGGTAATTATAATCCTCCATTTTCTTTCTAATAACTTCCTCAACCCACCTCCATAACTCTGCCTCTTCTGGCAGAAGGTCCTTTGTACCTCTAACATTCCTGAATTTTAAATAAGAATCCACTTCTATCTAAAATCTCCTTAGGATTTCAAGACCCAGAAAGTAAAACTTCCACCCAGTAGGTCAAACAAAAGATCATAAAAACTCATTGTTCTACCCGGGATATAATATTGATGAATCTCGTCAACTACTGAAAGCAACACAATCAATGGGAAGAACTTCCAGTTCTTCTTACCGTAATCAAAGAAAAAAAAGAGAGTCAAGACCGAATAAAGGAATAGATGGGAGAGTTTATCAAAACCAAATAAACTTATGCGTGAAAGTGAATCAATTGGAATGGATGTGGTGATAAACAATATAATAAGCCAGATAATGAATGCAAATCGCCTCATCACTCTAAATCCTTCTCTTCCTTCTTTATCAATTTTCTAACTTCTTCTTCTGACTCAGATCTAACAAGGCGCTCTCTGAAAGTGGCAGAATTCATTAGTCTATAAAATCGGGAAAGAGATTGAAAATAAGAAAATTTATCCCCAGGAGAGGAGAGGAAGCAAAAAATACTTATAAGAACACCATCAAAGGAATCGTATTCTATACATGGTTTTGCCACCAGAATGGATAATTCTGCATTTTCTCTCTCGGCCTGCTTCTTATATAGAACAACCCCTTTACCTATCCCGAAAGAATACAACTCTTCCCTTTTCTTAAATTCTTCAAATTCGTCTAAAAATCCTCCCCAACTAAGGAGTTTCCGCAAAGCCTCATTGCTATCCTTGACCTTTCTCTTTTCGAAATGCCTAAGAGATTCCCAGAGCATCTACAAAATATATCTGCTTAATTCTTCGTCTCGAACTATCTTTTCGAGTTTTTCCTGGACATAATTCTTGTCTATTGTAATCTTATTTTCAGGGAAATCGGGCATTTCAAAAAGATAATCCTCTAATAAGGCATTCATTACAGTCTGGAGTCTCCTGGCTCCTATATTCTCGCTCATTTCATTTACCCTCTTTGAGTAATCCGCTATTAGAGTTAAAGCCTCAGGGGTAAACTCAAGTTGAAAACCTTCAGAGTGAAAAAGAGCCTGATACTGCTTAGCAAGAGAATTATCCGGTTCTACGAGTATCCGACGAAAATCTTCCCTGGTCAAATCCTTGAATTCAACCCTTATGGGAAATCTCCCCTGCATTTCTGGTATAAGGTCAGAAGGAGAGGTAGAGGAAAATGCTCCTGCAGAGATAAAGAGTATGTGATCGGTATTCACCGGTCCATACTTTGTATTTACAGTTGTTCCCTCTATAAGGGGCAGGAGATCTCGCTGCACACCCTGTCTTGAAACATCAGGGCCCGAGCTCGGCCCAACACTTATCAACTTATCTATCTCATCAAGAAAAATTATTCCAGAATTCTCAGTTTTCCATCTGGCTTCTTCGATCAACTCATCACGATCGATCAATTTATCGGCTTCTTCCTTTACGAACATCTCTTTAGCTTCCTTTATTGTGATAAACTTCTTTTTCGTGGATGTTGGCATTAAATTCGAGAGGGCATCCTGCAAACCTATATTCAATTCTTCAGGACCCATAGCTCCAAGGACTTCAATAAAGGGGCGACCCCTTCTTTGTAAATCAATCTCTATCTTTCTATCTTCAAATGAACCTTCCCTCAACCTCTTCCTCAATTTTTCCCGAGTTGCACTTATATCCTCCTCTGATGATGGGAGAAGACAGTCCAGTATTCTTTCTTCTGCCAGTTCTAAAGCCTTTTCGCGCACCTCTTCTCTCTTCTCTGACTGCACCATCTTAACGGCAACATCCATAAGACTCCGCACCATTGATTCCACATCCCGGCCAACATATCCAACCTCTGTAAATTTGGTGGCCTCCATCTTAACAAATGGTGCATCAACAATCATTGAAAGGCGTCTTGCAACCTCGGTTTTCCCAACCCCTGTTGGACCTATCATAATGATATTGTTAGGATATATTTCTTCCTCCATATAACCACCAACCCGCTGGCGACGCCATCTGTTTCTTATGGCTATTGCAACAGCCTTCTTCGCTTCATCTTGCCCAATTATATAGCGGTCTAATTTCTGAACCAGTTCTCTGGGCTTTAATTGCTTATTTCTATTCATCCTCTATCACCTCTATAGATATGTTATCGTTAGTATAAACACAAACTCTTGAGGCAAGTTTTATCGCCACCTCAACTATTGTTCGAGCATCAAGAGATGAGTATTCAAGAAGCCCCCTTGCTGCAGATAGAGCATATCCACCTCCTGATCCAATAGCCACAATTCCATCATCAGGTCTTATAACCTCTCCGCTTCCTGAGAGGATAAAGGAATCCTCTTTATCCATAACCCCAAGGAGGGCTTCTAACTTCCTTAAATATTTATCCTTTCTCCATGACTTTGCAAACTCTATAATAGCTTTGGGGAGATTCTTTGGATACTTGTCTATTTTCTCCTCAAACATAGAAAATAGTGTAAGAGCATCTGCCACAGCTCCTGCAAAACCGACAAGGATTTCACCATTATGAAGGGATTGAACCTTCTTTGCATTCTCCTTCATTATAGTATCTTGGAGGGAAACTTGCCCATCACTACCCATAACTACAACCCCATCCCGCCTCACACCAAGTATGGTAGTACCATGCATATATGCCATCTCACCTCCAGAGATATTGATTCTTTAACCTATCAATAAAATCTTTATACACTATAGAATCAATCCTTTTCATCCTAAATTTCGTAGTTGGGTGGTTCCTTTGATATCTTAATATCATGTGGATGACTCTCCTTAAGACCTGCGGAGGTCACCTGAATAAATTCTGCTCTCTCTCTTAATTCCTTGATAGACCTCGCACCAACATAACCCATTCCAGAACGAAGACCTCCTACAAGTTGGAAGATCACTTCACTCACCGGTCCCTTATAGGGAACGCGGGCAACAACACCTTCCGGGACCAATTTACCTGTCTGGAAATATCTGTCCTTACTTCCTTCCTTCATAGCATCCACAGAACCCATACCTCTATAAACTTTAAATCTTCTACCTTCAAGGAGTATAGAATCACCAGGGGCCTCATCGGTTCCAGAAAGAAGAGCACCAATCATCACCGAATCCGATCCAGCAGCAATAGCTTTTGTAATATCACCTGAAAATCTAATCCCTCCATCTGCGATGATAGGAATCTCATGGTTAAGTGTTTGAGCGACATTCTGTATTGCAGTTATTTGTGGGATACCAACGCCGGTTATCACCCTTGTCGTGCAGATAGAACCTGGTCCAACACCTACCTTTATACCATCTATATCCAGCCTGAGAAGATCCTTTGCTGCTTCTCCTGTTGCTATATTTCCTACCATTAAATCACAATCACAAATTTTTCTAAGCTTCTTCGTAATTTCAATAACTTTCTTTGTATGACCGTGAGCTGTATCTACAACTAAACAATCGATGCCTGCTTTTAGAAGTTCTTCCGCCCTTTCGGATGTATCTGGGTCAACCCCAACAGCAGCCCCACAATATAGCCTTCCTTTCTCATCTATGTTTGCCTTGGGAAACTCTTTCCTCTTAAGGATATCTCTCAGGGTTATCAAACCTGTAAGATGTTCTTCCTTATCAACCAGGGGTAACTTTTCAATCCTGTGTTTTCTGAGGGTCTTCTTCACCTCTTCTAAGGAAATACCTTTCTCCCCTGTTACGAGTTCGCTCTTCGATGTCATCACCTCTTTAATCCTCTTTGATTCGTCATCTTCAAATATTAGATCCCTCTTTGTCACTATGCCCTGTATTTTCCCTTCACCATCTACCACAGGAACCCCCGAGATATTGTAATGTTTCATAGTTTCTTCAACTTCCTTGATCGTCGCAGAAGGAAGAACAGTTATTGGATCAGGGATTAGAACACTTTCATATCTCTTTACCTTTCTCACCTGATCCGCCTGCCCTTCAATAGACATATTCTTATGGATAATTCCAAGCCCCCCATGGAGGGCAACTGCTATAGCCATTTCTTTTTCTGTAACTGTATCCATCGCTGCAGATACTATAGGAATGCGTAGACCAATATTCCTGCTGAAACGACTGCAAAGGTTAGTCTCTCTGGGAAGAACGGATGAATACCGGGGTTTTAAGAAAACATCATCAAAGGTCAAACCTAAATCATAATTTCTTCCTTTACCCAAGACTCCTCCTTTTCAAGAAGATTGCCCTTAAATACTATTTTAACATTACCTTTAAGCCAGAGTCTATTAGCCAGTTTATTATCTAAAAATACCTCGAAATCCCCTCCCTTGGTCTTTATTCTGAACTTTTTTCTTCCTGTTGCTTTCATCAAAAAATAGGAAACCGAAGCGATTCCAGAAGCGCAGGAGAGTGTTTCTTTCTCAACCCCTCTCTCAAAGGTCCTTACAGATAAAACCCAATCATCTTTTGAAAACCAATCAACGTTATTCCCCTCATTTTGAAGAGTAGAGAGTCGTTTCCCCTCTTTCTCTACATCAATATCTTCTACTTTATCAGAATGGATCACGAGATGAGGAACCCCACAATATATCATTACCCCATCCTCCATTCTCCTCCCAATCTCGATCTCAGGCATCAGAGCACCTACCATACCTTTATCATTGCAAGTAAGTTTAACCTCTCCTGCACCTGTTTTTATTTCTCCTTTCTCTTTCACCTTTCCCTGCAGATAAAGAAGATAGAAAAAGACCCTAACCCCATTTCCACAGAAAGGAACCTCTCTCCCGTCGGGATTGAAGAATCTCATCCTTTTCCCATCCATTACAATAAGCCCATCTCCCCCCACTGAGAAACCCCTCCGAAGGATCCTGGAAGCAAACTTGGAAAAGTTAAAATTATCTTTGTGAGGAATAAGGACAAAATCATTCCCCCCTCCCTCTCCTTTTATAAATTCAATCATTCTCATCCTTTAGTAATGCAAAATCCTTAAGAACGATCTCTATAAGATCTGGACCGATCTCTTTTTTATTCTCAAGAAAACCTTCAAGAAGGGCATTCTCACAGATTATGTTAATCATTCTTGGCCTACCTCCGGAATATTCATGAATCAACTTGAAACAATCCTGGGTAAACGGTATCTGTTCACCTCCTGCAACCTTTATCCGATGTATTATATATCTCTCAACGGATCTGGGACTCAAAGGTATAAGGGTAGTCCTTATAGCAATTCGCTGGTAAAGGGCTTCATCCTGACGTAGATGCTCTTCCATTTCAGGCAAGCCAAAAAGCAGGAAATTTAAGAGGTGCATGGACTGGGTCTCGATATTCAGGAGTCCGCGAATTTCCTCCATTGTATCTCTACCTCGAAGCATATTCGCCTCATCTATGATAACTGCAATTTTTTTGCCATTATTATAGTATTCACTCAATTTTTCATAAAGACCGGATATTAAATCTAATCGTTCCTCACCCCCAACTTCCACACCCAGTTGAAGGGATATCTTCTTCAAAAACCATCCGGCAGTGATATCAGGATGAACTATCACAAGGAGTGATACCTCATAATCGTTATTAGAAGAAAAGAGGCTTAACATTCTCCTTGCAAGAGTGGTTTTCCCCATCCCAATGTCTGCAACAAGAATACAGAGACCTAAACCATTTTCAACCCCATGCATAAGCTTCTTCATGGCTTTTGAATGCTGAGGGCTATTATAATAAAATCTCTCATCAGGAGAAGTTGAAAAAGGTTTTTCCCTAAAACCGTAAAAAGTCTCGTAATCCATTTATATAAATAATATCAATATACTCTCTTTTGTCAAGCACACAATAAGAGTCTTGACAGTAAAGAATGATTCACTATATTTTATTTACACAAGCGGAAGTGGCGGAATAGGTAGACGCGCTGGGTTCAGGGTCCAGTGGCTTTTAGCCATAGGGGTTCGAATCCCCTCTTCCGCATTTTTTACTTCTTGTCTTTCCTCTTCCACACCACTTTTCCATCTATAATTGTATAAACACATTTACCCTTTAAGGAGAATGGATCTCCATCAAAGACTGCAACATCTGCATCCATCCCTTCTTTTATGGAACCAATGCGGTTGGATACCCCACAGATCTTTGCAGCATTATAGGTTACTGCCTTAAGACCCTCTTCCCAGGGAAGACCTTCTTTGATGGAATAGCCAACCATAAGAGGTAAAGAATTTATGGGTATAACTGGTGCATCAGTCATTATTGCAAAGAGAACCCCCTTTTCGTATAGAATTCTCGAAGTCTTGAATGAGATCTCTCTCAGTTCAACCTTTGTTCTTGCAGAAAGGGAAGGCCCAACCACAATTGGTACACCCTTTTTTGCTACAAAATCCGCTATTAAATGGGATTCTGTTCCATGTTCTATCACCAGGTCAACCCCAAATTCGTCCCTTATTCTTATAAATGTTGCCATATCATCTGCTCGGTGAGAATGTCCCCGAATCGGGATTTCCTTCTTTAGAACCATAGAAAGGGCTTCTGATTTTGCATCGTAACCCGGAGCTTCATTATTCCCTTTTTCCTTCTTTTCAAGGTATTCTTTTGCCTTGGAAAGAGCTTCTCTAAGAAGAGCCGCATTCGCCATCCTGGTTGAGGGGGCCTTTTTCTGTTCGCTGTAAACCTTTTTTGGGTTTTCACCGAGAGCCATCTTCATCCCTGCAGGATCCAGCACAACTCTCTCATCGATAATGGGTGAACCTGCTGTCTTTACAACGAGGTTTTGACCTCCAATAACATTTCCGCTCCCAGGGCCTGTCAAGAGGGATGTTATTCCAGCCTGGTATGCATCCTTAAAACCGAGATCCAGGGGATTTATCGCATCTATTGCTCGAAGATGGGGGGTTATTGGATCCGTCATTTCATTGCCATCAGCACCGGGTTCACCAATTGCTTCTTCATAGATTCCAACATGGCAGTGGGCATCGATTAGACCCGGGGTTACAATCTTTCCTGATACATCAATTACCCTGGCATTATCTTCGATATCCATACCAACTTTTTTTATTTTTCCCTTATCGATAAGGATATCGCAGTTCTTTTTTACATCAAAAGGGGTATGAACCTCTCCATTCTTTAACAATAACATTTTCCCTCCTCTTTATCACTCACTACTTTCTTTCTTTTTCCCTTAGATAGACCTTTTTCATAATGACATCTTTTATGGGACGATCCTTTTTATCTGTCTTAACCTGGGATATCTTAAAGACTACATCCATCCCTTCTATGAGTTGCCCTACAATGGTGTATTTTCCATCAAGATATTTTAATGTATCCAGACAGATGTAAAACTGGGAGCCATTTTGATCAGGTTTTGCCTTTGCCATTGCAATGGTCCCTGGTAGATGATGAAGATCTTTTGAGAACTCATCTTCTATGTAGTAACCTGGGCCCCCATATCCATCATTGGAAGGATCATTATCCTTCGTGTTAGGGTCTCCTCCCTGAATGACAAAACCAGGGATAACACGGTGAAAGGTAGACCCATTATAGAAACCCTCCTTCACCAATTTAATAATATTCTGGACATTTCTCGGCGCTTTATCTTTAAACATAGCAATTTGGATGGTGCCATAGTCAGTCTTAATAACTACTATGTCATCTTGCTTTTTTGCATATTCCATCTGATTAAATGCCAGCAGGTTTATTGATAAAACAAAAACAGGCAAAAGAAAAAACCCTCTTCTCATATTACCTCCTTTTAATTTGAAGTTAGGATGGTGTTTTTATACGAAATGTATTCATTGTAATTTTCGATACAATCAGGTTTCTGGATTGGAAATGGTAGGGATTCCACAACGGTTTTGGTTATCTTATGAGCGAAAATCTTGCCTTTCTCAGTTAGACTTTCCCCTTTAATATACCCTGTAAGTTTCATAAGGGAGATAAAAGACTTAATATAAAACGGAAACTCAAAACTATTATCGTATCTCAGATCGTAAATCATCCTCGCAAATTTTCTCCATTCATCGCTTGCTTTACTCTTTTTGGCAACAAATCCCATTTTCTTGCCATTTTCAAAATCCTTAAGATAGACTTCTATTTCAGGATTTACCACTTTCCAGTTTCCATAAGTTGAGAAAGCGGATGGTCCGAATCCAGCATAATCCTCAGTCAGTTCATCTCTTGAGGAATCGTAAATATCGTCTCCGAGAGTAAAAGTCCAGACGCCCTTTCTACCATAACCATTTTTAGATAATCTCTCTCCAACTTCTTCAATGAGCTGAAACTGTTCATCTGCAGGTATACCAGGGGTTGCCTTCATTCTTCCTATAACCATAAATGGATATATAGTTATCTGATCAGGATAAATTGTTGCTATCCTTTGAATATCCTTTCTAAATATGTTTGAATCTTGATCTGGAAGACCGACCATCATATCCACATTTACCCATAACCCAAGAGATCGAGCAAACTCAATAATTTGCTTTAAATGCTCATAAGTGGAAGTTTTTCTCCCTGTTTTACATATTACCTCTTTAGAAAAACTCTCAACCCCTATACTTATTTTTGTGAATCCGCATTCTTTAAGACCCCTTAAATACTCAAAGCTTACAAATATCGGCAGTAATTCAATACCCATTTCCTCTATTTTAACTTTACTCTCAAAGCAACCAACTATTCTCCCTAACTCATCTATTGTTAAAGTATTTGGAGACCCACCCCCAAAATAAACCCATCTTGATTGTCCCTCCATATCTGTTTCTTCTATTTCCCCACAAATTGCCTCCATATATTGTTCTTTCAATTCTTCAGCGAATAATTCTTTATAAAAAGGGCAGAAAGAACATTTTGTTGGACAGAATGGAACATGAACATAAATGCCAAAATCCTCATCGAATCTCGGTTCTGGTTTTTCCATGAATTTGTAAAATGTATTCTCAAAAGATTTTCGCATCATTTCGCTACTACCTTTTGTTATAATACCAACTCTTTTCATTCGTTTTCTCCTTTTATCTAACTAAATCACATCATTCTTTGGATGATATTAATATTATCCTAATAATTATCAAGGTAAGAAATTAATTCTCCACAAAGCTCAAGTTTTTTGAAAAAACTGAAGAATTTTAACGAATAGATACCTAATTTCTCCAACAGCTATAATTGGCATACCAAGGAAGTAGAGAGCAACAGGATGATGTTTCTTAAGATACTGGATTAGATCCCTGTGAAAAAAAAGAATTTGCTTCGGGCCAAGACTCTGTGTAATTCCTCCTCTCTTATGAATTGCAACAGCATCGGGAAGATAAAATATCCTGTATTTCTTAAGGACCCTCTTTGAAAAATCAACATCGGAAAAATAAAGAAAAAAATTTGTATCAAAGAATCCAACTTCTTCAATCACTTCCTTTTTTATTAGTAGGGCACAGGACATTGGTTGTTCGACTTCCCCTCTTTTGGAATAATCAAAATGAGGAAGTTTCCAGGGTCTAAAGAATTGTATCCTCGGAAATAACATGGAACCACCAAATAGTTCCCAGATAAACGATAGAGAGGTAGGGATAGCCCTGATCGAATGGATTACATTGCCTCCATTATCAACTATCTTGGGTGCAACAACTCCAATATTACCTTCTCTGCCCGCTTTAATCATCCTGCATCCTGTATCTTCTTGGAGATAAGTTGTGGGAGTTAGAAGGAATATATAATTACCTCTCGCTCTTTTTAACCCCTGATTTACACCTTCAGGATAGCCTCTATTCCTCTTATTAAAAACTGCTTTAACGTTGAATTCTTCAATTACCTCTCGGGAATTATCCCATGATCCATTGTCAACAACGATACACTCAGCCTCTACAGCCTGGGATTTTATTGAGGAAAGGCAATTTCTTAAGTATTTTCCACCATTATAATTTACAACTACAAAACTGATGATAGGAGGTTTGCGTATTTCCTGCTTAGGTTTTCCCATGAATAATCCTTGTAGTTGGACACGGGTTTGAAGGAATCTGGATTCAGAATGACCTTGAGAATTCCTCGAGCAATAGATTCTGGTTCAAAATCAATTATTAATCCAGATGAGTTGACGAGGTTCTGAATCTCTTTGTTATTTGTCACTGCAACAATAGGAAGCCCTGAGCGAAGATACTCATAAATCTTTCCTGTCACAATCCAATTCCCCTCGTCTCTCTTCCCTCCCAATAAAAGGAGGATGTCTGAATCCATTAGTTCTGATAAAGCCTCCTTGTGAGGCAGATAACCTGTGGATATAAATTTCTTAAGTTCAACTTTATTTGCCCTTCTATCTAAACCTCCAACACTCGAATATCCAATGTGTTTGAAAACGATATTATCCTTGATATCAGGTTTTATCTTGAATAGCTCTCTAAAAGCCTCAAAAATAAGATCGGGGGTAACGAGATTGTTAAAGGTTCCCATATAAGTTATAACTGTGTTGTTATCCTTCTCTCTTTTGAAAGATTTTGGGAAATCATCTCCATCATAACCGTTTCTGATCAAATGGATCTTCTCCCTATCTTCTGGATATTGATGGGTTAAATATTCCATAATCTTTTCCGTAACTGTAACTACAGCAGAAGACTTATGAATGCAATATTTTTCAACTGCTTTTGCAAGATTTTCTTCCCATCTAAATAGATACCGTCCGAGGTAACTGCCAGTCCAAGGATCACGGTAGTCAATTACCCAAGGAGTATTTTTGATTTTAAAACCTGTAAGAAGAAGCGAAAAAGGCGGTGAAGAAGTTACAACTACATCCGCAGTCTTGAGATTTTTCCAGAGGAAGGGAAGGCAGGGAACTTTATTATCCGGGAAGGAGAGATAATCTCTTTTCCCACTGCCTGGTTTTGAAACACTTCCTGGAAGAAGGTGTAGAGGGTCTGGGGAAAAAAACCTTATAACATTCAAGTTATCCTCAGAAGGAAGATTTTCACCTCTTGGATAACCTGAAGGGGGATAAGGGGTATACACATTAATATCCCACCCTATTTTTTTTAGATTCCTGGGTATATTATAGACTCGTTGAATACCCCCCATACCCATAGGTGGGAAGTAGTAAGTAATCCAGCTTACCTTTCCCTTAGCCGTTTATGCTTTCTCTCCTTCCTCTTCATCATCATTAGTGATGAAGCCCTCTGGATTTACATTAGCAGCTACTCTTTCCCCTTTGAATAGGTTCAGGAAAGGTTTAAAGAGATCAATTGGGATAGGGAATAAGGTTGTGGAATTGTGCTCTGCAGCGATCTCACTCAATGTCTGTAAGTAGCGCAATTGAATTGTAATACCAGATTTTTCCATCAATTGTGCAGCAGCTACCAACTTCTCTGCAGCCTGATATTCTCCCATCGCATTAATAACCCTTGCTCTTCTATCTCTTTCTGATTCTGCCTGGCGCGCCATCGCCCTCTGCATATCCTTAGGTAGGTCAACATGTTTTATCTCAACAGTGGAAACCTTTATACCCCAGGGATCTGTCTGTTTATCTATGATGGCCTGGAGTTCTTTATTTAGTTTATCCCGTTCTGATAGAAGCCCGTCCAACTCAACACTACCAACAACTGATCTAAGAGTTGTCTGGGATATCTGAGAGGTTGCAAATTGATAGTCTTGAACTTCAATAATTGCCTTTTCAGGTTCCATAACTCTGAAATAGACAACAGCGTTCACCTGGACCGATACATTATCCCTCGTTATCACATCCTGGGTTGGAACATCAAGGGTTACAACACGAAGACTTACACGGACAATCCTTTCAATAAATGGGATAATAAGAACAAAGCCAGGACCGCGAACTCCAACAAACCTGCCAAGACGAAATACAACCGCTCTTTCATATTCCTGAAGGATGTTTATTGCATTAGCGAGGAGTATTAGAACTATTATTACAACAACTATTAATGGACCAAAACCCATTATACCTCCTTTTCTCTGACTTTAAGTTTTAAACGATCAATCTCAACGACCTCCACCTCTTCTCCTTCTTTGATTTTCTTATCCGAGAAAGCATTCCAGTACTCTCCTCGAACAAATACTTTCCCTTCGGTGGAGTTAATAGCACTTACTGCTTTTCCTACCTCCCCTATGAAACCCTCCTTCCCTGTGGTAGGTCTTCTCCTCATAGCCTTTATCAATGCTCCTAAGGCAAATAAGAAGAATGCTGCAGTCGTGCCAACCACGGCAAGGATTATTGGTCTGGATATCTGCAGAAATTTAGCACTGGTATTTATCAACATCATAGAACCCAATGTCATTGCAATTATTCCTCCTATAGTTAATGGCCCAAAAGTGGGTGTTAGGATCTCCATAACAAACATAGCAATTCCAAGGATAATCAGTGCAACTCCAGCATAATTAACCGGAAGGGTCTGAAAGGCGAAGAAGGCCAGGACAAGGGAGAGGGCGCCAAGGAAACCCGGTATAATAGCACCAGGATGTGTTACCTCGAATATAAGACCGTAGAATCCTAGAATAAATAGGATATACGCAACATTTGGATTAGATATCAACTTCAAGAAGTCTTCCTTCCAGTTCATTGGAATCCTTTTCTTCTCTGCACCCTTCGTATTCAGTTTTTTAGTTCCCTGTGGTAATGTTACCTCCATACCATCTATTTTTTCCAATAATTCATCCACCGAAGAAGCAATAAAATCGATTACATTCAACTTTAAAGCCTCTTTCGCGGTTATAGATGCAGATTTCCTGACAGCCTTCTCAGCCCAGTCAGCGTTCCTTCCTTTCTTTTCAGCGATAGACCGTATATAGGCCACTGCATCCTGAGTTATCTTTTCCTCCATAGTCTTATCTATTTTCTGCTCTCCTCCACCTCCGGGGGAAATAGCTACAGGATGGGCTGCTCCTATATTGGTTCCGGAAGTCATAGCGGCAATATGAGCTGCAAGTGTAATAAATACCCCGGCTGAAGCATCCCTTGCTCCAGATGGATGCACATAAACAACTATAGGAACAGAAGAATTCAATTCTTCCTTTATTATCGACCTCATTGCCTCATCCAGACCTCCAGGTGTATCAATAAGGAATATTAAGGCTTCTGCATTCTCACCCTCTGCTCTTTTGATTACACGGGTTGCATAGTTTGCAGTTACTGGACCAATAATCCCTTCTATTTCCCCTATCATTACTGTAGTTCCAAATAGCAATAAAAGAATATTCATAATTTTATAATATCCAGAAAGAGTTAAAAAGTCAACCCTCGGCGAGGTTCCTTTAACACCTCCAGGATGATTTATTAATGCATAATATTAATCGATAAGAACCACAACAACTATGGGCAAAAGAGAATAACCTATAAAGAGATAATCTATCGGCATAAAGTGAAATTCCCTGATAGAAGTCCTCATTGAGCCAGGTTCATAAGCCTTCGCATGCAACGCAAGAGCAAGCTGATCTGCCCTCTTTAGCGCGCAATTCACCACAGGAAACAATATGGTGAAAAATTCCCTTCCAAATCTCACCTTCCCACCCCTTGCCCTCTGCGCTGTAACTATTCTCTTTCCCTCCCTGATTAACAAGGGAATAAATCTTAAAACAAATATCATAATCATAGGGACCTCTCTTGCTGTCCTTGATTTAAATCGAGAAAAAAATCCGGAAAAACTTTCAGCAAAATCAATGGGAGAGGTTGTAAAACCCAAAAGCATTGTACTCAGGATAATGAGAAGTATCCGCAGGGAAAAGAGAATGCCCCTATTAAAACCATCCAGAGTCCCAGTCAATGGACCAAATGCAAACACAACCTCACCTGGTGTTAAGAAAAAATGGAATAGAATAGTTACCACCACCAGGATCAAAAATGGAATAAACCCTTTTATAATCTTCAGAGGTGGAAGTTTTGAGAAGAAAAAAGGTAACACAACTATTCCTCCGAGAAAACTATATGCCAGAAAGTTCTGTTCATAAAGAACAGTTACCACAAAGATAAAGACAAAAATTAATTTTACTCGAGGATCAAGAGAATGGGCTAAGGATCTTTTGGGATAATAGGCAAGGTTCACTTAGAAAGAATACTTCTTATAAAACCTACAAAGAGAGGAGCTGGGTCTTCAAGTCGGGACTTGAATTCTGGATGCGCCTGTGTTGCAACAAAGAATGGGTGATTCGGTAATTCCATAAATTCCATAAGAGGTTTCCCCTGAAGAGGTCTATGAAATCCGCTAAATATAACTCCTGATTCCTCAAAATCACTGATATAATCGGGATTAACTTCATATCGATGACGATGCCGTTCAAGGACCACCGGCTCTTTTTCATCTATAACTCCCAATCTAAAATTCTCCTTAATGTTTTTTAATCTCTCCCTGTCCTTTTCCAATCTGCCTGTCTCTTTGTACCATCTGGCTACCTTTGAGTTCCTCTTTAACTGCGCAGCATAAGCCCCCAAACGCATTGTAGCACCAAATTTTTCTTTCTCTAAAATCTTTCTCTGTTCTCCGAGATAATCAACTATTGGATGAATATTTTCAGGATCAAATTCCCTTGAGTTTGAATCAGGAAGGCACATAACATTCCTTGCAAACTCAACCAGTGCGAGTTGCATGCCCAGACATAATCCAAGGTATGGAATATTATTTTCTCTTGCATAACGAATGGCTTCTATCTTCCCCTGGATTCCTGATGAACCAAAGCCTCCAGGGACAATGATACCATCAACATCTTCAAGACACTCTGTTCCACTCTCCTGGATATCCTTGGCATCGATCCATTTGATGGAAACTCCAACTTTCTCCCTTGCCCCTGCATCCACGAGAGCCTGAGATACAGAGATATAAGAATCCTTAAGAGAAAATTCACCAATATCAAGATATTTACATACCATTGCAACCCTTAGTTTTTTTTCAGGATTGGTTATTCCCTTAAGTAGTTTCCTCCAGCCACTCCAATCTGGTTTTTGCTTTGCGGGAAGTCTTAAACGCTTAAGTAGTTTCTTTCCCAAATTCTCTTTCTCAAAATTCAAGGGAACTTCATATACGCAATCTACATCAGGGGCAGAAATAACATATTCAGCTTCAATATTGGCGTAGGTTTCAATCTTCCCCTTCCTCACCCGATCCAAGGGTGCCTTCGCCCGGCAGAGAATAATATCCGGAAATATTGCATGCTCTGAAAGTTGTCTGATTGCCTGTTGAGCCGGTTTGGTCTTCATCTCATTGATGTGGGAGGGAATTGGCAAGTAGGTAAGCATCACGACAGCAACATTATCCCTGCCTTCCAAACGAGATAGGCTCTTTACTGCAAAGAGATAGGGTATATTCTCATAGTCACCAATTGTTCCTCCAATTTCAATTATCGCCACTTCAAAGCCCTTCGAAGCCTCCTCTATTCTCCTGATAATTTCTTCAGGAATGTGGGGAATGAATTGAACGGTCTTTCCAAGATACTTACCCGATCTTTCCCGATCAATAACTCTCTTATATATCTGCCCGGTTGTAATATTGTTTCTCTTTGGAATGTCTTTCGAGAGAAATCTTTCGTAACTGCCAAGGTCCTGATCTATCTCGCCTCCATCATCCGTTACCCATACTTCCCCATGTTCAGTCGGTCTAAGAGTTCCTGCATCATAGTTAATATATGGATCAATTTTTATAGCGGTGGAGGAATACCCGTAATTCTCCATTATCCTTGCTATTGATGCTGTAGCTATTCCCTTTCCAACTCCACTCATCACACCACCAACCACAACGATATATTTAGTATTTACCTTTTCAGTTGAATAAAGCAATTTTACTCCTCTCCTTCCTCCATCATTGCATCTAGTGAATCTTCTTCCTTATGAGACTTTGGTTTTTCGTACTTTTCCTTCTGTTTTTCAAAATACTCCTTCTCAGAGAGAACAATATTCCTTCTATCAACATCAATCTCTATAACCTTCAATTTTAATTTCTCCCCCAATGAGTATCTATCTTTGGGCTTTTTCATATTCTCCTTTGCCAGATGCGAAAA
Source organism: candidate division TA06 bacterium JGI_Cruoil_03_38_101 (assembly GCA_002215665.1). Classification (GTDB taxonomy): domain Bacteria; phylum Hydrothermota; class UBA3072; order UBA3072; family UBA3072; genus UBA3072. The sequence goes on along the minus strand of NGFL01000063.1, from coordinate 14,533 downwards.
TGGAACAAATCCTTTCAGACCTTTGCCAAGAGAAACAATAACCCCTCTTGGAAGCATTTCATAGATTTTCCCAACAACATTGCTCCCCACAGGGTATTTTTCTACAAAGATTTTTATGGGATCTCCTTTAAGCTGTTTTAAACCCAGGGAAATTCGCCTTTCTTTAGGATCGATAGAAAGAACCTTACACTTGATCATTTCCCCTTTATCAAACGTATCCCTGGGATGATTGATCCTTCTAGTCCAAGATATATCAGAAATATGGAGAAGACCTTCTACCCCTTCTTCCAATTGGATAAAGGCCCCAAAAGAAGTAAGATTGACAACTTTGCCTTTAACAACAGAGCCTTCAGGATATTTTTCTTGGACATTCTCCCAGGGGTCTGGGATAGCCTGACGGAGACCCAACGAGACCTTCCTGGCTTTCTCATCCGCCTCCAAAACTATCGCATCTACTTCTTCTCCGACCTTCATTACCTCTGATGGATGTTTGATATGTTTTGTCCAGGACATCTCTGAGATGTGGATCAGACCTTCAACCCCTGGTTCGAGTTCCACGAATGCTCCATAATCCATAAGGGATACCACTTTTCCTTTAGCCTGATCCCCAATCTTATAGCGCTCCTGGATATTCTTCCAGGGATCTGGGTTCAACTGTTTCATTCCAAGGGAGATCCTTTTAGCCTCTTTATCCACCCTTTTCACTTTTACCTTAACCTTATTCCCGATGGAGAGCATTTCAGAAGGATGATTGATTCTACCCCAGGACATATCGGTTATATGGAGTAGTCCATCTATTCCTCCAAGATCGATAAAAGCCCCAAATTCAGTGATGTTCTTAACTGTACCTTCTATCACTTCTCCTTCCTTAATCTCCTCAAAGAATTTCTCAATTCTGGCTTGCTGCTCCTCTTCTATAAGGACTCTCCTTGAGACCACAATATTTCGCCTCTTGAAGTTTACCTTTATGATCCGAACATCAAACTTATCCCCAATTTCAATATCAACTTCTCTTGCTGGCCTTATATCAATCTGGGAACCCGGGAGAAAGGATTCTGTGTCAAAAATTTTGACCATCAGACCACCTTTCACCCTTCTCACCACCTCCGCTTCAACAGGTATTCCCTCCTGGTAAGCCTTCTTCACATCATCCCAGACTTTAATGAAATCTGCCTTTCTCTTTGAAATCATTGCAAGACCTCGAGCACCTCCTATATCATCGAGGTAAACATCAACCGCATCACCCACTTGGAAATCCGAAACCGAATTAAAATCATCAATCGGTATTATGCCTTCTGATTTCAGACCCACATTTACCAAAACTTCGTTCTCTGTAATCTTGACTATTTTCCCTTTAACCAGGCCAGTTTCTGGAGATGCATTCTCAACATACTTATCCAGTAAATTGGTTGCTTCCTCCTCGCTTATTGGTTCAATCACGGGATCTAATTCTTCGTCCATGTAGTATTTCCTCCTTTTTATCCATTTGTTCCAATTTACTAACAACTTCTTTTATTATCCAATCAGGCGTTGAAGCCCCAGCTGTAACACCAACCTTACTTTTAGGGGTAAACCACTCACCTTTAAGTTCCTCCGCCTGTTCTATATGACATGTTTTACAACCCTCTTCTCTGGCGATTGAAGCTAATCTTGAAGTATTAGCACTCTTCCTGCCTCCAATCACAATCATAAGATCTGACCCCCTGGCAAGTTTTTTAACTTCTTTTTGTCTCCTGTTTGTTACATCACAAATAGTATTGAAAACTCTCAATTCCTTTACTTTAGGGAGTATTTTCTGGATTACTTTTTCAAGGGTTTCTAACGATTGGGTAGTCTGCGCGATCAAACCTACTTTTTCCTTTTCATCAATGGACCAATCGCATCTGGTATCTATCACCTGAATTCTTCCTTCAGTTTGCCCCACAATCCCCATTATTTCTGGATGTTCCTTATCTCCAATCACAAAAGTCTCATAGCCTTCATTTGAGAGTTTCCTTGCTTTCTCCTGGGCCCTTTTGACAAGAGGGCAGGTAGCATCCACTACGGTAAAACCTCTCTTTTTGATTTCCTGGAGTACTTCAGGGCGGGCTCCATGAGATCTAATTATAACATAACCTGAATCAATCTCATCGAGGTCATTTGCAGGCACAATTCCTTCTCCTTTCAGCTTATCCACAACCTGAGGGTTGTGGATAATAGAACCTAAAGTCCAGACATTTTCATCGGTCTTCTTTCTCGTATCTCGAGCAATCTTTATTGCTCGCTTTACACCAAAACAGAAACCTATATCTTTAGCAATTATGATCTTCATCAAGCCAACTTCTTTATTTCCTCGAGTATTAGATTAGAAAACGCCCTGGCATTTTCTTTGCTTACCTTTTTAAAATAAGGATAGATGGGTTTGCCAAATTTTACCAATAGAGGAGATCTTCGAAAGAAATGTCTTATCATTGGTTCATGAGTTCCCTTGATAAATACAGGCAGCACCATCGTATTGGTTTTCAATGAAAGATACCCAACACCTGGCTGTGCTTCTAAGAACTCATTAGTTTTTGATCTAGTCCCCTCAGGAAAAACCATTAGGGCTTCTCCTTCTTTTAGAAGATTTATAAACTTCTTCATTGTTTTGACACTAAGATTCTCGGTATCAACGGGGATTGCGTTGAGGCTTTTAAGAAACTCGGATGAGAACCTGGAGTTAAAGAGACACTTCTTAGCAAAATAATAGATGGGACGTGTATGAATACAACATCCTACCAAAGGAGGATCATAATTAGAACGATGGTTGCACGCAAGAATAACTCTTCCATTTTTTGGCACATTTGATACACCTTCTATTTTTAGACCAAATAGGATTCCAAAAGAATGGTACAGTATAGATACACCGTATTTATATTGAAGACGTGCTCTCATTCAGATGTTTTATTTCTGAAACAGCCCTCTCCACCTGCTCTTCTATAGAAAGGGAAGTGGTATCAAGGCTAAGAGCATTAAGGCTTCTCTTAAGAGGGCTATCCTTTCTTGTTGAATCGTGATAATCTCTTCGCAGGAGATCTCTCTTCACCTCTTCTATATCCTTAGCCTCGCCTTTTTGTTTCTTTCTTCTCTCTGCCCTAACCTCTAATTTGGCATCCATATATATCTTTAGATCCGCATTGGGGAAAACAACAGTTCCAATATCTCTACCCTCAACAACAGCATTTTTGCCATCTACTATCTTCCTCTGAACTCTTACCAACCATTCTCGAACTGTGGTCATTTTCGATACAGGGGTCACCCATCGATCAATCTCATCCGTTCTGAGCTTGTTAGTTTCATCCTCACCATTAACATATGTTCTTTGTCCTTCTTCGGTATTTTTCACATCTAAATCTAAACCTTCTAATAGCTGGGTAACTTCTTTCTCATTCTCAGGATCCTTTCCCTGTTTTAAAACCCAATAGGTCACTGCTCTATAAGTTGCCCCTGTATCCAGGTACATCCAACCAAGACGCTCTGCAACCATTCTCGCTGTTATTGTCTTTCCGGATCCTGAGGTTCCATCAATTGCTACTATAAAACTCATATAAAATTATATGATAATAAAAATAGCGGGGGTGGGATTTGAACCCACGACCTTTGGGTTATGAGCCCAACGAGCTACCTGATTGCTCCACCCCGCGTCAAATTTAAATATAGCTTTAAAAAACACTTTGTCAACCCCTTCCTTAACCCTTGAATTCTCTTCTCCCTTCCAAAGCTCTAAGAAGGGTTATGTCGTCTGCAAAATCAAGATCGGTTCCAACTGGGATACCACGGGCAATTCGAGTCACCTTTACACCAAGGGGCCTTAGTTCTCCTTCAAGATGTATTGCTGTGGCTTCACCCTCCGTTGTTGGATTTGTCGCAATAATAACCTCTTCGGTGTTCCCTCCTTTCACTCTCTTGATTAAAGAAGTAATATTTATATCCTCTGGACCCGTATCCTCCAGAGGGGAAAGAAGGCCGCCCAAAACATGGTATAAGCCATTATAAATCCCTGCCCTTTCAATTGCAAAAACATCCATTGGTTTCTGAACAACACAAATAGTAGATCTGTCCCTTTCCAGAGAACTGCAGATTAAACAGGGATCTTCAATCGTTATATTGCCACAGACACTACAGAATTTTATATCAGCCAGGACTTTCTCTAAAGAGACAGCAATTTTCCTACCCTCTTTGGAATTTGAAAGGAGATAAAATGCTATTCTATTGGCAGACTTTTCTCCAATTCCTGGTAGGATTTGAAGCGCTTGGGTAAGATGCAAGAATATCTTTGGGGGCTTCACGTTATTAAATCATTTATTCCGGGTAGAGGCAAAAATCCAAGGAAGTCTTTCAATTTCTCCTGCCATAATTCCTTTACCTTTTCTTTGCTCTTGTTGATGGCTGCAACTATTAGATCCTCGGTCATATCCTTATCTTCTCCTTTAAACAAGCCGTCTTCAATCTCTAAATTAGTAATCTCACCAAGCCCATTCAGACGGACTTTCACCATACCTCCACCACTTTCAGCAACGATCTTCTCCTTTTCTAACTCATTTTTTATCTCTTCAACCTTCTTCTTAAGAGATTCCGAATCAAATATATTCCTCAGCATTAAAAATCTCCTTTATCTTCTTGACCATTGGATGAGCTCTTAAGGCTTTCTCAACGGGTTTCTCAGAAGCTATTATATCAATCTCTATATCCTCCCCCATTACATCTTTTCCGGCTTCTTTCAAGAAACCGATATTCTCTTTTAAGTGTTCTTTATGGGTTGAGGAAACTCTCAATCGCAGGCAGTTATTATTAAATGAGACAACATCAGCATCTTTCAAGAAAACCTTAAGGAAATTATTACCACGGGTTCCATTGATAGCCTGGACAATCCTTTCCCATACCTCTCTTGGCTCAACTTCTGTCTTCCTATAATTAATAGTGGATTCTCCTTGAGAAGGCTCAACATGTTTCTTTTCTTTTGAGGAGGGTTTTGAGATTTCTTCTATTAATGCATTTATATCCCTGAGATCCGGTATCTGTGCCATTCTTAGCATCGCTAATTCAAGATAAATAGGTGAGTAGGAAATGTTTTTTATATCCTTTTCGAGATCCGCAGAAAGATTTAGGGCCGCTGTTATAAATTCAACAGATACACTTTTTGCAAGTTTAACCACATTCTCATTAACCTCTACAGTAGTGGGATCTTTAATTCTAAGATTACATAAGAGCAGGCGGCGTAGGAATTTGAGCCATCCAGATGTAAATTCCATCAAATCACAGCCTTTCTGAGCCACTTCCTCTACACCTTCAATGATAGAAGCTTCGTCACGGGTCGATATCCCTTTAAATAATTTTATATAGAGTTCATCCCCTATAAATCCGAATACCTCTCTAACATCTTTCGATATAATCTTCCCTTTGGAATAGGAAATCAATTGTTCAAGCATTCCTTCTGCATCTCTTATTGCCCCTTCTGCTCGAGATGCTATTAATGATAAAGATTCATCATCTGCTTCCACAGATTCTAATTCAATGAGTTTCTTCAATTTCTGAAAGATTTCCTTTTCCGTGAGTAGCCTGAAATCGAATCTTTGACAGCGTGAAAGAACTGTTTTTGGGACCTTTTGTGGCTCTGTTGTCGCAAAGATGAAAATAACATGAGAAGGAGGTTCTTCAAGAGTCTTAAGGAGAGCATTAAAAGCCTCTTTGGTGAGCATATGAACCTCATCTATTATATATATCTTATATCTCGTTTGGGATGGGATGTAGGATACTGCTGCTCTTAGATCCCTTATTTCATCAATGCCTCTATTGGATGCTCCATCTATTTCAATAACATCTACTGAATTTCCCTTTGTGATCGCCTTGCAGGTTCCACATTCATTGCAGGGATTCTGCATCACGCCTTTTTCGCAATTTACAGCTTTAGCCAGGATGCGTGCGACAGATGTTTTCCCCACGCCCCTTGGACCTGCAAATAGATAGGAATGCCCAACTCTTCCATCCTTCAGAGCTGACATTAAGGTCCTAGTAACATGTTGTTGTCCTATGACTTCATTGAAATTCTGTGGCCTATATTTTCGCGTTAAAACTAAATATCCCATATTTTGTTTTCCACCAGTCGCACAACTTGCTTCACCTACTTTATTTTATCGGTTCACCCAAAGAAAAACTCCATTCAGGCACCCCTTCATCAGAGATAAAATCTTCTTACCGCTGCTTCCTTCCGGACCTGACGGGGTCCAAAGTTTAACTCTATGAAGGACCCAAACTTCATCGCCCTCTTCAGAAGCCCATAATAAAAGAAAATAAATTCATGCAAGCTTTCAGCCCTGCTATAGCGGATTACAGGTTAAGGGTACCGCTAGCACCCCGCTTAGTGCGACTGGCATATCTATATTAAAATGCAAGAAGAAGGATGTCAAGGGGTAAAATTGAGGTTGACTTTTTTTATGATATTTTTATCAATAGTAAATGCCAAAAATTATAAAATTAGAAGAAGTTGATTCCACAAACGAGTGGATTAAAAAGAACAGAAAGAGACTCTCTGATCTCGATTCAGTAATCGCTATTACTCAAACTGCAGGGAAAGGAAGGGGTTCCAATAGATGGTTTTCACCTCCGGGAGGTCTATGGCTATCTTTAATGATAGAAAAGTTCCCGGGGAGTAGAGGGTCTCTTTCTCTTGTTAGTTCTGTGGCAACTGCAGAGACTTTAGAAAATTATGGGTTAGAGGTTCATCTGAAATGGCCAAATGATATAATTGTAAATTCAAAGAAGATAGGGGGTGTTCTTATTGAAAAAGCCCAAGATGGATTAGTTGTAGGAATTGGCTTAAATCTAAATGTGAAGAATTCAGATTTCCCTGATTTTTTGCATAGCAAGATAATAACTGCAAAAGAGGTTATTAAAAAAAATCTCCCTATTGAAGAAGTAGCAAGAGAGATAATCAAAAGGATTGATATAGGAAGAAATGAACTCGAAAGGATATATGTAAGATATCTCAGTTTAAATCAGGATATCGGTAGAATGGTTGGAATTGTTGGACCGAAGGAAACATTTAAAGGTCGTGTAATGGGAATCCAATTGGATGGAGGAATAAGGATAGAAAAAGAAGGTTTTGAAAAAATCTTCTATTCAGGAAGACCTTTCTATATCTAATTCCTTTAAATAACTTTTATAGATTATGGGGATAAGAGCCAACCTCTCCTGGAGCCTAACTGTTAAGGGCAAAGCTTTCTGCAACCCAAAGGCATAATGGAAAAAAGAGTGCGTCCTTTTGATAAGGGATATTCCATATTTCCTTAAATCAATAGTTCTCCTGTATATTTCATTTATAGAGCTTCGATCAATCTTTGAACAGTTTCCATGACCTGGCAGAATCCATTCAGGAGAAATGTTCAGAATCTTCTCGATGGATTGTATTGCATCATCAATATCTGATGAGGGGATATTGAGAACAGCGGGTCGCTTGAAATTGAAAGTCGCAATAAGGTCCCCGGTTATAAGAGTTGAATCAAGAAAAAATCCAACTTCATCCGGTGAATGCCCTGGAAGAAACAGCACCTTTATTCCATATCTTTTTTCTCCATTGGTAAAGCAATCGTTGACCTTGATTGAATGCGCCCCAATAGAAAGAGGTTTCCCATAGAGTCTTATTGAATGGAAAAGCAAACTTTCAAGACTCCTTATTTTCCCCAATCGGCCTGGATACAATCGATTTAGTATTGGGCGAATCATTTCTTTTTCCATCTCGATTAACCCGGAAAGAGGAGGTTCTGTCTCAAGAACTCTCTTTGTAATTGGATGAGAGACCACTTTCTTATCATTTTCTTGCAGAAGATAATAAGCCATCTGCGTATGATCGGGATGATTATGTGTAAACCATATTTCATGGATATCATGGACACTGATTCCTACTTCACTGAGTAGAGGAAAAAGGGAACGAACTTCTCCTCTGGGATTGTAACCAGGGTCAATCAAGATATTCACCTCCCCTCTTATAAGTGTGGTATTGGAGGAAGGAATACCTCTATTGTAAAAATACACCCTATCAGATATTTTTGTGACTCGCTTCATTATTAATTGATAAACAAGTTTTAAGAAACTGTCAAGGAATTGTCCCTCTTGACAAAATAGAGATGAAAAATATAATTATTTCAAAGCGGGAATAGCTCAGTGGGAGAGCGTCACTTTGCCAAGGTGAAAGTCGCGGGTTCAAATCCCGTTTCCCGCTCTTTTCTGGCGGTATAGCCAAGAGGGAAGGCGTCGGTCTGCAAAACCGATATACCCCGGTTCGAATCCGGGTGCCGCCTTTTAAAAAAGGAGGTTATTTGCCAAATATAAAATCAGCAAAAAAGAGGGTTAAGATTGCAGAGATGAGAAGAAAAAGAAATAAAGGGATAAAAACAAGGCTTAAGAACATAACAACCATTATTAAAGGAGAATCGGATCCCGAGAAGGCAAGGGAACTCTTAAAAGTTGGTTATTCTCTGGTTGATAAAGCAGTAAAAAAAGGTGTAATACATAAGAACAAAGCAATTCGCAAAAAATCTCAATTTGCTCGTCTCGTCAGGGAGAAATAGCGGAGACGAGTCCTATAACTCTCGAGAAACCTGCTTTTTTTAATACTTTTGAACATTCGTTTAATGTAGCTCCTGTTGTAAGAACATCATCAATAAGTATAACCTCTTTTTTTAAATCACTATCCAGGGCATTAAGAATCTCATAGTCTACCCTGAAGGCTCCTCGAACATTTACCAATCTCTCACAACTGGACAACTTAGTTTGGGATTGAATATTTTTTACCTTCCTTAGGAGTTTAACACTCTTAAGGCCCGCAATAAATGTGAATTCCCGAGCAAGGATTCTACTTTGATTATAGCCTCTTTCTCGAATCTTAGCTCTTCGCATAGGAACCCACGTTACCAATTTTATTCCCTTAACATCTCCTCTTGTTTGATATGATGAATAGAGCAACCTTGCGAGACGCTCTGATAGAGAAAGACGTCGGTTGTATTTGTAAAGTTTTATTATATTGGATAGGGGAGGCACATAACTACCGCATCCGATAACAAAATTAAAGGAAGGTAGATTCTCCCTGCAACTTTTACAAATGGTTCCAGACTTTATAGGTTTACCGCAAATCCGGCATTGACTGTTAGACACAAAGTGAACCTTTCCAAAACACTCCTTGCAAACGACTTTCTCTCCATCTAAATCGTTACCACATATAGCACAGAGCGGAGGAAATATAAAGTCGGCAATATTCTGAAGAATCCTAAGCATGGGTTTCACTCCTCATAGAAAGAAGTAAGGCAATGAAAATAGTGGAAACAAACATGGATGTTCCCCCATAACTTAAGAATGGCAAAGGTAGACCAACAACTGGAAGTAGACCTACAGTCATTCCAATGTTGACCGCAATCTGAGATAAAAAGTAAAAGAATATTCCAATTCCGAGATATCTCCCAAACGGTTGATCGGTGGTTTCTGCAACAAAAAGAATTCTCCAAAGAAAGAGAGCAAATATTAGAAGGACAAAAAATGTCCCGAGAAAACCGAATTCCTCGCCCAAAACGGCAAAGATAAAATCGGTCCTTGTCTGAGGTAAGAATCCGAGATTCTTTATTATTCCATTAAGGTACCCCTTCCCTAAAAAACCACCAGACCCAATGGATATCTTGGATTGGAGAAGATGCCAACCAGCCCCGGTTGGGTCCCAAGAGGGATTTAGAAAGCTCGTAAGCCTATCCTTCTGATAGGGTTTAAGGAAATTCCCAAGAATCGGTGTAAACGCTCCAAACATTATGTTCAAGAGAAATAGAGCAATAGAATGTCTGAATTTTAGATCGGAAATTATTAGAGCAACAATAAGAAGTATCATAAAGACAATCCAGGATATTAGATTAAAACCGCATAAAAGTGAAAGAAAAGGGGAGATATATAAAAAATACCTGAGAGGTGATATATTAAGAGAACCCATCATTCCCAGGAAAATAAGAAAGAAAATAGCAGAGGTTCCGATATCAGGTTCAAGAAAAACCAATATCATAGGAAAAGCGGTAAATAGAATTGGAAGTATAAGATCCGGGAAATAAACTTTCTTATCATCAAATTTGGTAAAGAACTTCGCTAAAAAAACAATGAAGAAAACCTTCATTAATTCAGATGGTTGAAATTGTAGAGCTTCCAACTTAATCCAACGACCATTGCTGTTAGGTAAAAATAGAACAATAATTAAAAGAAGGATGCCAATAACGTAGAGTAATGAAGCAAAATCTTTTATCCTCTTGAGTGGGTAGAGAAAAACGAAAAAACCAAAAGGGATAGAGATGGCTATCCATATTAGATGTTTATAGAAGAAAGCTTGATCACCCGGGTAATTGGCACTGTACTGAAGAGCTATCCCTATACCAATAAGTAAAATGGGAAAAAAGAGGAGACCTCTATCGATTCTTATTCTTTTGCCAATACCCACTTTTTAAGGATTATCTTCTCCCCATTGAGTTTTACATAGGCATTGACTCTGCATGAAGGAGGAGGCATTTCTTTTATCCCATCCAGTTTCACTTTGTATTCTCCCACAACTCTATTCTCGCATCAAAAGAAGTCTTTGGTTTGTATTCTTTTAAAGGGAATTAAAATTGACATTCATCTCCTTTTCACCAATATCTCTCCGAAGGGTTCCTTTTGAATAGCTCTGGCTTTGCCCCTCCGTATTATTTCCAAGAGGGCAAAGAACAACCCCACTTTTTCCGTGCTTTTAGAATCTTTTACGATTTTGGACAAAAAAAATTCTCTGGATTTTTTCAAACTCTTCAATAATTTATCGATAAGGTCATCAATATGGAATAAAATAGTCGTTGGGAGAATGATGGGTTGTTGCTTCTTTATCGATTCAAGAATCTCTTTTAATTCATCTAAAGAGATATCTACCCTTTTTTCTAAATCAAAAGAGGGTCTTTCGAACTTTGTATTCGCAAATTCAAGTTTTTTCTTCAAGTATAGACCAAGCCCCTTGAATTTTTTGTATTCTTCCAACCTCTGAATAAGGGATTCCTTTGTTTCTAATTCTTCTTCCTCTCCTTCACCAATATCTTCTTTGGATATCTCCCTCGCTTTAATCGCAAGAAGGGTTGCAGCATATCTTATAAATTCACCGGCTCCATTAAAATCTATTTCTTTAAGATCTTTAATAAAGAGAAAATACTCACTTGTAATTCTTGATAGAGAAATATCACGAATTGCAACTTCCTGCTTCCTCACAAGGTATAAGAGAAGATCCAGAGGCCCCTCAAACTCCTTACAGGAAACCCTGAAATTTTCAGTAATCATAATTTTCCTACCAGAGCATTTAGAGTGAGTCTTCCCTATGTCATTAAGGTTATAGGGTTAAGAGAAGGTTCATTTTATTTCAAAGTATATAGTTACGATTCCCGACTGGACTTTCTGCTCGGCAAAGGGAGGAAGAGGCTGGAAACGCCATTCTCTAACAGCCTGTATCGCACTTTGATCAAAGAGAAGACCACCGGTCTTAAGGATATCTATAGTCTTTATTGTACCATCAGGATTTGCAGAAATTTGTAGTTTCACCTCCGTGTTCGCATTCGCTCCTGTTGGATATTTTGGCTTTTCAAAATGTATCAGTTCTCTTTTGGAAAGTTCTCCTATTAACTTAAATTTTCCATTCCCTTCCCCTCTCCTTAATAACTCTCCTCCCTTATAAGAAGGTTTCTCGAGCGGGTTTAAACTCTTTTTTGTTTTCTCCAACTGAATCGGAACATCACCAAAAGGGGAGAATACGCCTTCAGACCCTCCCGAGCTGGTAAGAAGACCCTTTGTCACCCTGTTTTCTACCTTCTGGAATCCAACCATCACAAATTCATCTTTCTTAGCCTTTATATCAACAGAAATCCAGAGAAAAAGACCGATGAGACCTCCATATATTATAATTGTCCAGATAAGAGAAATTGTCTTCCTATTCATTGAAGCTCTGGAGTTGTGGCAATGACAAACTTGCTTGCCCCACCTTTTTTGGCCATCTCCATCACCCTAACTGTCATATCTATTGTAACATCTCGATCAGCCTTGATGAGTATTATTTTATTCTCTGCACCTTCAAGTAGATATGGAAGTCTTGAAATATCAATTGGTTTATCTTCCAGATAGACAGCACCGCTCTTTGTTATCGTTATGGTTACCCTCTTTTGAGTTAGAGCCTCTTTTGTGGAAGTCCGTGGTAGAAGAACCTTTATCCCTGGTTGGACAAGATAAGAGGAAGTCAGAAGGAAGAATATCAAGAGTAGAAGGACAATGTCAGCCATTGAGATTACAGGAAATGTTATCTTCCTTTTAAACCTTGATTTAATATCCATAACTATTCTTCCATGAGCATTGATAACTCAGACTTCACTCTGTTCATATCGTTCACAATACCATTCAACCTGTCAGAAAGAGAATTATACAAAATGAGGAAGATAATCCCAACTGCGAGTCCAGCAGCTGTGGTCACCAGAGCCTCCCATATCCCACCAGCCAGTCTGGATGGATTAACACCACCCCCGAGAATCTCAATCTGCATAAAAGCCTTTATCATACCGAGGACTGTTCCAAAGAAACCAAGCATCGGAGCAATAGAACCCATAGAGGCAACAACTCCTAAACCACTCTCTAACTTTTTCAACTCACTGGACACCTGAGCATCCATTGCGCCCGACTTACCTGACATTAGCCCCTTAATCATAACTCTTGATACAGGCGTATCGTAATCCTTTATCTCCTTTACAGCTTCCTCGGGATTTCCCTCATTGAGCCATGCGCGAGCTCTCTTTATAAAGTCGTCAGTGGGGCTCTGGACCCGCTTGAAATAGATAAAACGCTCTATCGCGAAATAAAGACCCACAAAGAGAGCTATACCAATAGCAACCATTGTCCATCCACCTTTAACCAAGATTGACATTAAACTCATTGAACCTCCTTTTCCGATATTTATCTTTTTTAATCTATACTCTAAATTTCCAAAGTCAAGGACTTATTGGGAAGGTGTGTTTTATGAAATTAAAAAGGATAATTTACTTCAAGGATTGGGAAAGTCATTGCAGAATTTTTTCCTTTCCCCATTGCTAAAGCGATTAAATTCATAGGCCTTAGATCTATATTCCATGAAGAACTTTCTTCGGGAATTTTGGCAGTTTTTCTGAACGTCTTATAGGAAAGCCAGAAACCTCCTGCTGCACCGAAAGCACTGGAGGTAAAAAGGAGAGTGCTCAGTCTAACTCCAGAAATACTTCCGGAAGCAACATAGCCTAAACCCGCGCCAAACAATCCTCCGGCAAAACTACTGAGGGTTACAAGAGAACCTTGAGCGGTTGTAAAGTCTTTTCCTTTTACAATGTTATTACCCAAACCAAGACCGATTAAAGAACCCACCATAGATACAGCAGTATAAATCTTGTCGTTATCTACCTCTAAAGCATCAACTATTGCCAGTGGAGTATAAGCTCCAAGAAGACCCATTGCTCGAAGGACACCAGCGTCACCCTTTGTATATTCTTGTGTATTCGATAGAATTTTCCCGAAAAAAAGCCCCCCAGCAGAACCTAATAACTTAATGAGCGCTGAAGGACGAGATTCATTGGAAAAGTCAGCTAAAATAGTTGTTCCCCATCCAATTCCAAGACCAAAATCCCCTCCAACAGAAATCACTTCAGCTATTCCCGAACTCATCTTAAATTTATGCGCAATCACAAAACCAGTTGTTCCCTCAAGTAGACTGCCAACCATACCTGCTGCGACTGCTCTTCGCTCTTCTACTCCTTTTCCATAAAAAAGATTAGAAAAAAGTATCCCATGCAGAATTCCTCGTGTTCCTCCATACACACTTAGGCGAGATTCTGCATAACTCACTGGAATGTTCTCTGTCATCCAGAACGGAATAAAGAAACCACTACCTCCTGTTAACATATATAGAGCAACCAGTTCTTTAGAATCTTCCACATCACATATAAGAGGGACTGCCCATCCATAATAACCTAATGACAAAACAGTTGTGCCAACAAGTAATTCCACTCGCCCTTCCTGATTGAGTGCCATTCTGGGGAAGAGAGCTTTTTTTCGCTGGGTTACTTTGTGGCGAAAATTATCAAATTTTTCTTTTGAAAGAAGGAATCTGGATTTTAATAATTCTCCTTTTGATTGATAGAAAACTTCAAGAGTATAGAGAGTATCAGAAACTTTAAATATCCAGGCTTTCTGAAAGTTTTCATATTCAGGGAAGAGATTTAACTCCCTTTCAAGCTCTCTATCAATGACTTTAATCTTCCCTTCTTCATCGATTGGAACCTGCACTTCTTGTGCTTTGATCTCAGATATTGATCCTATTAATAAAATCATAAAAACAAAAAAGATTTTCTTATTCAAATTTTACCCCAAATTGTGTTTGAGTTTTGTATCTATAATTTTCATCTTGGAGTAATATTCAGGCTCATAAGGTCCTCTGCAAAAATAATCTCTCCTTTGTAGCCCGATGCTC
>NGFL01000050.1 GCA_002215665.1 candidate division TA06 bacterium JGI_Cruoil_03_38_101 | reverse complement strand
ATTACCACAAAACAGCACTGCCAACAAAATAATAACTAAACTTAACTTTTTCATAAAGATACCTCCTTTTTAAATAATGTCACCTAACTTTTCGTCCATAGAATTCTCCGATGAATAAAATCTCATTTTTAGTTCCTCCTCTTTAAAAGTACAATTTAGAAAACCAAATTGAGTATTTCCTAAATCTATTATTAAATATATTCTCTCTTTTTGCTTTGTCAAGTGTAATTCTTTTATATGTAAAATGGAAGGCCCACTGCGTGGAACTCTAGAGCTAAATTGACAGTGGTAGAAAGTTTTAAAATGTTTCTAAAATGGTTTTTTAAGAAAAATTCTTTTTAATCTGGAGGACAAAGGCCTCTTTATTAATTTCTTTATTTCAGGAAGTTTTTCTCTGGTTGTTTCATATCCAGCCTTTATTCCGTAGTCGATCTTTGTGAAATCTGCCCAGTGAATGGACTCGACTGCAGGTTCAATCAGAACATCCGCTTTTTCTATTTGTATCCTGTTCAATCTGTATTTCGCAATTTCATCAATCCTGAAGTTTATGGAGAGGGCTGATTTTGTGTTGAAGTTAGGGGAAAGTCTATTGGAGAGGCTAACAGCAATTACGCTATCTGCTCCAAGAGACAGGCAAGCTTCCACGGGAACATTCGAGGTTGGTCCACCATCGACAATTATCTTACCGTCTCCTTTCCATACGGGAAAGATGCCAGCGATGGAAATGGATTTTAAGACTGCATCGCGGAGAGACCCTCTGGTAATAAATACATCCTTTCCAGATACAATATCCAATGTAACACTGGCAAAAGGTATTGGTAAATCTTCAATATTAACATCAGGAACTAACTTATCAACAACCTTTTTCAATGTTTCTCTTTTTGTAATAAAAGGTGTAACTGCCATTTTTGCATAGGTAAGCCTTTCTTTGAGATAAGAATTCAACCTCTCAAGAAAATGTTCCTTTCTGTGATCAGCGAAGAATTCAAAACCCAATTGTTTAAATTCGTCAGTCTTTATAATTTCCCGAGCTCTTCTCTCTATTTCGCTAAAATCATATCCATAAGAATAAATAGAACCTATAAGGGCTCCAATCGAGGTTCCTGTGACAACATCAGGCTTTATGCCTTCTTCCTCAAGACTTTTTATAACGCCAAGATGGACTACACCCTTTCCTGCTCCTCCTCCGAAAGCAAGCCCTAGTCTATTCCTCTTCATTGCATAACTCCCTTATTCTGGGCGTTATATAGATCTCGTCAAGATTATTCCTCTTTAACGCCTTAATAAGGAGGTCCATTTTATCTTTTTCCGAAGTCTTCTTGTCCATTATGAGGTATTTATTCATAAAAACCCTGCAATAGCCGCCTTTCTTTAGCAATCTATCTTCTATTATCTTTATTCCCAATCTTTCGGCTATCCCGATGAGTTCACTTATAATCTCTTTTCTTTTCATTTATAAAATTAGTTACAAGGTTTTTTATCTCCTCCAGTCTTTCTTTTGTAGTTGCCTCAAACCGTGTGACCACCACAGGCTGAGTGTTTGAGGCTCTAATCAAACCCCACCCGTCTCCAAAGAGGATTCTTACTCCATCGATCTGGATTGTTTTATATTCCTTCCCGAATTTTTTTTTGGCTTCCTCCACGATTTTCCACTTGGCTTCTTCACCGACCTCGGTTCGAATTTCTGGAGTGCTTTCGTAATAAGGCATTTCCTTTATTATTTCAGATACAATTTTATCGGTTTTGGAAACAATTTCATAGAATCTTGCAGAAACAAAAATTGCATCATCATAACCATAGTAATTATCTCCAAGGAAGATATGGCCACTCATCTCTCCAGCAATAAGACCTCCGATTTCTTTCATTTTAGCCTTCAAGAGAGAATGACCTGTTTTCCACATCACAGGCTTGCCTCCAAGTTTCCTAATCCACTCTTCTAAACCCTTACTGCATTTCACATCGAAAATGACTTGAGCCCCAGGGTTTTTTAAAAGGACCTGTTTTGATAAGGCACCGAGTACCTGGTCTCCAAAGACAAGTTTTCCCTTCTCATCAACTATCCCCACCCGATCTGCATCACCATCGTAACCTATGCCCAATTCAGCCTTTGTTTCTTTTACCCTATCTGAAAGTTGCTTTGTATATTCTACTACAGTTGGGTCAGGGAGATGATTGGGAAAGTTCCCATCCGGTTCGCAATTTATACAATCTACTTCTGCTCCAATGCGCTTGAATAATTCCGTTGCAATGGGCCCACCCGTTCCGTTTCCAGGATCCATCACTACCTTAAGTTTCCTCTCAGGAAATATGAGAGAAGAGGTATAGTTAAGATAATCTTCCACTATATTCTTTTTGGTTATATTACCTTTGCCCTCTTCGTAGTCTTCCTCTATTATCAACCTCTTAATCCTCTGAATTTCCTTGCCATAAATTGTATCTTTTCCCTTCATCAACTTAAAACCATTGTATTCTATTGGATTATGGCTTCCCGTTATCATTACACCACCGCCGAGGTCATAATGATAGATGGTAAAATAGAGAAGTGGCGAAGGGACTACACCTATATTGTGGACATTACAACTGCTTTCTGTAATACCCCGTGAGAGATTTTCAAATAGCCTGGGAGAACTCTTTCGAACGTCTCTGCCTACGACAAGCTCTGTGAATCCATTCCTCTTAAGATGGGTTCCAAAAGCTCTACCGAGGTGATAGGTAAAATCACTGGTAAGTTCTGAATCTGCAATTCCCCTTATGTCATATTCTCTAAATATTTCATCTTTTACCTTCATATTTTACCTTCTTTCTGAATAAGATAGCTTTTAAAGATATTCTTTATCTTGATTTTTTCATCTTTATTTATCCACTTTTCTCCTATTATTTTCATGGTAACCTCCAATTATTAGAAAATTAGCGATTTTATAATTCTTGTCAAGTATATTTTCTATTTACAAAGAACTTGTGGATAAGAGTAGTAAAGATGCAGGGAGAATACCAAAAATTTTTGTAATCTCTTGACAATACTTATCAACAGCATATAATACTGTTAGAAGGATTAAAATGAGTTTTCCTAAAGGAAATTTTTTATTAAAAGATGCTGCAATTCAATTTGTTAATTTTGATAACATCTTAAACCAATCTAAGAAGGCTAGGGAGGGGCATCTTACAGGATATATTGAAATAAAATATCCTGATTCTCTTGAGTACCTATTTCTAAGAGATGGTAGTGCAGTGACAGCAGCAGGGGAAAAAGACGATAAATTTGAAGAGTATCCACTGGAAGAAATTATAGAAAAAGCAAAGAAAGCCCATCAAGGTATAGTCAATGTCTATCAGATAGAAGAAGACCTCCTTTCTATAATAATTTCATTATTTAAAGAAAAACCTCTCTTTGCCAATTTGATGATTGAAAATATCAATTTAGACTCTCTATTTAAGAAATTAAAAGAGCTCAACTTTAGAGGCTTTCTTGCTCTCAATAAAAAAGGGAAATACTCTTTTGTTAAATTTCGGAAAGGAAAGCCCGATCTAATCTATCCCATTAACAAAAACAAGAAAAAGGTCAATCTCAAAATCCTAATTGCATTACTGNAAAATGAGAAAGGTATGCTGCTAAGCGCATATAAAGAAAGGAAACTAAAAGAACAGGCAAACCCTGCTCTTATTGGACTATATATAAAATTCTTCAATTCTCTTATTAAATCTTTTACAGATGTAGTAGGCCACTCTTTTGTCAGAAAAACGCTCATCCCCGCCTATGAAAACGCATCTATGTCAAAGGAAGTCCTTAAGAACTTCCAGGTTGCAGACGACCTCTCAATTAGTTATAAGCCTTTTATAGGTACGGATGAGGAAATAACCATAGCTTTTGCTATTTGGATCGACCAATTCACTGATGGCGTCTTCGTAGTTCTGGGAAGAAAAACCGATGGAATTATTTATAATTCAATAAAAGATTACCGTTTTGCCTTGAAAAGCGCCGGGTTCTTCGAACACTCCAAACTTTCCAGATTAGATATATAGAGAGTAAAATTTGATCTATTTTACGGCGACCCCTATTGGCAATCTTGAGGATATAACCTACAGAGCTGTAAAGATAATGAAAGAAGTAGATTATATCATCTGTGAGAATACTAGAAAGACTAAAATCCTTCTGAATAGATACGGTATAAATAAACCTACGAAATCATACAACGACTACAATAAAAAGAGCAGAACAGAATGGATTCTGGAAAAATTAAAAGGAGGATTAAATATTTTCTTTGTTTCCTCTGCGGGTAGCCCTCTCATATCAGATCCGGGTTTTTATCTTGTGAAAAGTCTTATAAAGAATGACATACCATTTACTAGCCTTCCAGGACCATCTGCTGTCATCAACTCTCTTATTCTTTCAGGGCTTCCTCCCGATAAGTTTATTTTCGAAGGATATCTGCCAAGAGGAAAAGGAAAGAGGTATAAAATTTTCCAAGAACTGAAGGGTGAGAAAAGAACAATAATAATCTTCGAGTCTCCCAAGAGGATAAAAAGACTACTTAGTGAATTTGAACAAATTATGCCAAACCGAGAAGTTACGGTAGTAAAAGAGATGACAAAGATCCATGAGGAAGTTCTCAGAGGAAAACCAGAAGAAGTAAAAAAGAATTTACCTCCCCTGAAAGGGGAATTTGTCGTACTTATTGGAGGTTGCAATTGGAGTGGAATAAGATAAGAGAGAAGGGGAGGAGCCTCCTTTTACCTATGACAAAAATGCTTTCGTTCATACCTCCGAACATATTAACTCTATCAGGATTAGCAATAGTAGCATTGTCTTCTGTATTTATTGGGTTTGGAAAATTTAGAATCGGTGGTTTAATTCTAATATTGGGAACCCTTATTGATGCAATTGATGGAGAAGTAGCAAGAAGAACCCAGGGGTGTTCTAAAGTTGGAGCGTTTCTTGACTCGACACTTGACAGATACGGAGATTTTTTTATATTTTCGGCTATAGCGATTGCTGGCAGGGGAACGATACTAACCTTTTTGAGTCTTGCAAGTATGATGGGAGCATATATAACAAGCTACACTCGTGCAAAGGCAGACTCACTTGGTGTAGAAATTAAAAATGGTTTATTTACAAGGGTTGAGCGAATTATAATAGTAATTATTGGGTTATTGAGTGGGCCTCATTTTATTGTTTATTTTATGGTAATTTTAGCAATTGGGACCAATATAACTGCTATCCAGAGGATAGCAATAGCATATAAAAAATTGAAAAATGGAGGCGATTAATGGATGATAAAGTAAGAGTTGCCATAGTAGGCGTTGGTAATTGTGCATCCTCTCTTGTTCAGGGAGTTCATTATTATAGGAATGCAGATCCAGATAAGAGTGTACCGGGGTTAATGCATGTAAATCTTGGAGGTTACCATATAAGCGATATAGAGTTTGTAGCTGCTTTTGATATAAACAAGACAAAAGTTGGTAAAGATCTCTCCGAAGCGATCTTTGCATATCCTAATAATACATACAAATTTACTGATGTCCCGAATTTAGATGTTAAAGTGCAGAGAGGAATGACTCATGACGGCATAGGTAAATACTTAAAGAATATCATTGAAAAGGCTCCTGGGTCAACAGTAGACATTGTTAAAGTGTTAGAGAAAACCAAAGCAGATCTGATAATTAGTTTTCTTCCAGTAGGGAGTGAAGAAGCCACAAAATGGTATATTGAGCAGGCACTCGAGGCAGGAGTCGGTTTTATAAACGCAATACCTGTATTCATAGCTTCTTCAAAATACTGGGGTGAACGCTTTAGAAAAAGAGGGCTTCCTATAATTGGCGATGATGTAAAATCTCAGGTAGGGGCAACAATAACTCATCGAGTCCTAACTCAACTTTTCAATGATCGTGGGGTTCGTTTGAAACGGACATTCCAATTAAATGTAGGTGGGAATACAGATTTCCTCAATATGTTGGAACGAGAGAGACTCGTCTCAAAGGAAAAATCTAAGACTCAGGCAGTTACTTCTCTTCTCCCTTATGATATAGGAAAGAAAAATATTCATATAGGGCCCTCTGATTATATTGAATGGCTAACCGATAGAAAATTGGCATGGATGAGAATGGAAGGACAAACCTTTGGGGATGTTCCCCTAAATGTAGAAATAAAAATGGAAGTCTGGGATTCACCAAATTCAGCAGGGGTTACGATAGATGCAATCAGACTGATGAAACTTGCTCTAGATCATAAAATTGCTGGACCTCTCATTGAGCCCTCTTCGTATCTGATGAAATCCCCACCGGTTCAGTATCCAGATTCCATAGCTAAAGAAAAGACAGAAGAATTTATTAAAAAATACGCAAAACTCAAAAAAGTAGAGAAAGGAAAGGCTAAAAGATAGCAAGGAAAAGAAAGAATGAACCTGGTATATTCATAACCTTTGAAGGTGTTGAAGGTTCAGGTAAATCGATTCAATCTCAATTATTGTATGAAAGTTTAGTCTCTGATGGTTATGAAGTTTTTCTCACCAGAGAACCGGGTGGAACAAAGCCAGGGAGAAAGATAAGAGGAATACTCCTTCAGGGATCCAGGGGAATCAATTCATATACAGAATTCTTTCTTTATCTTGCTGATAGATCTCAGAACATCAGTGAGATAATTAGGCCAAAACTACAAGAGGGGCAAATAGTAATCTCAGACCGGCATTTTGATTCAACTATTGCATATCAAATGGCTGGGAGAGGTATCCCCAAAAAGGAAATAGAAACAATAAAGAATTTAGAGGTATTTAGGGATATAGAACCTGACTTGACATTTCTTCTCGATGTTGATCCGGCAATTGTTCAAAAAAGGGTTCGTTATCCCGACAGAATTGAAAGAGAAAGCATTGACTTTCACAGGTGTGTAAGAGATGCTTATTTAAAACTTGTGAAAGATAACCCTCTCAGAATAACCTTGATAGACGCAGAGGATACAATAGATAATATTCACCAGAAAATAAAAGGCAAAGTACTGGCTCTAATTGAGGAGGTCAATTATGAATAGAAAGAAGTATATAATTTTGGTTCTTCTGGTAATTTTTTCCTTCGGAGGTTTCGTTTATTCATCCATGAATGTATTTACTGCGATGAAAACTATAGATCAGGTTATGCGTCTGGTGCGGGACTATTATGTAAATCCAGTAAAAACTGAAAAATTACTGGATTACGCCATAGAAGCAATTGCTGACAGTCTTGATATGCATACAACATACCTCAAAAAACAGGACTATGAGAACTTGATGATAGAAACCAAGGGAAAATTTGGTGGTCTTGGAATAAGAATATCAAAGCAAGGAGACTATATCACTATAATATCACCAATAGAAGGTACACCGGCTTATAATGCTGGTCTAATTCAGGGAGATGAGATCATTAAGATTGAGGGAAATTCTACAAAGGATATGAACTTGAACAAGGCTGTTTCTATAATGCGTGGGAAGCCTGGGACAAAAGTAACTATAACCATTTCGAGAGAAGGTGTTGATAAACCAATGGACTTTACCATAACGAGGGATATAATAAAAATTAAATCCGTTCCCTACGCTGTAATTGTAGAAAGCGATGTTGGATATATCCGCATCAATTCATTTAGCCAAACAACATCTAAAGAGGTAAAGAATGTTCTTGATTCCCTTATAAATATTGGAGCAAAGAAGTTTATCCTTGATGAAAGAAGTAACCCGGGCGGTGTTCTTTCCCAGGCAGTAAAAACTGCTTCTCTCTTTATTGAAGAAGGAAAAGAAATTGTTTATACAGAAGGAAAAGCAGTACACGAATCTTATAATTCTGAAAGTGGTATCTATCAAGCTTACCCTCTTGTTGTCCTTGTGGATGGTTTTTCAGCTAGCGGAGCAGAAATTGTCGCTGGAGCTATACAGGATTGGGATCGTGGCTTCCTCTTTGGTTCAAGAACTTTTGGGAAAGGCTCAGTCCAGAGAATTTATCCACTCTATAATGAGAAGGCATTAAAGCTGACCATTGCAAGATACCATACACCTTCAGGACGATGCATTGATAAGGAATTGGTTCAGGATACAACTAAGGAATATCACACAAGGGGTCCATTGCATAGAAAAGTCAAGGGTGGGGGAGGAATAGCCCCTGATTCAACTCTTAATTTAGAAGTATCAAAGCTCTACAAGAAGATCTTTCTCCATAATATTGGCTTCGACTTCATTGTCCATTACACAGCAGAACATCCCGACGTCGAATCTGTCACCCCCTATATGTTGGAAGAATATAAGAAAAAAGTTTCAAAAGAAGGGATTGAATTTACTCAATCTCAGTGGGATAGTGCCTCTATTGATATCAAAAGAGACCTGAAATTAAGACTTGCCTACAACAAAGGTGGAATAAAAGGTGAATACAAGGAAAGAATACCACAAGATGAGTATATTCAGAGTGCTATAGAGATTCTTAAGGACATCAAAGAACCCAGAGATATTTTTAAATCTCGGTAGTAGATAAAATTCAAGCTGTTCTAAATGAAATGGAAATTCAGGAGTAGAGAAAGGATCCAGGAACAGGATCCAGATAAAATTATAGAATACCTCCTCAATGTAAGAGGAATCTCTAAAATCGATACCTTTCTAAACCCTGATATTGATAGTTTCAATGATCCTTTTAAACTTAAAAATGTTCGAGAAGGTTCAAGACGAATAATCAAAGCTATCGAGAATAGAGAGAAAATTTCGATTTATGGAGATTACGATACAGATGGTGTTACAGCAACAGCTTTACTTCTTATTATCCTTAGAAAATTGAATGCCGATGTGGATTATTATATTCCTCACCGGCTGAAAGAGGGGTATGGTCTCAATAAAAATGGGATTCAGAAGTTAAGAGAAAGAGGCACCGAGCTCATTGTCACAGTGGACTGCGGTATAAATGCAACCTCAGAGATCAAACTCGCAAAGGAACTCGGAATGGATATAATCATTACAGACCATCACATACCAGCCAGAGAAAATCCTGCAGATATTGTTATAAATCCGAAACTCTCTAAAGAATATCCTTATAAGGAACTTGCCGGCGTTGGAGTAGCATTCAAACTATGTCAGGGAATCCAAAAGATATCCAATTTTCCCCAGAATTTCCTCTTTTGGAACCTTGACCTTGTTGCCCTAGGCACCGTTGCAGATGTAATGCCACTTACAGGAGAGAACAGGGTTATAACCTTGCTGGGTCTTAAGATAATGAACGAGAGGAGAAGACCCGGGATAAAAGCGCTCCTTAGAAACGCAGAATATAAAGGGAGGATAAAAGCCAATCATATTAGTTTCATCCTTGCTCCAAGGATAAATGCTCTTGGGAGGCTAAAGGAGGCAGGGGAAAACGTTGAACTCTTAACTACTTATAACGAAAAAGAAGCAGAAAGACTCGCAAAAATTCTTGAAGATTATAACACCGAAAGAGGAAAGTTACAGGAACAGATTCTAAAAAGTGCTCTGAAAATTCTCCAATCTCTGGATATGAAAACAAATAGAGAGGGCATAGTCCTCTCTCATCCCAAGTGGCATGAAGGTGTGGTTGGGATTGTCGCCTCAAAAATTGCAGAAAAATTTTATCGTCCAACCATTCTTATAGCAGAAAAAGAAGATATTTGTAAGGGGTCCGGGAGAAGCATCCCTGAATTTGACATTATGGAAGCTCTGGTTGAAGCAGAGGAGTTTTTAGAGGATTTTGGTGGACATCCTCAGGCTTGCGGAATCAGTATAAAAAAGGAAAATATCAAACCATTTAAGGAAATTTTTAACAGAGTAGTTAGAGAAAAACTAAAAGAAAAAGATCTGACAAGAAAAATAACAGTGGATTTTCCTCTTTCTCTTCATTTTATAAACGATGAATTGATAAAAAAGATTAGCTTCCTTGCTCCCTTCGGAGTTGGCAACCCCAGTCCAATTTTTTCCACTTCCAACCTCGAGATAGTAGGCTCTCCAAAGATAGTGGGAAAGAACCATTTAAAATTCATGGTTCGGCAGGATGATAAATATTTTCCAAGCATTGGCTTTTCCCAGGGGAAAAAACTTGAATTTTTGAAAAGAGAACCAAGAATAAACATTGCCTATACTCCCTTTATTGATGACTGGTCAAAAAATATAACCCTAAAGATTCGCGATATAAAGGTAGAAAAGCCTGCTTAATTTATTACTTATAGAAGGATTGGATTAATCCAAATTTCTTTGAATTAGTTCCTTTTTGACCCAATTAATGAGATTGCCTGAGTTTAGAATATCAAGCAACCTATCAGGATAAGGTGAAAAGGTGAATTTCTTATTTTTAGTCTTTATAAAACCTTTCTTAAGATCTACATACACTTCGTCTCCATCAGAAATCTCATTGGCGGCCTGTGAATGGATAATCGCAGGGAGCCCATTGTTTATTGCATTCCTGAAGAAAATTCTGGCAAATGACTGTGCAATTATAGCCTTAATTCCTGAATAAACGAGACAAATGGCCGCCTGCTCTCTAGATGAACCCATCCCAAAGTTTAAACCGGCAACTATAATATCTCCCTCTTCTACAGAACGGGCAAAGTCGGAATCTAAATCCTCCATTGCATGTTTTGCCATCTCCTCTGGTTCATCAATAGAATAAGTATACTTTCCCGGGAAAATCACATCTGTATTGACGTTATCTCCGTACTTGAATACTTTTCCCATTCTATACCTCTTCTCTTGGATCCACAATTTCACCCCTGATGCAGGATACTGCAACAGTAGCTGGTGAAGCAAGGTATATCTCAGCTTCCCTTGATCCCATTCTTCCCTTGAAATTCCTGTTGGCTGTTGATAATGCCTTCTCACCTGGAGCTAGAACTCCTTGATGAGCACCAAGGCAAGGTCCACAGCCAGGGCTCTGGATAAGAGCTCCAGCTTCAGAAAAAATCTCAAGATAACCTCTTTTTGCTGTCTCAGTGTAGATTTCCCTGCTCGCAGGAATAATGATCAAACGAACGCCGGGATGCACCTTTTTTCCTTTTAATATCTCCGCTGCAACCTCAAGATCCTCTAACCTTCCATTTGTACAAGTTCCAATGAAACCCTCTTGAAATTTTATTCCTTTATATTCCTCCACTGGATGGACATTATCCACCTCGTGGGGCGCTGCAATCTGAGGTACGAGAGTTCTTATATCAAATTCGAATTCTTTTTCGACATCGGCATCCCGATCCGAGGTAATGACTTCAAATTCGTTTCGTGCCCTTCCCTCAAGATAGTATAGAGTCTTATCGTCTGCTTCGATCCAGGCATTCTTTGCTCCCATCTCAGCAGCAACATTGGTGAGAACCATCCTGGAGGAAATCGAAAATTTATCAACTGTTTCTCCGCTAAACTCAATGGATTTATAAAGAGCACCATCTGTTCCCAACTTCCCTGTAATGTAGAGGACAACATCCTTTGCAAAGACCCCCTCTGGAAGTTTCCCATTTATCTTAATCCTTATGGTCTCAGGAACCCTGAACCATATTTCATCCAAAGCCCAGACAGCGGCGACTTCGCTTCTTCCTATTCCGCAGGAAAATGCCCCAAAGGCGCCATAGGTTGTGGTATGGGAATCTGCACCAACTATAATTGAACCAGGGAGAGCGAAACCTTCCTCTGTTAGGACCTGATGGCATATACCCCTCCCGACATCAAAGAAATTTTTAATTCCCTGGTTTTGAATCCATTCTCTAATTTTTTTGTGATTATCTGCATATTTTTCTAAAGATGCTGGAGCCGTGTGGTCGAGGACTATAACACATTTCTCACGGTTGGCCACCTTCTTAGCCCCTGTCCTTTCGAACTTCTTTATAATGGCAGATGTGTTATCATGGGAGAGAATCCAATCAGGGGAAGTTGTAACAATTTCTCCTGCTTTTCCAGCCAGCATCTTTTCCACAAAAGTTTTTCCCATTCCTAACTTCCATACCCTATTGCTATAGTTTTACTTATGCCAAAAGGACCGTACAGGACAGAGCCAAGATCGATAACGATGTCTCTATATCTAACCCGAATTCCAAAAGAAAGGCCCGAGAGAGCGTACAAACTCCTGTCATTACTTAAATCTTTAAGGCCATAATTGTATCCAATTGCCATTTCGAAATTTCTATTAAGTGCTAAGGAGAGGGATGAACAAAAACCAAAAGGGATGCTGTATTCAAGGGCAAAACCCACATTCTCCCAATTGTAAAGTGAGCCCAATCTAAACTCGCTTGGAAAATTCTCTCTTTTTGATACAAATTCATCAATCTGTCTTCCAATATTTCTACCATAGAGAGAAAAGGAAAAACTTTTATTTAATTCATATATAATACCTAAATCCATTCCCGCTCCAAAACTATTATAGTCGTCTGCGCTTGAATATGGGAAAATTAACTTCCCGCCCAAATTAAACCTTCCCATCCTATATTTTCCCGCAATTACAGGGACAAAGGAATAGTAGGAGAATTTACCTATGGAATCTCCCATCATGTTGGTCTTTGTTATGTCCCCCGAGTTCAGAAACTGAAGACCTGCTCCAAGTGTAAAATCATCAAACTTCTGTATAGTTCCAAAGGAACCAAAAATAAGGTCAGAATAACTATAGATAGAGGCAAGATATCCTCTTTTTCCCATTCCGGCTGGATTCCAGAAGAGATTTCCTCTTTCATCTTGATAAGAAGAAAAGGCACTACCGAAATAGACAATTCTTGAGTGGGCAGGAACTGATAAAAAGGTAAAAGAAATCAAGAGTAAAATATTCATTCTACAGTAACCGATTTTGCTAAATTCCTGGGGCGGTCAACATCTCTACCATTAAGGGCAGCGATATAATAGGCAAATAGCTGGAGGGGTATGGCTACGAGAATGGGGGAGAGATTTTCTTCACATAAAGGTATATAGATGATATCATCCCCAATTTCTTTAATTCTTTTATCACCCTCTGAACCTATAATGATGACCTTTGCTCCCCGAGACTTAAGTTCCTCAATATTATTCAACATCTTTTCATATACAGAGGATTGTGGGGCTATTGCTACCACAGGGCTGTCCTTGGATATCAGAGCAATTGGTCCGTGTTTCATCTCACCTGCTGGATAACCTGTTGCATGGATATAAGATATCTCCTTTAATTTTAAGGCTCCCTCGAGGGCTGAAGGATAGTTTATTCCCCTTCCTATAAACATAAAATCTTTCCCATCTTTATACTTCTTTGCAATCTTCTTGATTTTAACAGCTTCCTTCAATATTCTTTCTATTTTCTCGGGTATTCCTTTTACCTCTTTTATCTTTTCCTCTATTTCTGAAGAACCTAATGCCCATTTGAGTCTTGAGAGATAGAGAGCAAAGAGATACAGCTGGAAGATCTGGGATGTATAAGCCTTTGTAGAGGCAACGCCTATCTCAGAACCGGCATTGAGATAGATGGTGCTATCTGATTCTCTTGAAATTGTGCTTTCGCGAACATTTACCAGAGAAAGAACCTTCAGAAATTTTGCTTTTGCTTCCCGAATACCAGCAAGAGTGTCGGCAGTTTCTCCCGATTGGCTAATAGCCATAACAAGCGGTTCTCCATCAAATACAGGATTTCTATATCTGAATTCAGAGGATATATCGACCTCTGTTCGCACCCTGGCGAAGTCTTCAAATAGGTATTTCCCGATGTACCCAGCATGCCATGAGGTCCCGCAGGCTTGAATTACTATATGAGATAAATGTGCAAGTTCTTGAGGTGAGAAATGGAAATTTTCACCAAAATCAAATTCACTACCCTTAATTCGGAGGTTAACATTCTTCTGGATTATATCTTTCTGTTCATGTATTTCCTTTAGCATATAATGAGGAAACTTCCCTTTCTGAATGGTAGCTGGACTCCACTTTATTTTTTTCTCTTCCTTTTCAATATTTTTTCCATCCTTATCGTAAAATTTCACTTCCTCCCTTTTAAGAACTACCATTTCTCCATCACTCATAATAACGACTCGTCTGGTATGATCCATAAGAGCTGAAATATCAGATGCAAGCAGGTTCTCATCCTTGCCTAAACCGACAATTAAAGGACTACCAAACCTGTAGGCCACAATTTTATCTGGTTCCGATACAGAGATTACGGCTATTGCAAAGGATCCTTTAAGGCGTGAAACAGTCTTAAGGACACTTTCTTTAAGATCTCCATTATAATTCTCCTCAACAAGGTGGGCGATAACTTCCGTATCCGTATCTGATCTAAAGACATGCTTCTTTTTTATGAGTTCCTCTTTCAGAGAGTAATAGTTCTCTATTATACCATTGTGGACAATTGCAATCTCGTTCTTACAATCAACCTGAGGATGTGCATTCTGTTCTGATGGTTCCCCGTGAGTTGCCCATCTTGTGTGACCTATTCCTAAATTCCCAGAAAGAGGTTTATCTGCAAGGATTTCTTGGAGATTCATTAGTCTTCCTTTAACCTTCCGAACTTCAAGATCTCCATTTACAATAGATGCAACTCCCGAGGAATCATAACCCCTGTATTCTAATTTCCAAAGACCTGCCATAAGGACAGAATTTATATCCTTATTTCCTACATAACCCACAATTCCACACATTTATTTCCTCCCCTGTTTTTTTGCTTTCATAGATAATTCCCTGGCGCTTTCCAGAGTTGGGCCTTCTGCAATAATTCTAATTACAGGTTCTGTTCCACTCATCCTCACATGGACCCACCGATCTTCTTCAATGATCTTCACTCCATCTTGCAAGACCAGTTTTTTATCTTTGTTGGCATTTTTTACCCTCTGGATGAATTTTCTTCCATCTTCTCGATCTTCTATCCTTATTTCCTCTTTTATCATTTTATATCTGGGCATCTTATTCATAATCTGGGAGAGAGGCTTATCTTCCTCTGTTAGATACTGCAGGATGAGAGCCATAGTAGCCATCCCATCTCGAGTATACTGAATAGTTGGATTGATAACTCCGCCGTTACCTTCCCCTCCTATAACCGCTCTCTTTTTCTTCATCATCCAGACGACATTTGCCTCACCTACAGGAGCACGGTATAAAGGTACTCCTGCTCTTTTTGCAATGACTTCCACACTCTTTGTAGTGGAAAGATTTACAACAACTGGCCCTTTTTTCTTTTTTAAAACGGCGTTTGTAGCAAGGACTATTGTGTTCTCTTCACCAAGGGGTTCTCCTTTATCTGAGACGATGGAAATGCGATCTCCATCAGGATCAGTTGCAAATCCTACATCTCCTCCAACTTCTTTAACTTTTTTACATAGAGATTCAAGATTTTCTCCCCTTGGCTCAGGATTCCTGGGGAATTTTCCGTCTGGGTTACAGAAAATAGAATCCACTTTTGCGTCAAGAGTTTTTAAGAATTTTGGATAAGCAAAAGAGGCTCCTCCATTCACACAATCTATAACAATATTAAATTTTCTATTTTTAATCTCTGCTGGGTTTATTAGTTCAGAAGAGAGAACGCCTTCGATATGATTCTTTATGGCATCTTCTTTTCTGATAACCTTGCCTAACTTGTTGGATGCGCGCCAATTAATTTTTCTTTCTTCGTAAGAAAAGAATTCCTCTGCTTCATTCTTCCCAAGGAACTCTCCGAAAGTTGTGACAAGTTTCAAGGCATTCCACTGGGAGGGATTATGTGATGCAGTAATAACTATACCACCGGAGGCTTCTGAATTTTTAACATTGTAAAGAAGGGTGGGTGTTGGAATAATTCCAATATCAATAGCATCCACCCCAACTCCGAGAAGACCTGAAATAACAGCCTTTTTAAGAGTTAAACCGGATGTTCTCGAATCTCTTCCCACTATAATTTTTCCTCCTCCCAAGAATTCACCGAAATGGGCAGCAAATTTTAAAACGGTTAAAGGGTCAATACCTTGCCCTACTATTCCTCTAATTCCAGAAACGCTTTTTATAATCATCTATCCTCTCTAATAATCTTTCAAGGCCTTTCTTTTCCTTTGCAGAAATGAAAACAGCTTCAGGATATTTTTCTTGCAGATAGTTTAATATTACAGGATCAACGACCTGATCAATTTTATTAAAGATGAGTATATTATCGGCATTAAAGATATCCAGGTCTTCCATAATTTTTCTTGTTTCTTCCAATTCCTCTTCATAGTTATCCGAAGATATATCTAAAAGAACAAGGCGAATGTCAGCACTTACAGCCTCTTCAAGAGTGGATTTAAAGGAAGCCATAAGTTGAGTAGGAATTCCCTGGATGAACCCAACCGTGTCTACAAGGAGAAATTTATTGCCTTTATTTGTAATAGCCAACCTTGTGAGAGGATCCAGAGTTACGAAGAGTTTATCATCCGCTGCTGCTCCGGCATTAGTGAAGGCATTGAGTAAAGTTGTCTTCCCCGAATTTGTATATCCAAGGAGTGCAACAGTAAACATTCTCTCTCTATGTTTCCTTTGAATCTCTCTTGTCTTTTCCACTCTACTCAGTTCCTTTTTCAGATGGTCAATTCCTTTCCTAATTTTTCTTCTATCAATTTCTAATTTTTTCTCACCGGGACCCCTTGTTCCAATTGTCCCTCCCAATCTTGAAAGTTCTTTTCCTCTCCCGGTAAGCCTGGTGAGCAAAAAATTCAACTGGGCGAGTTCAACCTCTATCTTAGCAGATCTTGTTCTGGCGTGTTTAGCAAAGATATCCAGGATTATATCCTGCCTATCGAGGATCTTCTTCCCTGTCAAGACCTCAAGGTTTGCAATCTGAGAAGGGGAGAGGGATTCATTGAAGAGTAGTATATCAACATCTATATCTTCCAGGCTCTTTGCTTTCCCTCTGCCAATGAAGTTTGCAGGATCTGGTTTATTTTTGACCTGGATTATCTTTTCAATGGGTATCGCTCCAGATGTTTTTGCAAGAGATTCCAATTCATTTAATTCTTCCAGTTCTCTTTCTTTTTCGTCTGATCTTCTGACCAGACCTATGATGAGAGCTCTCTCTTTTTCCTTCTCTTTTACCTTATACATTAAATTAAGAATAACACCGAAAAGTTAAAAATCAAGATGCAAACTATGAGTTAGTAGGCCTAAATCTGTTTTTACCAGCCAAAAGAAAAACCATTTTTGCCTGCCTCCGGGTTCTCAGTAAAAAAATTTCAGTCTTTAAGAAAACTGGCGTCTTCTTCAGGTAGGGAAGGATTAATGAATATCCCAGAACCAATCTCAAAGCCTGCCCGTGTTGTTAGATGCGGCATAATCCTCAAATACCAGTGAAGATGTGGTTCTCCTGCTTTATAACGAGGTGCGCTAATTATGACATAATTGAAGTCTGGGTCATTCAATTTTTCATAAAGCTTTTTCATCGCTTCCCGGAGGATTTCGGCAAAGGTTATTCTTTCTTCTTCGCTTATATCCCCAAAATTGGCCTCATGTCGTTTTGGAACAATCCATATTTCAAATGGGACCTCTGCTGCATAAGGTATAAACGAAATAAAGGAGTTGTTTTCAATGATAACTCTTTCTCTGTATTTACTCTCAAAACCTACAATATCGCACATAACACATCGTCCATTGTCATCGTAGTATCTCTGAGCTTCCTCTGCCTGTACCCTGAGATGAGAAGGAACCATTCCTGTAGAAATCAACTGAGAATGCGAATGGGAAAGGGAGGCTCCAGCTTCTGGGCCATGGTTCTTAAAAATGATTACCATAAGATTCCTTACATCTTTCATTAATTCGTTATATCTCATCCAGTAAGTCTCTATAACGGCTCTAACTTCTTCGTTTTTCATTAGTCCAATACAGATGTTGTGTTTTGGATGATCAATGAAGATTTCATGTTTTCCATACCCGGGCATCTTGATATATATTCCCTCCATAGAACGAAACGTGCTTTTATCTGGCTCAAGAGCTGGATATTTATTCGGTAGAACCCTTGTTTGCCAGGGATTATAGTTTATCCCTGGTGTTTCTATAATAAATGGATGAACGAGAAGCTCTTCATTTCCAGCGCAGAAGGGACAATCTTTGTCGTATTCCGGGAGTTCTTCCCTGGTTTTTTCTTTTCTAAAATCCTTTGGACGCTTTTTTCTATTTGGAGCAAATATAATCCATTGCCTGGTAAGTTTATTTTGTCGAATTTCCATTATTTCTTATATATGAATAATGAGAGAATTGTCAAGGCTGAATTTTCAGGCTTTGTTAAATCGAGGCCTTATTGATTATAAAGTAGAAAACTTCTGATGTAGGAGATGATTTTGTTTTTGAATAGAGGTAGGGAGAGATGTCCTGTTGGCAGCCATTTGATTAAAGGTTTGCCGAGAGCTTTATATAACTTTATTGTTGATTCCCTTGGAATAAATAGATCAAAAAGTGCGTTTATCATAAGAATTCTTTCGGATTCTATGAGAGGAGCAAAAGATAGTGGATCGAAATAAAAACATATCACATCGCTTTTTATTTCATCTGGAGTATGTCCATTTTTTACTGACTCAAGGAAATCGGGAAAGAAGGAACGACACTTAAGACACTGAGCATATCCTTTTCCTTCTTTTTTATGCTGTTTTCTAATTTTTACAGCAGCAAGACTCTTCCATGTTATTATACCTTCATCTCCACCACAGAGCAGTAACACACCTTTTTTGATTCGTTCATCAAGAGCCATTGCCATGAGAGAAAAGAAACTTCCGAGGCTGATGCCTACGATATATACCTCTTTGTATCCTATATCTTTTAGTATGTCAACAGTTCGAATGATATCCAGGGTTCCCTGTCTGAAGAAATTGAGGCTAAATATACCATCGTAAAAAGCGGATAGCAAGTCCTTGTGGGTTTCTCGGTGACGGTGATAGGGGAGATCTATCAAGCACCCCCCCATCTCTTCAGGGATATAAAGGAGAGCTTCATCCCACTTTGAACCAATCCTCATTCCCAGACCATGAACAAGTATGCAAACTTTCTCCTTTGTTTTTGAATCTTTTAGTAAGCAATGAACTCTGTCGTTCTTCTCGTTAAATGTATTTACAGGGGATTTGAAATTGATTTTAAATAGATTTTCTCTAAATCTTTTCTTCCTGTAAGAAGGTAATTTTCCCTTAATTCGGAACATCTGTAAAAAGGAATACTCAGTCAGTCCAGTAAAGAATTCGGCCGCAGTTAGGGCAGGTAACGATTGATTCATTTAGCTGGTCGGATGAGATCATCTGGGTAGGGAGGACAAGATAGCAACCCTGGCAAGCATTATTGACTACAGGAACAACTGCGTTACCGTATCTTTTTATCAGACGGGTATATTTACGGTATATATGATCCTTCAATTGGGATACGATTTTTGCTCGTGCCTCCTTCATTTTTTTTATATTATCGATCTCAAAGCCTACTTTTTCTTCATTCTTTTTTTCCTTTCGAAAAATGTCCAATTCCTGTAAAGATATTAAAAGCAAGAGTTGTTTATCCATTTAACCTCCAAAAAAATTACATAATTCTACCTTGAAATCTTCTTTATCCTTTATCCTAAATAATTTCTCATCAGATGAAATTTCAATGAAGGTTTCTGCAATCTTTCCAAGAAGGATTAGATATTCGCGCTTTGACGCGTAGGGTGGAGCAACTATAAGGAAAATAAGGCGGACAGGTTTTCCATCTATTGCATCGAAATCAAGAGGGGTAGAGGGCCGACCTATTGCTATCATTAGATCAGTAACAACCATACTTCTTGTATGGGGAATTGCAATTCCATTTCCAATTCCTGTTGAACCCATTTTTTCTCTCTGAAGGACTGAATTGTAAAGCAGCTTTTTCTGTTCTTCATTCAGGTCAAATGAATTAATTAACTTCTTTATGATTTGCTTTTTGTCAGAACTCTTTACATCGAGAAGAACTTTTGCATTTTTAAGAGGACCCATTATCGATAAATTCCGCATTCTTTGTTTATTATATAAGCATTTTTTCTAAAATGTCAATGCTTTTGACTTTTTAACCTTTGTACCTTTGGTAAAAAAAGCGAGGAGGATTTAACAAAATCAGAAGTCCACTTCTTCTACGACCTTCTCAATAAGGTCGTCATCTGCTAAATTTGGCATTGTTATCCAGGAACTGTCTTTATTCTGTTCATTCCATGTTTTTGCCACTTCTATTGCATTTGGGTTCCTTGCCCAACTTCTTCTTGCTATTCCTCCGATTACATCCCATTCAATGGCTGTTTTTATTATCACGTCAATCCTCTTTGAACCGTCAAGGACAAGGCCAAAACCTCCATTGAAAGCTTTTCCTATACCGACACCACCTCCATTACTAAGGACAACCATAGACATTCCGCGAATAGCATTTCCTACAAAAGAATGAACAGCCATATCTGCTGTTATATTACTACCATCTTTAATATTTGAGGTCTCTCTAAATGGTGAATCAGTGGAACCTGTATCATGATGGTCCCTTCCAATCATTACGGGTCCAATATTTCCTTTCCTTATTGATTCGTTGAATTTTAGTGCAATTCTTATCCGCTCTTCATGATCAGCATAGAGTATGCGAGCCTGAGATCCTATAACGAGATTGTTCTTCTCTGCATCCTTAACCCATTTGTAGTTATCCCTGTCCTGAGCTCTTCTATTAGGATCTATTGATTCAAGAGCCAATTTATCAGTC
Organism: candidate division TA06 bacterium JGI_Cruoil_03_38_101; assembly: GCA_002215665.1. Lineage (GTDB taxonomy): Bacteria > Hydrothermota > UBA3072 > UBA3072 > UBA3072 > UBA3072. The sequence goes on along the minus strand of NGFL01000050.1, from coordinate 81,033 downwards.
TTCTGGAGATCGGAGTGCTTACCGCTCAAACACACCCATCTAAATGGTCCATAACCAAAGTCAAATCCCAGAGGACCCATAAGGTCTTCCACATAGGAAGGAAAGATAAACCCTTCGGATGTATCTCGGCTGTTTTTGGCAATTTCCCTACCTCCAGCGTCAAAAACAGCTTTCATAAAACTGTTTCCGTAGTCCCAGAATTTTACCCCTTTTTCTGTTGCTTCTTTTATTAGCTCAAACTGGTGAATAAGGGATTTATCAACTAATTTTCTAAACTTTTGAGGATCGTTTGCAAGAAGTTTTCTTCCTTCTTTAAAGGAAACACCCTGCGGTGTGTATCCACCACTGTAAGGAGCGTGGCAGGAGGTCTGATCGGAAGCAAGTTCTATACTAATTTTATTTTTTACTACATATTCCCAGAGATCGACCACATTGCCATAGTATCCTATAGATATTGGTTCCTTCTTTCTTCTGTATTCTTCTGCCGATTTGAAGACCTGCTTTATATCATCTGATGTTTTGGAGAGCCATTTCTGCTCCATCCGCTGTTTTATTCTGGATTTATCAACCTCGGCAATGATTCCAACTCCTCCTGCAATTTCAACAGCTTTCGCCTGAGCACCACTCATACCGCCAAGACCTGAGGAGAGATAGATATAGCCATGAATATCTGAATCTTCAGGGACTCCTAAGTATTTCCTTCCTGCATTGAGGATAGTTATGTAGGTTCCATGAACGATTCCCTGGGGGCCAATATACATCCAACCACCGGCAGTCATCTGACCATAATTGGAAACACCCATTGCTGCCGCCTTATTGAAATGCTCTGGATCATCAAAAAGGCCAACAAGAAGTCCATTAGTGTTTATTACACGAGGCGAATCTTCCTTTGTTTGAAAGAGTCCAAGGGGATGTCCTGATTCAACTACAAGAGTCTGTTCTTTTGTAATATTTTGTAGATATTTCTTTATCAGCCGATATTGCATCCAATTCTGGCACACCTGTCCTGTTTCTCCATATGTTACCAGTTCATAGGGGTATAGTGCAACATCAAAGTCAAGATTGTTGTCAATCATTAACTGTATTGCTTTACCCTCAAGACACCTACCTTCGTATTCATTAATTGGCTTTGCAAATAACCTTCCTTCTGGTCTATATCTGTATGCGTAAATTCTGCCCCTTGTTTTCAACTCTTTTGCAAATTCAGGGGCTATTTTAAGGTGAAGACTTTCTGGGATGTAACGAAGTGCATTCTTTATTGCTATTTTTATTTCATGTTTGGATAAATTTAGGTTTCTTGCAGGTGCTCTTCTTATATCTTCCTGAATTTTGGGATATTCAGGTAATTTCCCAGGTAAGGAAAATTTAACCGGATTCATAATATCCTCCTTTTTTCTATTAATATTCAGGATAATATGATTGTCAAGGAGTTAAGCGAATTTTGAATTTCCATTTGACAAATGGAGAAAACATTATATATTAACAAAATAAAAAGGAGGAATAATAGATTTCCAAGCAGTTTATCTTAAATTAGAGGAATTTTGGGCAAAAAAAGGTTGTGTTATTGGATTTCCCTATACCTCAGAAGTTGGAGCAGGAACATTCAATCCCTTGACATTCTTTGGTGCGCTTGGGAAAGAGCCCTTTCAGGTAGGCTATGTGGAAACCACAAAAAGACCAAAGGATGGTCGATATGCCGAAAACCCAAATAGACTTCAGCAATTTCGGCAATACCAGGTTCTACTCAAACCTCCATCGAAGAATGTTCGGGATCTCTATCTTGAAAGCCTGAGAGCCCTTTCAATTAATATTAATAAGCATGATATCCGCTTTGTTGAAGACGATTGGGAATCTCCAACTCTTGGTGCGTGGGGTCTGGGTTGGGAANTCTGGCTTGATGGGCAGGAAATCACACAGTTTACATATTTCCAACAGGTCGGAGGTGTTAATCTTGACCCTATATCAGTAGAATTGTCATATGGTCTTGAAAGGATTGCAATTTTTCTTTCTAAATCTTTTTCTGTATTTGATCTCCCCTGGTCACCAGATAAGAGTTGGAATGATTTGAATAGAGACCAGGAATACCAATTCTGTGTGTATAATTTTGATGAATCTGATATAGATTACTTATTTGATTCCTTTAATAAGTGTCTCAAGGAGGCGGATAGATTGATCCATAAAGATCTACTTTATCCAGGCTATGATTTTGTGGTTAAGGCATCCCATACATTTAACCTTCTTGATGCAAGGGGAGCCCTGTCGGTAAAACAGAGAAATAATTATATCCTTGAGATAAGAAAACTTGCAGGAATTACGGCGACAAGATGGTTAGAGATTTACTCATAGAAATAGGAACGGAAGAGATACCGGCGGGTTATCTAAAAACTGCTATATCTTCCTTTGCAGAGGGTCTGAATGCTCTCTTTGAATCAAAAAGGATATCTCATTCGCCCACAAAGACTTTCTACACTCCAAGAAGGCTTACAGTTATTGTAAAAGATGTTGCAGAAGAGCAGGAGAAGATTGTTAAAAAGATAAAAGGGCCTAANGTAAATTTGGCCTATAAGGATGGGAAACCTACAAAGGCGGCAGAAGGTTTTGCATCTGGCAAAGGAGTTCCTGTGGAATCCCTGAAGATAGAAAAAATTAATGGAAAGGAATATGTGGTAGCAGAAGTCGAAGAAGAGGTTAAGACTATAAAGGAAATCATTCAGGATAGTTTCCCATCCATTATAAAAGAAATTGAATTCCCAAAGAAAATGAGGTGGGAGTCTACCAATTTCCTGTTTGCAAGACCTATAAGGTGGATAGTAGCCTTATTGGATAATGAAAAGATAGATTTTTCCATTTCCGGTGTAAAGAGTTCGGATTTGAGTCGAGGCCATTTCCTGATTTCACCAAAGAAAATCAAAGTTAACCCCAAAAATTATTTAGAAAAATTAAGGGATTCTTACGTCATGGTAGATCCTGATGAAAGGGAGAAAAAACTTAAGGATATGATTATTGATGCTGCAGATAGGATAAATGCAGAACCAATTTTACCTCCAGGGCTTCTCGAAGAAGTTTCTAATCTAATCGAGTATCCCTTTGTAATTCTTGGGTCTTTTGATGAAAAATTCCTTAGTCTTCCTGATAAGGTTATTATTACAGCAATGGAAACTCACCAGCGCTATTTTCCTTTAAAAAAAGAAGAAAAACTCATACCTTTCTTCATCTCAGGTATCAATAATTTCCCAAATGATGAGGTAATAAAGAGTAATGAAAAAGTTCTTGAAGCGAGATTGGAAGATGCAAAATTTTACTGGGAAGTTGATAAGAAGATCCCTCTTTCCAAAAGAGTTTCAAAATTGTCCGGGATAATGTGGCATAAGAACCTTGGAACTCTTCTAGATAGAACAGAGAGGCTTATAAGACTTAGTGAGTGGATAGGGAAGAGGGTTGGTGAAGTTGATCTTAAGGTTATCCGCGAAGGTGCAAAGTTATCCAAGGCTGATCTCACCACCCTGATGATTAGAGATGGAAAGGAATTTACCAACCTCGAGGGTTATATAGGTTCTGAATACGGAAGATTAGAAGGTTTACCAGAAAAAATATGCAAGGTAATAGAAGAACATTATAAACCAAGGCATTCAGAAGATGAACTGCCAAAATCAATCGAGGCTGCAGTAGTTTCTCTTGCTGATCGAATAGATCTGACAGTGGGAGGGTTCCTTTCCGGTGAAAGACCAACAGGTTCAAGAGACCCTCTTGGGCTCCGTCAAGCATTCAATGGATTTATAAGGATCCTACAAGGGTTCAATTTTGACTTTTCCTTAAGTGAATTGATCAAGGTAGCTATAAATCAATTTCAAATTGAGACAGATGAAAAAGTTTATCAGGAAATAAAGAAATTTGTTAAGGACAGAATAGAAGGGTATCTACAAACAAAGAGTATCAGATACGACATTGCCAATGCTGTCCTTTCTGAAAAGTGGGATAATATACTAAATGCCACTTTAATTTCTGAAGCAATGACGGAGTTAAGAAAAGATGAAACAGAGTTTAAACGTCTTGTGATCGGTCAAAAGCGGGTTTCTAATATACTTAAAGGTGAAGAGGTAGGAAAGTTTAATGAATCATCACTTAAAGAGAAAGAAGAGAGGGAATTATACAATAAGGCAAAAGAGATTGAACCAATCTTAAAAGAGTCAGTCCAGAAGAAAGAATATCTAAAAGCTCTGAATCTACTAAAGAGTCTTCGATTATTCATTGATAATTTATTTGATAATGTTTTAGTTATGACAGAAGATGAAGAGTTAAGAAATAACCGACTTGCTCTCCTTTATTACGTGAGGAGTCTATTCCATCAATTGTGTGATTTTGAAGAGATAGTTATTGACTAAATCTTAAAAATTGAAAGACAAAAGTGCGGTTTATTTTAAATGAGTTGGTAAGATAAATTAGGAGGTATGAATGTCTGTGGTAAAAAGAACCGAACTTTCAATTTCTACCCACTTACGGAATGAATTTGTTGATGTTACAGATAAAGTGAAAAGCATTATAAACGAAAGTGGTGTGAAAGATGGGTTTATTTTGTTGTATGTTCCACACACCACAGCAGCGGTTACTATCAATGAAGATTACGACCCCTCAGTAAGAAGAGACATCCTTGATAAGTTAACCGAACTCGTTCCACATGGCGCTGGCTATGCCCACATAGAAGGGAATGCAGATAGCCATATCAAGTCCAGCCTTATCGGGCCATCAGAATTTATTCCGATAAGAGATGGGAATATAGAACTTGGTAGGTGGCAGGGAATATTCTTTTGTGAATTTGATGGGCCTCGATCCAGGAAGCTGCTGGTCGAGGTTAACGACTAATTCGGTCAATCAAGAATAGGTAGATAATGAATCCTGCGAATATAAGGAGGGAAAGGGGATTAGACTCTATAATTGTTCTTGGAGTAAATTTAGCGTAGATCATTCCCGCAATGACGATGCCCGCAAGGGCTTCTCCAGCTATCAAACCAGAAGATACAAGAATTCCTATATCGAATTTTCTTGACATTTTTCTGATTAAACCACCTATAAGTATTGGAACAGAAAGGGTTAATGGTAAATAAATACCAACAGCAACAGGCATAACATATGTCCGAAAAGAGGAATTTTTACTTTTTAAAAAAGTATCGATTATGATCAAGAGAATTGCAATGCCTCCTCCAATTATAACCATATTCCAGGGAAGCTTTCCCCCTTTTGTAAATAAACCCGTTGTTATCGAAGCAAAAAGAGTTGCCTGTGGAGCCTGAAGGGCTCCTGGTTTACCAGTCCCTATTCCGTAAGCATTATTAAGAAGTGTCAAGATAGGGGCGATGACGAATGCTGACGCAGTGACCCCTATGATCTGGACAATCTGCTGCCTTCTTGGGGATGCCCCCACCAGGTATCCTGTCTTTAAGTCCTGAGAAATATCTCCAGCTGTGCAGACTGCACAGGCTACAACCCCTGCTATACCAAGGGTGGCAATAATTCCCTTTGGTCCTGTAAGACCTGTCAATAATATTATAACGGAGGTAAAGAGTAGAGTGGATATAATCATACCTGATACGGGATTATTAGAACTTCCAACCAATCCAACAATATAGGAAGATAAAGCCACAAAGAAGAAGGAAGCAATTGTCATAAGGATTGCAGAGAGTAGACTTATCCCTGGACTTTTTGTTAGATACCAATAGAGGAAAAAGATTGCAATAATAATTCCGGATAGAAGCGAAAATATTATTCTTTTAGAAAGGTCTTCAGTTGATTGTAATTTTCCAAATAACTGTTTTAACCCCTTCTTTATACCCTCTCTAATATCTGTAATAGACCATATTCCTCCGACTATCATAGTTCCTACACCAAGGAATCGAATATTACTATTCCAGATATTCCAGGCATTATCAAGGAGGTTGCCAGAAACCGGATGGAAGAAGGAGTAAATCGGAATTCCTATTATCCATCCTATTGCTCCACCGAGAAATACAAGCACAGAAACGTTAAACCCGACAATATAACCTACTCCAAGGAGGGCAACAGATGCATCTGTGCCGAAATAAAAGAGACTCTTTCCTACTATTATTGCCTTTTCCACTGTTCCCTTAACAACGGAAAAGGCTGTGACAAAGAATTTAAATGTAAATCCAAGACCTAAGGCTATAAATATGTGTTTGCTTCGGTTTTTTTCTTCCTCTTCCCCTGTTTTCAAAACTTCTGCACAGGCAACCCCTTCAGGGTATATAAGCTCTTTCTCTTCAGTAATTAGTGCTCTTCGTAGTGGAATCATAAAGAGAATCCCGAGAAGGCCACCAAGCAGAGCAATTAAGGTTGTAGCCCAAAAATCAAATTTAAGCCAAGCCCCAACAATTACAAGGGCGGGTATCGTAAAAATAATTCCTGCTGCCAGGGACTCGCCGGCTGAGGCAGAAGTTTGTATGATATTATTTTCGAGTATTGTTCCTTTTCTGAAAAAACCTCTAAGAATTCCCAGTGAAATTACAGCAGCAGGTATGGAGGCAGAGACTGTCATCCCTGCATATAAACCAAGATAAGTGTTTGCTGCTGCCATTACTATGGACAGAATAATACCAAGAACTACTGCCCTGATGGTAAGTTCTCTTACTATATCTCCATTCCTTCTTCTTCAAAGAGATATCTTTTTATTTTTTCTGTAGTTGTTTTCGGGAACTCCTCGTCCCTTAATTTGATTCTTCTTACCCTCTTATAATCTGTGAGTTCTTTATTTAGTCTTTTTATCTCCTCTGTAAGTATTTTATGCGGGTCTGGAACCTCTATATTGTGTTTTTCACAATAATTATCTATCTCTTCATAATTTGGATAGATAATAGAGTTTAGTTCCCTTTTTTGAGTATTTGGATTGGTCTGGTATAGAACAAGAACCTCTGAAATTAGAGGGGACTGCGATAAAAAGTTTTCTATCTCTTCCGGATAGATGTTTTTACCCCCTTTTGTAACAATTACAGATTTTTTTCTCCCTGTAACATAAAGATAGGAATCAGAATCAAGATGGCCCACGTCCCCTGTTTTAAACCAGTCTCCTTCAAATTTTTCTTTTGTGGACTCCTTATTTTCCCAATATTGTTTGAATACGGAAGGTCCCCGAACTGCGATTTCACCGACTCCGTCTATATCAGGGTTTAATATTTTAACTTCAAGCCCGGGGAGAGGTAAACCTACGGATTTGTTTCTCGGAGAATTCGGAGGGTTAACAGATATCACAGGAGAAGTTTCTGTGAGTCCATAACCCTGTATTATTGGGAATCCCCATTTTTCAAATCTTTCTGAAATCCAATATGGAAGTGCAGCACCTCCTGAAACCAAATATCTAAGGTTTTCCAGCCCAAGACCTTCCCTTATAATAGTATAAAATCGAAATCCACTACCCTTCTTTATTTTGTTAAACAATGTTGCCATACCATTGAGAATTCCAAAAGCAGCCTTTTTTGTTTTGTTAAGTTTATTCAGTTCTCTTTCAATGCCCTCAATGAATTTTTCCAGGATAAGAGGGACAACCGGGAAAATAACGGGTTTACTTTCTTTACAATCTTCAGTTATTTCTTTGGATTTAAATGAACGTGCAATGGTTATTGTCGAACCAGTCGATAAAGGTGCAAGCATGGCTATAGTTTGTGGAAAAACATGATGAAGGGGTAAAAGAGCATAGAAAACTTCGTCTGGATAGAATTCCATTGTTTGATAACACATTTCAACGTTAGATGCGAGATTCATGTGAGTTAGAACTATTCCTTTTGGTGCGCCAGTCGTACCGGAGGTATATAAAATAACTGCAGGATCTTCAAGGGAGAGTTCAGCACTTTCTACCTCTTTTTCTTTTAAAATTGTTTCAGGTATTAAAAGAGGGGTGCTGATTTCTATTTCTTCTCTCGTTTCACTGGGTGATGCAAAGAGTATTCTGGACCCTGAGTCCTTTATCAGGTAGTGAACTTCCCTATGCTTTAAACGGCCATCAAGAGGGACACAGATTGCCCCTGCCCACTGAATTGCAAGATAAGTTATGATCCATTCAGGACTATTTGGGCCATAGAGAGCCACTCGATCGCCTTTCTTTATACCCTTATCCTTCATTTCCCCGCTACGAGTTTTAATGAGTTGCAGAAGTTCTCGATAACTCCATTTTTTGAACCCTTCGGGGGTAAGTATTTGCATTGCGATTGAATCTGGATAATTTTCGACTGTTCGCTTTACCATTATTGGGATTGGAAGAATTTCCCTCGGTTTTCGGATCACTTTTAATGTTTTCATAAAAAAATTATATTAAAAAAAAGTCACTTGTCAAGATATAATCAGAAAGTTAAATCAATCTTGACAAATTTTTTGCCAGTTCCTTTAGTGGAGGAACATTGAAGAATTTTTTATTAGAAATTAGATTTGCAACTGATTGATATATGCTGGATACAGTATCCTTTAAATCTTTTGGTAATGGAGGGGGGCTGGTTTTAACCAGTGATTTCCAGTTTCTTTTATTCTTTTCTTTTGCTCTTTTTACTTCTTGAAACCATTCCGTCTTTCTGTAATATTTTCGCAGAGTCTCTTTGCTGATGGAAAACCCTTCAAATAGAAAACGACATTCATCAAGAGTGCCCAGGGCGTCAACAACCATAAGGGAACCTTTATCATCAATCCCGAATTCCAATTTTCCATCCTGGTTTGTAATTCCACACCTTTTGGCTTCTTCAGTTATCAGAGTATTAACAGTAAATAATTTTCTTTTAATTTCATTTATCCTGCCACTGCCTAAATGCACTAAATTTTTTGCCTCATCAAAGGAAAGATATCTATCTGATTCTTCAAGTTTTGTTGATACATCCAGAATAGGTTCTTTTAGGAGAGTGTTCGGTTTCAGAGTTTTTATGGTTCCATATTTTATCTTTCCACTCCGATAACGCTTCCAGAATGATGAACCTTCAGGTATTGAGTTCCTGTAGATAAATTCTAAAGGGATTAGAAAATTTTTATTCAGTTCTTCATAAATGGAATAATTGTATCCTTTCTCATCCCTCTTTGGTTCTACTACTCTGAGGATTTTTACCTTAATTTTATTGAAAGGTTTATTTGTTTCATTAAGAGTTATTGTTTCCCCATTAGAAAGGATTCCTAAGTAATGAGAGTGGATTCCTTTTTTCTTAAGGAGTTCAAAGAAGTGTGCGGTCATTATTGCAAGGGATGCACCTTTATTGGGAATCTCATCAGGCATCTTTCCCCAGTCAAAGACAGAGTAACGATCAGAAAATTGGAAGTATCCTATACCTGATTTTTCTTCTATTGGTTTTCTAAGAATGGTTAAATCTTTTACACTACCCATTTAGAGCCTGATCGTCCTGTTCGATTTTTTTCTTGAATTCGTTTTGATAATTTGATATCTTTACCTGCAATTCTTTATCATAAAGTCCAAGGATCTTGATGGCAGCCAAAGCCGATTGTTCAGGGTCAAGAATTACCATAGGCGATACACCTCTGGGCATCCTGAGGCTCGAGAATATATCACCTAAACCAAATTTACTTGAATAAGGCGGAGAAGCTATAACGGGTTTCGTAGTATTTGCATCCACTAAGCCGCTCAAAGCATTACTCTTTCCCGCAATTGTTATATAGACAACTTCTTCATTCTGGTATTCTTCAATTATCTTAAGAACCTTATTTGGCGTCTTATGAGCAGAAGCGATTCTTAATTCACAGGGGACCCTAAATTTCTTTGCTATCTTTTCTACACTTTTTGCGTGGTCAATATCCTTTTTTGAACCCATCACAACAACAATTTTTCCCATATTATCCTCGCTTTATTCTTTACCAGGGATGATTATCCTTGTTGATTCTTTTGTCTTTTTTTCTTTTTTCTTCGGAATTAAAAGCCCAGAATCTTGCTCTTCGTATCCCTCTTTATAAAGTTTTCTCAATTCCGGTTCTTCCAGGGTTTGGATATTACCTTCTTCAATCCTTTTTGGTAATAATTCATAGAGAAATTTCCAAACCCTCCTATTATTTGCAAGGGGCCTTCTTGAAGCACTCCTTACAAATATCGCAATGAAGAAAGGATTATTATGAAGGGGTACTTCTTTGTATACCAGAGCCAGGGTGAAGCGTGCCACCGCACCTTTCTTTTGTTCGGTGAACTTTTTTGCAAATCTTCTCAGTTTTTCTTTTATGATCGATAAGAGCGCAGGGCTAATGGTTCGTTTCATTCCTTCTTTTATAAATTCATCAGTATCCCTAATCGCTCCCGATGCCACTTCCTCTAAGAACTCATCGAGTGCATTAGTTTTTACCTTCACTCGTAGAAATTCATCCTCGTAGGGGAGAGAACCTACCGAGGTCATTAATTCATAAAGCTCTTTGTCTATAGTTTCTCTATTTTCTTTCATGGTTTCATTATATAGGATTGGAATCTTTTGTCAACTATCGAACAACAACAAATTTTCCTTTATCCACAACTCCATTTGCGTCTCCTACTACATATAAATACAGACCCGAGGGGAAATTAATCTGTATAGCAAGATTATATTTCCCTTCTGGAACTATACATTTTTCTTTAAGTCGCCCGTATATATCATAAATATAGATTGTCTTTCCCTGAAGTTTAGTTGAAGAGAAATAGAGGCGCTCATGTTTATTGGCATTGAAGGGATTTGGATAAACATTAACTCGACTACTCCGGGGGATATTAAAGTCTATATCAACTTCATATAAACCTTTATAAGTTCCAACAAATAAGTGATGATTCCTGGTAAAATGCAGTGGATAGACAACTTCATTCTCTCCCACATAAGAAAAACCTTCGAATGTTCTCCAGTTTCCCTCCGGATCTCTGTAACTTAAGCCCAATCCAGAATGGTAACACCATAGGCCTCCCTGAAAATCTACAGCAAGGCCATCAACTTTAGTAGAGAGTAAACCAGTGTTATTTGGAGTTAAAACTTCTTTTACTTTATCTCCCGATATATGAATAAGACCATTTTCCGTGCCAGCCCAGATATTACCTTTAAGATCAGAAGCCATAGAAACAGTGCTTCCACCAAGGTTGCCTATCACTTCCCTGGTTGATCCTCCCCGAGATAGAATATGGATTCCAGCTCCACCAGAAGTGGGTGAATTACCACAGTAAACTTCTTTTGAACCCTCTGCAAAAACTCTAATCCACCGGAAAAAGGAAGAATTGTAAACCGTCCACTCAAGGGAATCTTCACCAGCCCGGTGCATTCTAAGGACCCAATCCTCCNAGCCCTGAAGAACCCCTATCCAGAGATCATCGTATTTATCCACCAGCATTCCTCCGATAGTGGTAGCAGGAATCGGGAGGCTAATGGGTTTCGGAAGAGAATCTTTTTCTGGATTCCATTGATAAAGTAGAGGAACTTCTTCCCAGAACCAGAATCCAAAATAAATTCTTCCCTTTGAATCAGATTCGATATTGTAAAGTTTACCCCCGGGGAAACACCATTCATTATGCTGATTTAAAACCCTCCACTTATTATTATCAAAAACAGAAATCCTTTTCGTATCAGAATGAGATACATATATCTTCTCATCTGGTGTCTGTGTTAGATCCGTAATTTTATTGGAGGCAAGGCCAGGAGGACGCAGGTAATAAGCTGAAGAACCTATCTCTATTCCTTCCCTTCGAACAACTACCAGAACAGAATCATATGAATTGGGTTTACATATACCTCTAACATCCCCTGAACTCAATTTTTCCCATCCACCCTCAAATTTATAAAGACCTCCCTTGGTTCCTATATGTACTGTGTGGTTAATTTCCTCTATCTGCCTGACAGGATAGGCAGAAAAAGAAGCAGTATCTTCAGTTATATCTCTACACCCCCAGGAACCTCCTGCCCAAATTGAATTACCGATTTTTTTTATAGTATAAGTGGCCCCGGATGAGTCAATAAGAACAGTATCTCTAAAATTAAGAGCTATCCTATAAATTCCATGGGTTGTCCCAAGTAAATAGCAGGAATTCATAACTAAAATATCAAAGACGCTAAAATCATAATCCACATAGTCCACTTCTCTATTTATATTTCCAAAATCACTCAGAGGGAACCACTGAATTCTCTTCTCTCCTCCAAGTATAACTTTTGCCTTATCAAATTCTATTGTATTGGGATTGGTATCATTGAAAAATAAAGGATTAAAAGCTTGAGCGCCTATTGGTTTTAAATCTCTATTGAAAAGAGTTAAACCTTTAGGTGTTAGAACACAGATACTGTCGTTTCTAATAAAGATATCCTTTGTGGTATTGGAAAAAAGTCCGGATTCGGTTGTTAATGACTCCCAGGTGCTGTCTTTTGGGTTGAATACAAGAAGACCACCTCCATCTGTTGTTATGTAAAGGTTCTGTGAATATTTACTTGATACGAATTGGTCGGTTCTTAAGTAAAGAGTCTTTGAGATAGAAAGAGAAAATAATAAAAGGAGCACTATACCTCTTCTTATATTTCTTTATTCTTAATATTCTGCCATACCTTTTCAAGTTCATCAATTGAGAAATCTTTTATATCCTTTCCTTTTAGGGAATTTTCGAGTTGTTTGAAACGTTTTTCAAACTTATCGTTGGCTTTTTGGAGAGCTATTTCTGGATTTATGTTGAGAAAATTACCGAGATGGGCACATGAAAAGAGTATATCACCAAATTCCTCCATCTTTCCCCTGGCATTTTCTGCGATCTTTAGTTCCTTAAGTTCTTCTTTAATCTTTTCATATACCCCGGAAATATCTTTCCAATCGAAACCCTTTCTCGAGGCTGCTTCTTGAATTTTTGAGGAGCGAAGTAATGCAGGTAGACTTCTTTGGACACTCCAACCCTTAGCCTTCCTCTCTTCCCATTTTTTCACCACTTCCTCAGCTGATTTTACTTCATCTTTACCAAAAACATGAGGATGGCGGGCAATCATCTTTTTTTGGACCCTTTTTACCACTTCACTAAAGTTAATCTTTTTTTCTTCTAAGACGGCCCCCATCATAAAGATGCAAAGTAGNACATCTCCCAATTCTTCTTCTATATCTTTTAAATTGTCTTCCTGAATTGCAGCGCTAAGTTCATAAATCTCCTCAATTGACTGGGGTATAAGACTTTTTAGTGTCTGTTTCCTATCCCAGGGGCATTCTTTTCTAAGTGTTTTTACCAGTTCAAAGAATTCTTCCATCGAGTAAAGGTAGCAAATAGCGTTAATATGTCAAGTTTTAATTCTAATCTTTTCTATGAAGAGGCCAATCGCTTTAGAGCACCAAGTCTATCCCTATTCCCTATTTTTGCCCTGGATACAGCTTGCTTTAGGAAATTTATGGATCTTTGGTAATTCTCCCTGTCTACAGGGTAAGGAATTCCATCCTTACCACCATGGGCAAAGCTATATCTTGCCGGGTCTTTGAAACTCGGTTCTTTACCGTAAAGTAATTCTCCGATCAAAGCAAGAGCCCTTATTGTTGCAGAACCAACACCTCGGATCCCAAGCAAGGTCTCAAAATCCTTAGGTTGCCTATCAAATGCGAGTTTTAAGGTCTTCTTTAATCTATTAATGTTGATATCGGAGGCCAGGATTGGATGGTGTGGAGGCAATTTCATATCTCTTACTATCTTTAATTCCTTAATCGTTTTTTCCGGGTACGCAGATGCAATTTCTGCTGATATTTGTCTTGATTCTCTGGAATCCCTTGCCACCATGTTTAAAGGTTTTGTAAAACCGTCAGTTATTATTCCTTTATGTGGTTCATTGACTAACTCTACTACATCCCTTGAGAGCCAGTGATATCTCCGTGCCATTCCATTTTCTTCGTTCATCCCTTGTTGAATCACAGACCACTCTCTATTGGTAGTAAAGATTATTGTATGATGATAGATGGAATAGCCATCCTGAAGAGCAGAATTATCGACCTTGGCTGTCATTCTACTGATATAAATAAGTGGAGCTGGGTCAATGCCAGTTCTATAGCCAACATCTCTTATCTCATCAGGAGTTTTCAGAGAAGTTTTTCCTTTTCCGCCACAGACGTATATCCCTGCATCAAGATCTTTGAAAGCCTCTTTTAACGCTCCCATTGTTGTTGTGGTAACACCGCTAGAATGCCAGTCAAAGCCGAGAACACAACCAAGAGATTGAAACCAGAAAGGGTCAGAAAGATTTTCTAATATCTTCGTAGGAGGATACTCAATAAGCATTACTTCCATAAGAGCTCTTGAGAGTTCCTTCATCTTTTCAAATAGCCATCTAGGCACCCTACCGCCGTGAAGGGGTAGAGTAGCATAACCTATCCTCATATTATTAATGTAAGCCATGGTCAAGTTATGTCAAGTTGAAAAACTTTTATCAAGCATTTTCTCTCGCATTATAATTTTTTCTTGGTTCTGATGGGTTAGTCCAGAAAAAATTAAACTCTTCCTATGACTTATAAAAAAAAAATTTTAGAATTACCGCTTTGTGTATAAATGACCCAATAAAGTTAAAGTTCTTTATATCTCTTTATACTTCGAATTCTTCCTCTTCCCTGGCTCCTCTAACTATGAGCCCAACACCACCAAGTTCATCAGCCCTTTCAACAATTTTATCGGTCTCTTCATCCTTTCTGGAAGGGGAGTAATGGGTTATGTAAAGTCTTTTTACATTTCCCTTTTTGGCAAAAGACACTGTCTCCTGCCATGAAGAATGTCCCCAACCTTTGTATTGCTCAATTTCTTCTTTTGTATATTGTGCGTCGTGAACAAGGACATCCGAATTTTTCACAAAATTTAACAGCTCTTCATAGGGAACTATAGCGATATCAGGATTATCAAGTTCATTATCAGTCATAAATACAAATGTTTTCCCTCCCTCACTAAGCTTGAAAGCGTGTGTTTCGAGTGGATGATTTGTCCTTATTGAACTGATTTTAACTCCATCTAATGATATACCTGATTTCTTAACCTTTCCAAATTCTATTGTTGCCCCAATTTCCTTAAAGGGAACAGGATAATAGATGTATTTCATTTGTCCCTCTAAGATATTTGGTAATCTTTCAAAGGTGGGGGAAGCTGCGTAGATTTTCATTGAAAAATTCGGAATATAGATCGGGGCAAAAAAGGGAAATCCCTGAATATGGTCCCAGTGAGAATGTGTAAGAAAGAGATCAATATGGGTTATTCCTTGGGATATAACTTTTTGAGACAGAGCTCTTATTCCAGAACCAGCATCAATTATAATTTTTCTACCGCTATTAAGTGATACCTCAAGGCAGGTGGTATTTCCACCATATTTTATAGTTTCTTTTCCAGGAGATGGAATTGAACCCCTAGTACCCCAAAATCTCACTTTCATAATTTTTATGGTATTGATAAATTCCAATTTGTCAACCCATTTTATCCGTTTTTGGGAAAGCTAATTGATATATTTGCTGTGATAGTAATTATAACTGACTTTGAAAAAAATGATTATAAGAATTAGGCTTGATAATCGAATATAGTTAAAGTTGTGTTCTTATTTTAGTTTTCAAAATCCCAGTTTTTGTCAAATAAGCCAGCTATTAATTTTGTCCCATCTTCATTGAGTATAATATAATCAGGGTTTGTTTGAGGTAGATGGAGAAGATTATCTATACCAATTTTGGTTTGTGCTCCATATACTTCAATATATCTACTGTTGTTCTCCGGATTGAAATATGTCAATCTGAATGATTTGTCCTTGCCTGGGATTTTTTCATCCCCTTTTATAATCATATCCTTTACAAATCTTATTGGAAGGTTTTTATTAATTCTGGCAAGAATTGAGTTGGATTCAGGGCTTCCAAATAGTATGATATTGCTTTGTTTAATATCCTCTTCAGTTACCTCTGTATCTTTTTTTACTTCCCATTTTACCCAAATTCTTTGTCCCCAATCAGCCATTTTTGTTGCCGCTTCCTTTAGAAACCTGGTTTGTTCTGCATTACCTTTACTCCCATAAACATAGATATGCCTTCCTAATTGGGCAGCTGATCTTCTCTGGAATAAAGTGAATTCAGAAATATCTGGAAGCACTCTCCTTTTGAATTTTGAGGTATCTATCCCATACTTTCTATTCTCACTCGTTTGATTGTTCAGGATTGAAAAAGAGAGCTCTCCTTCTTTAGGAAGTTTGCCTTCATAGGTTTTAAAACCATTTGTAATCACATTTATTTCATTTTTCGTATCAAGTAAACTATCATTTAAAATTAGAGAATATCTTTCCACATTCTGAACCTTAATTTCGATATTCTGCCCTTTAATTTTTCCTTTAATAGAAGCAAGCTCTCTTATCTTAGAGAACTCATCAATTTGCACCCAAAATGATTTGTTATATTTAGAGTTACAGGTTTTGTAAATTAAGTGTCTTGGATAAGGATCTCTTTTGAATTGTTTAAACCATTCAAACTCCCTTCCATTTCTGTAAGCTTCCACCCATACCCAATGATCAACTCCTGGAAATTCAGCATACCAGACATTTTTACCATAATAGCCAAGCTCTTTGAATCGTTTCACAATACTTCTGGAATGCTCTACACTAACGGCATCATCCATAGCTCCATGAAATATTTTGACAGGAAGATTTAAAGCATTTTCTGCAATATTGATAGGTGCATTGATTTGGCTAATCTTAATATCATATGTTTCATAAGGTGTGCCAGGAAAAGGAAGAAAAATTGCAGGTCCACACACTGGATAGATAGCGGCAAAGAGATCAGGATAACGAAGACCAATAGACCAAGTTCCACCGCCGCCCATTGAAAGACCGGTGAGATATATTCTATTTTGATCTACATTATATGTTTTTCTAACTATGTCTAAAACTTTTAGAACATCCTGCTCTCCAATTCCAGTGGAATATCCATTTATTAAACCTCTCCCAAAAGGATTCACAACTATATAATCGACGGATTTCATTTTTCTAAAAGATTTAATAGATTCTTCATCATTTTCTCCTGGTCTATTGGGCATTCCGAACATTCTATTTAGTAGGTTTGTATGATTGGACCAGGCTCCATGGAGGCCTATTACTAAAGGATATGAAACGGATGGATTATAATTCTCAGGAATGTAGATTGCATATGGTTGAAGCGAATTATCCAGTTCACTTCGATACGCTTTAATAAAAGGCCCTATAATACCTTCAAAAGGATCTTTACCTTTTTTTAGTATTTCTGCATATTCTACTGCCTTGTTTAGCATCTGCTTAATATCATAATAGTCTTCATTCTTTTTACGGAAAGTTGCCCATCTTATTTCTGCATCTTTAATAATCATCTCAACACTTGGAAGAGATACCTCTTTCAAAAGCCAATTATTATCTCTTTTAGAATTTGCTGCCTCACTGACCTTCTTTTTTGTCTCATTATGAATCCTTTGGTATTCAGATGAAATGAATACAATATCACTTCTAGAAAAAAAACATTCTCCCTCTGAATCATAAAACTGGGCAGCGAAGAGATATTCATCA
Organism: candidate division TA06 bacterium JGI_Cruoil_03_38_101; assembly: GCA_002215665.1. GTDB lineage: Bacteria > Hydrothermota > UBA3072 > UBA3072 > UBA3072 > UBA3072. The sequence continues at coordinate 63,553 of NGFL01000050.1, read as the reverse complement.
TCGGGTAAATCGGGTACTTTCCACTGGATTCTTGTAGATTTTATATCATCAATTTTATTGATGATTAAGGTTCCAATGTCATTTAATTTCTTACCATCCAGATCTATAAGCGAAAATCCAACCTTAAAAGCTTTTCCTTTGAGCTCTACTTTGTCTGGCAATGAAAAGGATAAATTAACTTTTTCACCAGGAATGAACGCTTTCCTTTCCAGATTAATTTCGTAAGGGTTTGGTGTATTTCTGAATACTTTGTAACATTGAATATCAATTGGTCCATCAGATATATTCAAGTTTTTTGCAAGTTCAATGAGTTTCTCATCTTGTTTCGCTGTTTGCAATTTTTGTGCCTTAACTTGAATATAGCCAAAGCCTACAATTAGAACCATAAAAAATATAGTTGCGAAAATGTTAAGTATTTTTTTAAGTTTCATTTATCCCCCTTTTAACTTTTTTCTACCTCCTTAATAAAATTAATTTCTTTTGAGGAAAATCAATGTTTATCATTATCCATTTTCAATAGCCTTTATCTTTCGGAATCTCCTTTCATGCCGCCCCCCTTCAAATTTTGAGTTAATCCATATATCGAACATCTTTGAGGCTTCATCAAGGGTTGTCCTTTCTGCAGAGAAAGTGAGGATGTTCGCATTGTTATGTATTCTTGCATCCTCAGCCATTTCCATATCGAAGACAAGAGCAGCATATGCACCCTTTACCTTATTAGCTGCGATACTCATTCCTATACCATTTTTGCATATCAAAATTCCATAATCGACTTTCCCTTTGCTTACTTCCCTTGCAACAGCCTCTGCGAAATCCGGGTAGTCAACTGATTCTTCACTGTCTGTTCCAAAATCTTTAACCTCGTGACCTTCCGCCGTGATTCGTTCAATTAATTTCTTTTTCATTAAGTAGCCACGGTGGTCAGCACCTAAACCGATAACCATTTAACCTCCTTTTTAATCTCCTAAAAGAAAAAGAATAGGTAAGTACTTAAATCAAAACCTTCTTCCCAACCTTTGATGAAGTTACCACTAATTCCAAATCTCAATTTTTTCATTAGCGGGAGGTCAAAATCGACCGTTAGAAAATAATTATCGAAACCCTGACTAACCATAAAGAGGTTAATATCCAATAATTCAAAAGCTTCAAATCCACCTCCTGCTCTGAAATAAACCCCTCCTCTTTTTAATGGATAACCCGCCTCTAACCTGAATCCATTATAACTACCAGAAAGACCGATATAATTTAGAGTGTCAGAGAGTAATGCTTCACTATAGAACAAGGATAGATTCAAGCTCCCACCCTTCCCAAGTTCTACACGATAATAAGGATCTTTTGAGGTATATTCCCATTGATATTGAGGGAGTTTTGAAAATAAATGGGAGAGTCCCAGCCTGTTTAACAGACTTCCTTTCAGATAGAGGTCGTAGCCAAAGGGTAGGTAATAAAGGAGGTCAGGATAAATATTTTTTTCATACCAGTAGATTCCAGCCCTCAAGGGGTATCTATCAAATGCAGCCCGAAGATTGTATTCAAAAGAATTTTCTATCTGAAGTTCAAATTTGAAAGGAATAATATCTAAGGTAAAATCACCAAATCCGAGAAGGGAATCAGAATAGGCAATTGAAAGATTAGCTACAAGAATATCGAATAAACTATTGATGCTGAACGAATAAATGGGGTGAAAAGATCTTCTTCCAAGATAACCAGCATTTATATAGAAGTTGCCAAAAGAGGCCCGCCCTAAAAGGTTAAGATAGGAACCCTCTGTAGTAGAATTATTTAAACCTTCAATGCTTAATTCCGTAGGATAATAGAAGTTTCGAAGATATCCAAGGAGATAAGTTCCCAATAAGGTTCCGCCCTCCAAGCGAGAGTGAATTCCTTTGTCCGTCTCGTTCTTTTTTTCAGGACGGATCTTTAGAGGTGGAAGTTTTGCCTTTTTTCTCGCAAAAACAGGGCTAATTGGTTCTTTTTCGAAAGGAAGAATCTCTTTCTGGACTGGTTTGATAATTGGTTGGCGTTCTCCATAAACAACAACCTTTGGGATTTCAAGAACCCCTGCATAGGTTAAAAAAGGGGAAATCAAGGAGAGCAAAAAGGGAAAGGACTTCATTTCTCTAGCTCGGAAAGACGTTTTCTTGCCTCAGGTGTCCAATCTTTGTTGCCTCTCTCTACAATCTGTTTTAAATAGTCTGTAGCTCTTGCAGTATCGCCTTTCTGAAGCGTCATAGTAGATAATAAGAAAAGAGAGGGAGAAACCCATTCACTCTCAGGATAGAGATATTTTACTTTAAGAAGGGTTTTGAAAGATTCATCCTCTTTACCCTGTTCCAGCAATATTTTACCCATAAGATAGTAACTTTCCGGAGCGGATCTCTCAAAACCTATAGCTTTCTTAAGGTTATTTAAAGCTGTATTGAACATCTTTAAATCCATCTGAGTCTTTCCCAATTCCAGATAAGCTAAGCCATCAACCTTTCCCTTTAAATTTTCTAATATGTTCATTGCTTCCTTCTCTTTCCCTTCTTTTTTCAAGGAGATTGCATACAGAAGAGAGGATTCGGGGAGGGAAGACAATAGCAAGTATTGTTTTGCTTCTTCTAAATTTCCAGAATTTAATTCAAGCCTGCCGAGTTCCAGAAATGCCCTGTCTTTTATTTCCTCAGAACTTGCTGCCTCCTTAAGAAATCGAGTTGCTTCTTGATTTCTACCAAGTTTAAGGTAAGCCAACCCAGCCTGGTATAGACTGGTTGGAGATTTCGATTCCTCCAGATAATCAAGGGCTCTATCATATTTCCCTGAGTTAAAGAGAATATTTCCGATGAGAAGGTTTGTCCAGCTTTCAATATCGGTCCCTTTCAATTTCCTGATTAGATCCCTTGCTTTCTCTTCCATCGCAGAACTGCCAGAGGATGCATTAACTGAGAGTAAGATACCACGAATAGCAGAGAGTTCTTCAGGAGGAACTTCCTTGCCTTTTGGTTTTCCGGTAGTTATGTCAAACCCTCGACTGTAATATTTCAGGGATGAGTCATATTCGGCCATATCAAAATAATTATCCCCAAGAAGGAGGAAGGATTTAGTTAAAATTTCCTTATCCTGTAATTCTGAAACCAATGAATAAAGACATTTATTAGAATTTCTTATATCTTGTTTTTTTCTGAGTGATAAGGCTATATGATAAGAAGCCATGGGACTGTATTTTGAAAGGGAAAATTTATTCTTGATCTCTGTGAAAACCTTTATTGCCTCATTATAATTTTTGTTCTCAAAAAACATTTTCCCGAGAAGGAACAGAGCTTCCGGTTTATAATCGCCTTTAACCTGTAGGTAGGCTTTTTCTGCGGCCTTCAAGTTTCCCATCGCATAGGCTGCATTTCCCATCTGGAGATAGATTTCTGGTCTACTGCAGAAAAGAGGGTATTGATCTGATAATTTTTCAAGAGTGAGAAATGCCATATCGTATCTTTTAAGATCCATCCATGCCCATGCTTTTCCCTCTAAAATATAGGGTGTTAAATCTGGAGATTTCTCTTTATCTATCTTATCATATGCCTCGATTGCCTCTCTGTATTTTTCCTGTTCAAGATATATATCTCCTTTTAGTAATTCAACTCTGTAAATCTCTGGACCTTCAGGAAATTTCTTTTCATAAGAATTCAATAGATCTAAAGATACTTCTAATTCTCCTGCTTTTTTCTTTGTAATGGAACTCTGCAAAAGGGCAAGACTTGCGTTTCCCTCTTCCATGTCTACAACCTTCAAAAATTCAGAATATGCCTCCTCCAGATGTTCTTCCTCTAACAGTATATTCCCAATCATAATTCCTGCCTCGTCCTGAAAGTTTCCTTTTACCTCTCGGAAAGTGGAGAGTGCCTCTTCATTTTTTCCTGTCTTTTTATAAAGAAAGCCCAGTTCAAAGAGAGCCTCATTAGACAATTCCTTACAATTCTCAATTACTTGTTTAAGGTTTTCTGTTGCATCTTCAAATGAACTCACTTTGATTTCAGATAGTGACTTCCAGTAAAGAGCATCCCAATAGTATGGATCATCTATTTTCACTTTTGCAAAAGATTCTATAGCCTGCGGATAGTTACCTGATTCATGAAGAATTAAACCTATTCGGTAGAATGCAAATCCAGAGAGGGATGGGTCTACTTCTGGGATATTATTTAGATATTGAATTGCAGTTTCTAGATCACCTTGTTTTTCATAGATATCGGCGAGGTAGGAATAGACTCTACCTCCATATCTTCCCTCTGGGAATTTTTTAAGATAGGAATCGAAAGCCTTTTCAGCATTCTTGTCATCCATAAGAAAAAGAGCAGTTGCCAACATAAATTTTCCTTCTTCTTCATAGTCTCCAGTAATTGAAGAAAAAGTTGAGGAAGCCTTACTATAATTCTCAAGCTTCATCCAGCACCATCCTGCACTCAATTTACTATAGGATAAATTTGATTTCAAATAATGATTTAGTGCCTCCTTGAAATTTTCCATCTTAAAATACACCTCACCCAACCACATTTCCCTTTTATTCCTATTTGAAAGTTGCCCAAAAACTTTTATTGCTGATTTATAATCAGAAATCCCAATTTCTGCCTTACCCCATTCTGAAAGGATATCTTCCTTCTTTTCTGGATATTTTGAAATAAATTGCCTGCATCTTACAATAGATTTTTTGAAACTTTCCTGTTTATTTAATGATTTAACAAGAAGAACGGATGCATCCGGAGCGTAAATGCTATTTGGGTATTTATTCAGAAAATCAGTTAGTTCTGTTTCCGCAAGGTCATATAGACCATCTGAAAAAAGCCCCTTTGCATAGCGAAAGTCCTTAATAGGTGAGAGTGAAAGGATTATGAGTAAAATTGCCATATTTAAATTCCCTCTTTACAAAGGGATATACAATAGCAGGCAATTGCTTTCTTTTCTCCAACAGGTCCTACTCCTTCATTAGTGGTTGCTTTGATCGATATAGATGATTCATTAATGCCAATTATTCTCGCTATGTTTTCTTTCATTGAATCGAAATAAGGGAATAATTTTACTACTTCTGCAACTATTGTCGCATCTATATTTACAACACTGCCAGGGATTTTATCAGTGGTTTCCTCCAATAAAACTAAGCTGGATATTCCCTTATAAGCAGGGTCATAATCAGGGAAGTGAGTCCCAATGTCCCCAAGGCTAAAGGCCCCAAAGAGCGAATCAATAATTGAATGTATTAGAACATCTCCATCTGAATGACCAATGAGCCCGAAAGGGCTTTCTATTTCTATCCCCCCAAGTATGAGCTTTCTATCTTTTGCAAGTAGATGCAAATCATACCCAAAACCTATTCGTAAATTCATTTTAAACCTCTTTTATTTCCTGAAACCTCGGTAAAATTAATAAATTTCCCTTCTTTCTCCATTCCATACTTTTTTACTATAACTATTTTTCCTCCTGTGTCAAGATGTAGGGAATTGCTGCTTTCCTTTTCAATTATAGACAGCAAAAAGAGTTGACTTTGGGGTTATATGATATATACTCTGTTCAAAGGTTAAAATCTCAAGAGAAAATTATGAAAAGAATTGTTATACTTGGGAGTGGAAGACAGGGGAGAACAGCTGGTGAATTCCTGATTAAAAGGGGAATAGATATTACAATAGTGGATATTAATAAAGACAACCTCAAAGAAGCAGAAAAGAATGGATTTAAGGCTATTNCCTCTGACCTTTCTAAAAGGGAGAACATTGTAGAAGTCTTAAAAACTTGTAATATAGCTATCTCTGCTCTCCCTGCGTACCTTGGAAGAAATGCAGAGTTGGCTGCTATTGAAGCACGTAGGAACCTCATTGACCTTACATATCTAAAAGAAGAGCCTCTCGAGCTTTATAAGAAAGCAAAGGAAAGAGAAATTGTCATTATTCCAGATGCAGGAGTTGCACCAGGGTTAAGCAGTCTTATTGCTGGTTATCTTTATTCTTATTTTGACCAATTAAACTATCTAAAGATACTGGTAGGGGGAATACCGAAAGAGAATATTCCACCTCTTGGTTACACTATTACCTGGTCTCCGGAGGACCTTATAGCAGAATACAGCCGATCTGCCAGGATTAAAAAAGACGGTAAAATTTTAGAAGTTCCTGCTCTTTCAGGAATAGAGGAAATCCATTGGGAAGGAATGAATAACCTCGAAGCTTTCTATACGGATGGTCTCAGGACACTCCTTAAAACTTTCAAAGATGTGGAGAATATGGAAGAAAAGACTATTAGATATTCAGGTCATGCTAAGAAAATAAAATTTCTTTTTGATATTGGTTACTTTTCAGATAAATGTAACGGAACATCTCCGAGGAAAGTTTCTCTCTGTCTTCTTAAAAGATTATCAAAACTTCCTATAAAAGACATAGTCCTTTTGAGGGTGATAGGGAGGGGTAGAAAGGATGGAAAGAATGAGGAAGTCATCTATGAAGTTTTTGATAGGGCAGATGAGAAGCACAGTGCAATGGAGAGGACAACCGGGTATACCTGCGCTATGTTCGCATATCTTCTTCTTAAAGGAGAAATAGATAAGTTTGGAGTTCTCCCTCCGGAGACATTGGGTATGGACGAAATGTTATTTAAAGAAAGTCTTTCACTACTTCATGAGGAGGGAATTGAGTTAGTCAGAAAGTAGGGAGATCAATTAGCTCTTGACAAAAGCAAAGTAGGCATTAATTTAATAATGATTATGAGCACAGGATTAGAGTGGAGTTTACTTGATAAACCTGCTAATTGGAAAAAGATTTTCGAAAACGATCATCCGGTTGATTGTGAAATAGGCTTTGGTAACGCTGAGTTCTTAATCAATAAGGCGAAAAGTCACCTTGAGAGGAATTTTTTTGGGATAGATTACTCGAGTGAGTTCTTCACTAAAGCAGAAAAGGTAATAAAAAGAGCAAACTCAACCAATGTCAAAGTGGTCTGTTTAGAAGCAAAAGCTGCATTTATGATCCTCATACCCCAAAAGTCTCTCTCTCATATATATATCAATTTCCCTGATCCCTGGCCAAAAAAGAAGCATCGCAAGAATCGCCTGCTCGACAGAGAATTTTTTACCCTGGCAGCCTCCCGAGTGGCAAAAGAGGGGAAGGTAATCATCGTTACAGATGATCCCTTTTATTGTGACTTCATACTGGAAGAGATAGGTGTAACCCATCTTTGGAAATCTCTGTTTCAGAAAGGATGGACGAATGAAATATCTGATTACTATCCAACTAAATATGAAAAGAAATGGAAAGCGCAGGGGAAAGACATCTTTTATATGATATTCCAGAAGAAAAAGGATCCAGATAAAGAGTTCAAAATGAAGGAGTATAATATTAAGGATGTTGTTTTTTCTACTCATTTCCCATCTCGAATAAGTAATATTGCAGGGGAAATAATAAAGGAAGGTAACTCAATAGCGAGAATATTGCAAATCAAAAGAACCGCTGAAGAAATAAAAATTTTAGTATTATTAAAGGATGATACCCTAATAAGAAAAAGAATCCTACCTATATCCGAGAGTAAAAATAATCAGTGGAAACTTCAAATCCCAGAAAACTTATTTCCTTCTTTTTCTTTTAAGATATTTATTGATAAATTAAAAACTCTCGACGAATAGAGAAGCGGATATAAGGGAAATTATAAATCCAACCCACACAAAAAGAAAATAGGATGGTATTATACCAAAATGAATTCTGTTAAGAAGAATGTGTAAGAAGAAATCTATTCCCAGGAAAATAATAGTAAGAATATAGGCTATTATATAGGATGAAAAATTCTTCTTTATGTGGACGAAGACTTTCTTTAGATGAAATACTTCTCTGAAAGAATCTGTATTAGCAAAAATAATTAGAGCCATAGGAAGAAAAAATAATACTACAAATGCAAGTAAACCAGACAAGGAAAACCACAAATAACCGCCAAGGTTGAGGTGGGAAAGGACAAATTCAGGATTTACCAGAAAGGTTAGTACTGATTCAGGGAGTAAAGAAAGAATTAATAGAGGAACAGCAAAATATAAAATAATTATAACACCCCATGTAAGTCCTTTTAAGAATAGATCACCCCAATTTTTCCAGGAAGGAAGTTCCTTTCCACCTTCTCCCAGCTTGCTATGGATTAGTCTTGCGAGGAAACCAAAGGAGAGTAAATCCACAACTGGAAGCATAAAAAAGAATCCACCAAGTAAAGTCTTTTTTAACCAATTTCTATCCTTAAAAATAACTCCGAAATCCCTTTTCAATTCCATCTCTTCATTATAACCCCTTAAAATGGTATGTCAAGAGAAGGGATTTCTAAAACTTGACTTTTGTTTTATTTTATCTAAAATCCCAATAGAGGAAATGGGTTGACATATTCTCTAAATATCTTATATAATAAATGGGAAATCTAAACCTAAAAAGGAGGTTTTGATGAAGAAACTATTGCTTGGTGGAGTAGTAATTGCTTTAATTTTATCGAGTTGTAAATCAGCGGAGATAACTGGTGGGAACATTTACATCCAGAATAAGAAATATGACAAAGCAATTGAGCAATTCAAATTAGCAGTCCAAAAACATCCGGAAGATCCAGGTCCTTATGTTTCCCTTTCTGTCCCTTATTTTCTGGAGAGAAACTATAAAGAAGCAGTCGATGCTCTGAATAAAGCTTTCCAGTTAGATAAAAAAGGTGCAGAAGATCAGGTAAAGATCTACGAAAGCTTCCTGGGAATAAAAAACTATAAAATGCAGGTCTTCTACAATGGCTCAATAACGTATTTGGGCGATGGGAACTTTGAGAAAGCCCTTGAATTGGTAAAGGGTGCAGAAGACATAAAGGATCCAGAATCAGAATCCTTATTATATAACCTTCATGGAAATATATTGATAAGGATGAATAAAGGCGAAGAAGCTCCGGAGTTCTACGAAAAGGCAATCGAAGTTTTTCCGGAGAATATAGATCCATATCTTTCCCTTGGAAAGTATTATACAATTGAAAACAAACCAGAAAAAGCCATTTCATATTTCGAGAAGGCACTTGCTATTGATTCAACAGCAACAGATGTTTACACCTGGCTTGGTCAAGCCTACCTGAGTGTTGAAGATTACACGAAGGCAATAGATATCCTGGAAAAGGCTTCTGTAATCCTGAAGGATAATTCAAAAATATTGTATAATCTTGCTCTTTCGTATTTCAAGAATAAAAACTATGATGCCGCAATAGAGAATTCTGAAAGAGTTATTAATTTGGAAGAAACAGACCCGGAAATTCTATCAAGAACCTATAATCTTTTAGGGCAAATCTACATTACAAAGGAGCAATACGAAAAGGCAATTAATGCTCTGCAAGAAGCCATTCAGAAAAATCCCAATGACTGTGAAGCGTACCATTTAATGGCATATGGTTACTATAAGATGGGCAAAAAAAATCTTTCAAGTGAATATGCCAATAAATGGAATGAGTGCCTGGAGAAATAAGGGGTAGAACCCTTAAAAAGGTTTTTTCTTTACAAGTAAATAGAGTCCCAGGGAAAGAAAGATTATATCGGGTCCAAAAACAGAGAGTGAAGGCGGTGATGCCCCCTTCACTCCTAATTCTTTAAATAATTGAATTATTCCCCAGAAGGTAAAGGAAGTGAGGAGGCCGAGACCGAAACCGAAGATTAATCCTCTTCTTTTTACTTCAAGGGCAAGGGGACATCCGAAGAATAGAATGATAAAACTCATGAAAGGATAAGATATTCTTTCGAGTAACTCGACCCTTTCTCTGCGTGAGAACTGCCCACTCATTTCCAATCTTCGAACATACTGAAGAAGATCCGTAAAGGCTAGATTCATTGGATTACGATTAGCTTTTCCCAGCTCATCAGGAGAAGCTTTAAGGATTTTGCTTTTTTCATTCTTCCTTGATTCGTAGACTACTTCCCCCGATTCGGAAAATCTCCTATCATGAACATCCTCCAATATCCATAGAGAATCCTTCCATTTTCCACTCTTTGCATAAATCCTTGACACCATTTTCCCCTGTTTATAATGAAAAAAATTGGCATCAAAGATTCTATCTCGTTTCAATTTTTTGATCTTTACAACCCACCCTTCAGGAGTTATATAATTGATGTTCTGAGCATAGTTTTCTTGAAGACCCTTTATCTTATCAATCCTTACCTTCTTATATTCCTCGAGAAGGTATTTTGTCCTGGGGACAAAGGATAAATTGAGAGAAAAAACAAGGAACGAGATTATGAACCCATATATAAATATAGGTTTATATATCATAAAAGGCGAAACGCCTAAGCCTCTTATGGCAAGGACTTCGTTATGCTTTGTGACAAGACCCAGTGAAAAATAAACCCCCAATAAAACCGCAAGGGGCATCAAGCGCACAATAATCATTGGAGAGAATAGTAAATAATATCCAATTACTTCAAAAAACTTAGCATCCCTGTCAATAAAGTATCCAATACGTTCAAAAAGATTTGTAATAATGTAGATAAATAAAAAACCGAGAAGTGAGATAAATAGAGACTTCAGAAATTTTTTTAAAATGTATCTTTCTAAGATTTTATTTCCCATAGATTACCTTATAGGAAAGAAATACTCCCAAAAGTCCAAGAACGATGTTTGGCGTCCACATAGAAAGAGAAGGATAAAGGGTTCCTCTCTCACAGATTTCTTCACCTCCAACAAGCATTATATAGTACACCATGAACAGAAAAAAACTGAGGGTAATTCCGTTTCCGAGCCCACCCTTTCTTACCCGTATTCCAAGTGGAGCCCCAAGCATTACAAAAACAATAGAAGCAAAAGGAATGGAAAACTTTTTATGAGCCTCGAGCAAATAGCGCCATTTTCTCCGGGTTGTCTGAGATTTCCTCGCATGAGCTAATAACTGCTTCAGGTCCATCTCCCTTGCGCTTCGCATTATGGTACCGCCTTTCCCCCCTCCAAGAGGAATAGATAAGATATAATTATTGAACTCCATTATCCTGTAATTTAAAGGATGCCCAGGATCGAATTGATGAAATTCACCGTCTCTTAGGTAAAGGGTAAGACTATCCTCACTAACCCGCATTTTTCCCTCATTAGCATAAATAATCCTTGGGGATTCCCCTGATAATTCCTCATAAATCTTAACACCCTTAAGTTTTGACTCGGAGTGGTTAATCGAGTCAGCCCAGAGTGTATAACCTTGGCTGATGTCATTAAATCTTTCCTGATATAAGCGCAGGGTTGGGCGAGTCCTTGATACTTCGATGAGCAGTTTCTTTAAACGGAAGTTTGCCTCTGGCAGAATGTAAATATTAAAAAGACTCATCCCAATTGTGACGATGAATGACCCAAAAAGAAAAGCTTTCATTAAACTTATAGGATTTATACCAAGGGCTCTGATGGCAAGGATCTCCGAATCCCCACTCATCCTTCCAAAGGTTGCTATCGTTGCTACTAAAACACCCATTGGGACTGTGAGAGCAACTATGAAGGGTAAACTGTAAACAAAGATCATTAGTACGGTTGGGATGGGAACCTGTTTTCCTATCAAAAGGTCAAACAATTGAAAAATCCTGTCCATAAGAAGTATAAAACTGAAAAGAAGAAAACCCATTATGAAAGGAGTTATTCCCTGCTTTAAAAGATATTTATTAAGGCAGAAGATTTTACATTTTCCTAAACGGTAAGAATAGTCTTTCGTATTCATCCTGTGCAAAACGATCTGTCATTCCGGCGATGTAATCGCAGACTACCCTCTCTTTTCCAAATTCAGGAAGCATTTCCTGAAACTGGGGAGGAAGTTGATCTGCTTTCTTTATATAAATCGAGAAAAGAGCTTCCACAAGTCTCTTGGCCTTCTCCTGCATCTTAACTACCTTATAATGCCGATATAAATTCTCCCTCAAGAAATCCTTTAACTTTCGATTTAAAGATTTTAATCTTGAGGAGAATTGGATTAAGGGTGGGTGAGAATAGACATCCTTAAGACTCTCTATTTCATTTTCCTGAATGAATTTGTGGGAATTCTCAATGACATTAGAAGTCTCAAGATTAATAAATTCCCTTATTGCTGTATATATTCTGCCCTGATCGTTTAAGTTGGAATCAGTCTTATCAAATACATAGCTCCAAATTTCAACATTTTTCAATTGATTGAGGTCGAGATACTTAGATTTTAATCCATCATCGAGGTCATGAGCATTATATGCAATCTCATCAGCAACATTTACAATCTGAGCTTCAAGGGAGGGGGATAAATTTGCGTTAAACTCACTATTAACGTGGGAAACAGAATCATACTCTGTTTCGTGTTTTATTATACCTTCTCTTGTTTCATAGCATAGGTTTAATCCCCTGAAATTACTATATTGATGTTCGAGATAATCCACAACCCTGAGACCCTGAACGTTATGCTCAAAGCCTCCAAAGCCTTGCATCAGTTCATTTAACTTGGACTCGCCGGCATGACCGAAAGGTGTATGTCCAATATCGTGAGCAAGGCTTATGGCTTCGGTAAGCGATTCATTAAGACTGAGCGCGCGGGCTATAGTTCTTGCAATCTGCTGTACTTCCAGGGCATGTGTCAATCTGGTTCTATAATAATCCCCCTCATGATTTACAAATACCTGAGTTTTGTATTCGAGTCGTCTGAAAGCTGTGGCATGGATTATCCTATCTCGATCCCTCATAAAATGAGTACGATATTCAGGAGGTAATTCCTTATGCACCCTTCCCTTGCTTTCTCCAGAGAGAATAGCGTAGGGCGCAAGTGTTTGTCTTTCTATTTCTTCCAGTTGTTCTCTCAAATTCTTCATTATGCCTTAAAACTCATTCCCTTCTTTGCTTCCTGTGGGACCTGAATTTCACCAAACCTATTTTCGAACTTGTCGATGTTCTCTTTTAATGCAAGAAGTAAGAGTTTTGCATGGAGGGGGGTCATAATCATTCTGTCCTGGGCCTCTGGCTTTTCCTGACCCGGCAACATCCTGGCAAAATCAATAATGAATTCTGCCTGAGAATGGCTCAGAACGGCAAGATTGACATATTTGGTCTCTGCTTTCTCAAAATCAAGCTTTATTTGTGGGAATTTTTGTTTATCTCTGTCTATCATTCTTACCTCCTTATTTAACATTACTTTTTAAATAAGTTTTAATTTACTATCAAAATCCTCATACAATGAGGAATTCGTTAGAATCTCAGAGTTACCTTCTGTTATCAGGATAGTATGTTCAAAGTGGGCTGAAGATTTCCTGTCCCTTGTAACCACTGTCCAACCGTCATCCAGAATATCTACATTATAGGTTCCCTCATTTATCATAGGTTCGAGAGCTAAAATCATACCACTTTTAAGTCTTGGTCCAAAACCTTCTCTACCAAAGTTTGGTATTGGTGGGTCTTCATGTAACTTTTTCCCAACTCCGTGACCAACAAACTCTCTAACCACATTATAACCTTCCGATTCTGCAGTTTGTTGGACTATGTGGGAAATATCACCTACTCTTCCTCCAATCTGAGCTTTGTCAATCGCCCTATAAAGGGCTAAGAGGGTGGTATCAATGAGTTTTTCTTTTTCTTTTGATATTTCTCCAATTCCAAAAGTATAGGCTGCATCACTGAAACAACCCTTGTGTTTAACACCTATATCGACACCCACTATGTCTCCTTCCTCGATTCTTCTTTCATCGGGTATACCATGGATTACGACTTCGTTGATTGAAATACAAGCCGAGGCTGGATATCCGTTATATCCCTTAAAGGCGGGTTTTGCTCCTTTTTTAATAATGAATGTCTCTATTTTCCTATCAAGGTCTTTTGTTTTTATACCTGCCTTGATTTGACTCTTTACATACTCAAAGGTCTCTGCGAGTATTTTGCTGGACTCTTTGATACACTCGATTTCTTTTTCACTCTTTATAATTATCATATTTTGATAATACCAGACTTCTCTTCCTCTGTCAAGGTAGCATCCCTTGACTTTAAAGGTCCTGAAGATATATTTGTTGATATGAAAGCAGGATATGTAGCTATTGTTGGAAAACCAAATGTCGGAAAATCAACCCTTTTGAATCGTCTAATAGGGGAAAAACTTTCCATTATCACAGATAAACCTCAGACGACAAGACACAGGATTCTCGGGATCTGGACCGAAAATGACAATCAGATATTATTTATCGACACCCCGGGGCATTTTAAGCCCAGAAACGAATTGGGAAAAGCCATGCAGGTTCAGATAAAAAATGCGTTCGAAGATGCTGATCTTGTTCTCCTTATAATTGCACCCCCATTTCTCACTATGCCAGAGTTAATCCTATCAGAGTGTAAAAAACCTATTATACTCTTGATAAACAAAATCGATTTAATCTTAGAGGAAGAATTAAAGAGAATAAAAGAAAACCTTGTTGGACTTCCCTTCAATGAAGTCTTTGCTATTTCTGCCCTAAAAGGAGACAATGTGGATAAACTAACTCCTAAGATCTTAGAATATTTGCCAGATGAGCATCCTCTTTACCCGGAAGACCTGCTATCCAACCGTTCGGAACGCTTCTTTATTGAAGAAATAATGAGAGAGAAAGTTTTTGAGGAATACAAGCAGGAAATACCCTATGCTACTGCAGTTAAAGTTGTCAATATGAAGGATGGAGAAATAGATATCAAAATCTTTGTAGAAAAGGAATCCCAGGAGGGGATTATTATAGGAAAAGGTGGGAGAAAGTTGAAGGAAGTTGGAACTCGAGCGAGAAAAGATATAGAAAATTTTTTGGGGAGGCACGTATATTTAAAAACCCGGGTAAGCGTTAGAAAGAAATGGAGAAAGAAAAAAGAAGAAGTGAGGCGATTTGGATATTATGAATAGAAGAAACTTTATATTCGCTCTTATAGGAATAATGCTTACGATAAAGACTGGGATAACTTCCCTGTTCAAAATGGGCACTATTATACCTGAATCAAGCATCAAAATGGATGAAAAGCTACTGGGGTAGTCAATGTTCTGGTGCCTAATTTTCCTCACCTTATTCTCCTCAGGAGTCCAATCACCAGGGGAAAGGTTAAAGACTCTAAGAAAAAAATTAAAGGAACAAAGGGGAAAAATTTCTCAGTTAAAAGAGGAAAAGACTGGAATATTAAGAAACCTGGAGGAGCTTGACAAGGAAATATCACTAAATAGAAAACTGGTAGAGGAACTCAGAAGAAAGATAGAGATAACAGGTGAGGAAATAAAGAATATAGAATTATTAAGAGGTGAACTGGACTACCGTCTGAGAGAGAAAAGGCAAATACTAAAAAAAAGAATGAAAGAAATATATATACATGGTTCCCTTCATCCCCTTGAAGTCGTTCTTCTTTCCTATTCGTTTAGTGATGCCCTGAAAAGAATAAAGTTCCTTTCCCTAATAGCCGATCAAGACAAAAAAGTCCTGGATGAAATTATGCAACTGGAGGAACGTCTGAATTTAAAAAAGAGTCAGATCGAAAGAAAGTTATCCCTTTTAGATAAAATATACAATGAACTTGAAAATCAAGAAGAGGAGTTAAGTGTAACAAAGAACGGGAAAAGGAAATATTTGACAGAGATTGAGGGTAAACGAAAAAATGCAATTAAAATGTCTGAAGAAATGAAGCAATCTATGAAAGACCTTGAGGATTTAATCTCTAAGCTTTCAACGAAAGAGAAAACAGAGGGTAGTATTTATTTTGAAAAAAAACAGCTTAAATTGCCAGTTGATGGATTTATAATAAGTTATTTTGGAAGAAAGAGAGAAGAGCTTTATGGAACCATAACGATAAACAGAGGCATCGATATCCGAGCAGACTGGGGGACAGATATTAAAGCAGTAGCTCCTGGCAGAGTTGTCTATAGTGATAACTTCCTGGGCTATGGTAAGATAATTCTCATTGAGCATGGAGAGGGTTTTATCTCACTATACAGTCATCTTTCGACAATCACCGTAGAAAATGGTAATGAAGTAGCAGAAGGAACTGTAATAGGAAAAGTGGGGGAGACTGGTTCTGCAAAAGAGCCAATGCTACACTTTGAAATAAGAAAATCAGGAAAAGCTATTAACCCTATGAATTATATTAAATTGTAGGTAAATAATGGAAGAAATAAAAGGTCAGGAAATACCGAAGAGAATCCTATCTTCAATAGTAAAGAGAGAAACTATACCATCTGCCTTTCTCTTCTACGGACCTCCGGGGGTTGGAAAATTTTCACTATCACTCCAATTCGCTTCAGAGATAATCGGGGAGAAAAATAGAGTGAGAAAAGGTGTCCATCCTGACCTCCTTGCCATATTTCCGGAGTTTGATGGATATGAAAAGGATGAGATAATCAAGATCAGGAAGAATAAAGGGTATTACAAATTGAGATACTCGAAGGGTAGCATTTCAATCGATACAGTGAGAAAAATACAGGATTATGCCTACATAACCCCGATGGAAAGTAAATGGAGGGTTATCATAATTGTACAGGCTGAAAGGATGACCTTAGAAGCCTCGAATGCATTTCTTAAGATTTTGGAAGAACCCCCTCCAAATGTTCTTTTTATACTTATAACTCCCCACTCTAATTTGCTCACTGAGACTATAGTTTCAAGAACCCTTAATATAAGATTTTGCCCATTATCTCCAGAGCTCCAAAAGGGAATTATTAAGGATTCATCAATTCAACGTTTTGGCAGAGGTATTGAAGAAACATTCATTCTTAACTTGCGAAAAGATTTGGAAGAAGAAATAGACGAGATTTTCTTTAACGTTCCTTCCAAGGTTCGAATAAAGAATTGGTCTGAAGACTTAAGAGACAAATGGAAGATTGAATTCCTTCTTCTGTATCTCCAGAAGTTGGTAGAAGATAAATATAAAAGGGGTGAGATAACCCTTGATAGAGCATGGAAAACTTTTAAATATTTGAAAAGGGCTTATGAGTACTATTATTCCAATCTCGGACCTGAAGAAATCCTGTTCTATCTTTTCTTAAAGATCTGATGTTGTACTTTGTAAAGTTTCATGGCATAAAATACCCAATGGAATCGTCATTCACTCCAGAGCCTGAAGAACACCTCCTCTGTGAGGTAAAGGATGAGGTTTTTATTGGTAGAGCAGGTAGAAAGTTACAGTACGATGTAGAACCTAAAGGTTCAATCTTGCGTCCCATCTATGAAAAAGAAGGGGATAAGTTAAGAAGGATAAGAGGTGATGAAGAAACAGCTTTACGGTACTGTAAAAAAAGAATAAAACATTATAATCTCGAGATGAAACTCATTGGGGTTGATAAGGAGTGGAACGACAAAAGGTATAAATTCCACTTCCTTGCCAATAAAAGGGTAGATTTTCGAGAACTGGTTAAAGATCTAAAAGATAAATTCGGATGCATAATAGAACTAAGGCATATTGGTATGAGAGATAATGCAGGAAATACTGGAGGAATTGGCATATGTGGGAGGCCTCTATGTTGCAGTACCTTCTTAGTAGAAAAACCATCAGTCTCGCTCGAAGAAGCAAGGGATCAGGATATTTATATAAGTCCCTCCAAAATTTCTGGACCTTGCGGGAGATTGCTCTGTTGCCTTGCCTACGAACACGAATTCTACAAGGAAGTCAGCCAGAATTTTCCCGAGAGGGGTGATACGGTTGTTACAGGGAAAGACGAAAGCACAGTCCTATATCGAAATATGATAACCCGGGTTGTTACTGTTTCTTATGAAAATGAGACACAGGAGGAAATTTCCATAGATGAAATTGAAAGAAAGGGAGATAAATGGATCAGAGTCAAAAAATAGGAAATGAGCGAATAATAGTAACCGACGCTTTACCCTATGCAAATGGACCTATTCATATAGGACATATTGCAGGAGTTCATCTTCCGGCAGATATTTATACCCGGTATCTCCAAAAAAGAGGTAAGGATGTAATTCATATATGTGGCACTGATGAGAATGGCGTTCCAATTACTCTTGCTGCGGAGGAAGAAAAGATTACTCCTAAAGATTTAGTCCATCGCTACCATAATATGATCGTGAATTCCTTAGAAAAATTAGGTATAAAATTCGATAATTTTTCAGGAACTTCTAGGGTTCTGCACCATAAATTAGCTCAAGAAGTTTTCCTTAAGTTGTTCCATAATGGATATATAGAGCCTAAGATAACTGAAGAAATGTATTGCCCGAATTGCAAGAGATTTCTCTCTGATCGTTACATAGAGGGTACTTGTCCACATTGTGGATATCCTCACGCTCGAGGAGATTCTTGCGAGTCTTGTGGTAGTTGGCTTGAGCCTGAGGAGTTAGTGAATCCTCGGTGCAAATTATGTAAATCTACTCCTCAAAAGAAAAAGACAGAACACTGGTATCTTATGCTGAATGAATTTCAGAAAAACTTAGAGAAATGGATTCAGAAGAAAAAGTGGAAGAAAACTGTAAAGAGTTATCTCCAAGGATGGCTCAATGAAGGATTAAAGCCTCGCCCTATTACAAGAGACTTAAACTGGGGTGTTCCAGTTCCACTTAAAGAAGCGAGTGATAAGGTCCTCTATGTCTGGTTTGATGCACCTTTAGGTTATATTTCTTCAACGATTGAATGGGCTGAAAAGATAGGGAAGCCGGAGAAGTGGAAGAGTTACTGGAAAAATAAAGAAACTAAATTGATCCATTTCATAGGGAAAGACAATATAGTGTTTCACGGAATTATCTGGCCTGCTGTTCTAATGGGTATTGGAGAATACATTCTTCCCGATGAAATCCCGGCTAATGAATTTCTCAATTTAGAAGGGCAAAAAATTTCAACGAGTAACAATTGGGCTGTCTGGGTTCATGAATATTTAGAAGAATTTGAGCCAGATTTTCTGAGATATTATCTTACTTGTATTATCCCTGAAACAAAGGATTCAGACTTCAAATGGAAGGAATTTCAGGATAGGGTTAATTCAGAATTGATCAACAACCTTGGTAATTTTGTGAATCGAACACTAAAATTCATTGAGAAATACACAGAGGGAAAGAT
The DNA here is from genome assembly GCA_002215665.1 of candidate division TA06 bacterium JGI_Cruoil_03_38_101. Taxonomy (GTDB): domain Bacteria; phylum Hydrothermota; class UBA3072; order UBA3072; family UBA3072; genus UBA3072. The sequence continues at coordinate 44,576 of NGFL01000050.1, read as the reverse complement.
TCCAAAACCTTGTTCCTTTAATGAAGAAGACAAAAAGATGTTAGAGAGAGTGAATAGTCTCATTATCGAGATAGAAGATGCAATAGCAAACTTTCAGTTCCGTCGTGCTGCAATGAACTGGATGAAAATCAGTGCCACTGGCAACCGTTATTATGACCAGATGAAGCCATGGATTCTCTTGAAAGAGAATGAGAAGAGAATGGCTACTACCATCTATCTATGCTCTCATATTATCCACATTTTAGCCACTATTGGGGAGTTATTTATTCCCTTTGGGGCAAAGAAGATCTATTCAATGTTGAATCTTGAAGAAAAAGAGTGGGATAAACTGGGAGAGATAAGCATCCCATCCAATCATCCAATTGGAAAAGTAAGACCTCTTTTCAAAAAGGTGGAGGATGAAGAAATAGAAAAACAGATAAGGAGGTTAAAAATGTCCTATCTTTCTATAGACGATTTCAAGGAAATGGATTTAAAAGTTGGAGTTATCAAGGAGGTAGACGAAGTTCCAGGAGCGGATAAACTCTATAAATTAACAGTAGATACGGGAGAATCCCGAACTCTTGTTGCAGGTATAAAAGAATGTTACACCCCTGATGAATTAAAGGGGAAAAGAATAGTTGTAATAACAAATTTGGAACCTGCAACAATTATGGGAATCCGTTCCGAAGGGATGCTCCTTGCAGCAATAGATGGAGATACAATTTCAATAATTTCTCCTGATAAGGATGTATCCCCCGGGGCTGATGTGTCATAGTGAGACTGGTTAATGCCCTGATTGCAGGATCTGCTGTTCTTCTCGGGGCATTTCTTTCCTCTCATCATTTATCTTTTTCAGTTTACCTCTCAGGCCTTTCTGTTGCTTTAATTACAGCTGGTGGCAATCTGATAAATGATTACTTTGATGTTGAAGTTGATAGAATAAATAATCCAGAAAGGCTGATACCTTCAGGAAAAATGACAAGAAGACAAGTTCTAATCACTTCTATAATTCTATTCTTTATAGGAAATGGTTTATTTGCCTTTATTGACATATATTTGTTCCTTATCGGGATTTTTGCTACAATTCTATTGACTCTCTATACACCCTTCTTGAAAGTTCATCCTCTGGTTGGAAATATTGCAATATCTGGTCTGGTTGCTTTAACCTTTCTAGTTGGAGGGATTGCTTCTTTTGGAAATTTAAAAGATTTGGGATTCCCTGCACTCTTTGCTTTCCTTTTGAACCTTCCACGAGAGATTCTAAAAGATGGAGAAGACTTAGTTGGAGATAGAAAGGCAGGGATGCGAACCTTCCCCATAGTTTTTGGAATCCGTAAGACATGTTATCTCGTTATAACGCTTCTCTGGTTCCTGGTTTCTGCGATATTAATTGCCTTTTTTCACTACGGGAACTTCTTCAGGATCTGTGCAGGTTTTGGTGTAGCAGTTCCTATTATAATAATGATTAAAAGATCAACTTCGTCTCCATTCTGGTTCCGGAATACCCAACGAATACTTAAAATGTTAATAATTCCAGGGATCCTTGCTTTGCTTTTGAGTGAGATTAAATGAAGGCAATAATATTAGGAATTGTCCAGGGTATCACTGAATTCTTGCCGATCTCCAGTTCGGGGCATCTGGTGCTTCTACAGTCGCTTATGAATGTAGAAAGCCCGGGAGTAATACTTGAAGTAACCCTCCATTTTGGAACTCTACTCTCTATCATTATTTTTTTCAGAAAAAGGATAGTGAATTATCTAACCATAAAAAAACTAACTCTTATAATTGTTGGAACAATACCAATTGGAATTATAGGTTTTCTCTTAAAGAAGCAAATAGAATCTCTATTTAGTGAACCCTTAGTAGTATGTGTAATGTTGTCCATTACCGGTGTTGTGCTATTCTTAACAAGAACTAGGCTTAAGGTTAAGAGAGAGCTAAATTTAAAAACAGTTTTTATTATCGGAGTGGCGCAGGCTATCGCTCTCATCCCGGGGATTTCCCGTTCAGGATTAACAGTATCAACAGCTCTCCTCATTGGAATATCAAGAGAACAATCTTTTGAGTTTTCTTTTATGCTTGCAATTCCAGCACTTCTTGGGGCATTTATTCTTGAATTTCCTGATATCACTAAAAGTTCAGTAAATTATTTCCAGATAATTTCTGGAGCTATTACAGCTCTTTTATTTGGTCTTTTTGCTCTTTGGGTATTCTATAAGAGTATAAAAAAACAGAGACTACATTACTTCAGTTATTATCTGTGGTTTGTTTCGGTCTCTGGACTTCTTCTTTTTTTAACCTCTCGATCTCTTCTCTAATAAAATCCTGCATTGGTCTATTTCTTGGCATTATGAGAGCCCCGGCGATCCAATCCCATTCTTCTTCGTCCATTTCATATTTTTTATATATAGACTTCTGTTTTTTCTCCCATTCTTCCTGAAGAGAATCCCATTCCGCGATAATCTCAGAATGCTTTTCCCTGAATTCCCTATCACTCAGTTCTTCCATTCCTAATGATATATTTCTTTTTTTTCTGAAATCCTCAAGCAGGGCAGCTTCTTCTTCGACAGCTTTTGTAAGGGCGACTGAGGTCTGCGCATATCTCTTTGCCATCTCTTTTATAACAATTTTATTCTTTGGTGGGATAAATTTTGCCTCTGGGGGTGAATTTTCTTTGCAGCCAATAAATGTTGCAATCAGTACTAAAATCAAGAAAAATAGACCATTTTTAAACCTCATTTCGCCATTCCTCCTTTTAGTGCATATTATTGTCTTCTTCTTCCTTGCCAAGACTCTCAATTATTTCTTCTCTGACAAATTCCAGGGCTTCTTCTTTTGTTCTGATTTCTCCTTCCTCGTACGCACTCTGAACCCGAGTGAGAATCTTTCCTAAAATCGGACCTTCTGTAAGGTTGAAATGTTCAATAAGATCTCTACCCTTAAGCAAAGGTTCTTCAACCTCATCCTTAGTGGAAAAATAATACTGGATAATTTCATTGCAAACAGCCAATAGATGGGGATCCTCCTCTCCAGTGGAAGCCTTCTGGTCAGCCAAGGCTAAAAGAGATAATCCTATAACATCCTCACCCAGTCTAAAAATCATCCTTCTTTTTGCCCTTTCGGTTATTTCTTTCTGTGAAGATAGCAGATGAATCCACATATGGTTCTGAATTAAAAGAGAAATGTACTCTCTTTCTGCAGATGAGAACATAAGGCTCTTTGCTTTTGCTTTAAACCACTCACCAGCCATGCGGTCATGCCCATAGAAATGAATTTCATTCCCCTCTACCTCCATTGTATCTGGTTTTTTTATATCATGGAGGAGGGCAGACAACCTCAAACCTACCTGGTTTTCTTTGATGTATTTCTCCACTTTTTTTTGGTATCTTCCAAATAGAGAAAGGTCTTTGAAGATCGATTCAATTTCCTTAAGAGTAAGGATTGAATGTTCGAGAAGGTCTTTTGTAATCTTGCCTCCCTCTAGTTCTTTCATCTTCAAGAAACCGGGGAAGATTTGATCGAAAATTTCAGGAATTATGGAAAGGTATGCCTTGTCCTGGTTGAAGATTAGAACCAGTTCAAAATGAATCCTTTCAGGGGCAACCTTTGAAAGATTCCCGGAGTATTCCTTAAGAAGTTTCATAGTGCCCTCTTCTATCTCGAATCCGAAGGTAGCCCTAAACCTTAAACCCCTGAGAATTCTGCAACTGTCTTCAACTATATTTTTCCTGCTAATTGTTCTAATAATGCCGTTTTCAATATCTTTTACTCCATTGAAGGGGTCAATAAAACGCTTGTCCAAGAGGTTGTAAGCCATTGCGTTTATTGTGAAATCTCTTCTTGCAAGATCATCCAGAATCTCTGTTGTTCCCAGTCCCAGAACATCCACATTCATATCATCCACTATTACCCTGATTTCATCCAGACCTTTTTTAAGTTGAAAATACTTACCAAGAGCCTTAGCAAAATCCTCTCCCTTACCACTAATTGCAACGTCAATATCGCCAATCTCTTTATCGAGGAGAATATCACGCAAGACTCCTCCTACAAGATAGACCTGTTTGTTAGCTCTCACAGCATATTCTTTTATCTTTTTTATTGGTTTTATCTTGCGGAGAGCACTCTCAAGGTTTTGCTTTTTAATCATTTGGGGTCCTTCTGTAGAAGATTAATCCGAGGACAAATAGTAGAAAGAGCCAACCGAATGTATCTCCAATCTTTGCATAAACTGTTTTACCCTTTACCAATGGGATTTTTGCTGTAAGAGAGCATTCCCGATAAATTTTGGATTTTAGGATAATCCTTCCAAAAGGAGAAATGATGAGGGAAACTCCAGTATTTGCTGAGCGCAGTAAAGTTCTTCTGTATGCAATTGATTGGAAGGCAGCCATTTGTGCGTGCTGATATGGAGCTGATGTTTTGCCAAACCAGCCGTCTTCGGTAATATTCACAAGTAGATGAGTCCCTCCAAGAACAAATTTTCTGATAATTTGGGGAAAGATTGCCTCATAACAAATGAAAACGGAAATCTTATTTTCCCCCGCATCAAAAACAGAATAATTACTTCCTGGAGAAAAATGCCCTTGTCCCAGGTTAATCTTTGCAAATCCAGGGATGATATCGTCAAAGGGCAATCTCTCTACAAATGGGACCAAAAACATTTTTCTATAAATACCCACTATCTTTTCTGAATCAACCAGAACTGCAGCATTATAATACAGAATTTTTACATCCTTTACTTCAAAATCGGGCATACCTGTAATAATAAGGCCGTCTTTTTCCTTCGCAAGGTCTTGAAAAAATCTTTTTGTTTTTTCACTATTTGCAAGTGAATAAGGAGAGGCAGTTTCAGGAAGTATATATATATCAGATTCAGGAAGACTTTTGACAATTTCTCTTATTTTCTCCAACCTGTTATTACTTCTCCATCGCTTTTCTGTAGGCAAGATATTAGGCTGTATAATTGTTGCGGTTAAATTACCTTCGCTCTTGTATCCTCGATATAGAACGATCTCCGAATACAGAAAAGGAAAGATGATAAATCCTAAAGTGAGGTAGAGATAAAGTCTCCTTGATTTCCTTTTTATAATCCAATTTTCTATAAAAAGATAGAGGATTGTATTCATTGAAAGAACCCAGAAGGTTACAAGGGGAAGTCCACCAAGAGATGCAATTTGGACAAAATGAATCAAGTTGCCCTGGGAATAACCTACAGAACCCCAAGGAAAGCCAAGATTGGAAGAAAGACTTCTTATGAATTCTAACCCTGTAAAAACGAATGGGAACATTTCGATATGAGATAATTTTCTTAGTTTATTATAAAAAAGGCCGGATAAACCAAAATAGCATGAAAGATAAAAGAGAAGGAGTAAATATCCAGTTATCATCTGTGGAAGAACAGATTTTTCTACGTTTGAAAAGGGAATCCAATAGAGGAGGGTGGCAAAGAAAGCAAGACCCATAAGAAATGCCTTCCAGAAGGGATATCTTCCATCACGAAGTGAATAAAAGAGGGGTATAAAGGCAATCCAGGCAAGAAGTGATAATTTATAAGGGGCAAATGCAAGGGTAAGAATACAACCTCCAAGGGCTGGAAGGAGAAATCGAGCAACTCCTTTCACGAAAGACGGATCTCCTTTTCTTCTTCTGCTGATTGATATGCTGCATCTATTACTTTAGCAAGGTGATAAGCATCTTCCCATCCGCTATGGGGAAGTGATCTTACTTTTACAGATTTCACAAATTGGTCTATTAGATTATAATAGGAAGTTTTTATAGGATGTTTTGGAATATCTGATGGTGTAATATCTTTTATTCTATTATTTTCAAGTTTATTGATTTTTAGAGGGTTGAGAAGAGCAACCCCTTCGGTGCCATAGAGATTAAAGTATGTAAAATCCTTTTCAAAGAGGAGAGTCCATCCCACCTCAATGAGGAGGTACCTTCCATCCCCATAACGGAGGAAAATTATACCTGAGTCTTCAATCTTATCGGCTGTGTGAAATCCAGCCACAACAGAGAAAACATCAAATCCAAAGAGATAGGTTGCATATCCGAGGATTCTAATTCCCAATGTCATTATGGCTCCACCCCCAGACTTCAATGGGTCCTTTCTCCATCCCTCTGGTTCCTCATGTAAGGATTTCAACCAGCCTGCTTTGGCAAAAGAGAGGTTCCCAAGTTCTCCAGAAAGTATGATGTCCTTTAGGATTTGGACATCGGGTCTAAATCTTCCATTAAAGGCGGCCATTAAGATACGATCAGAAGAATCAGCAACCTTTCCAAGATTTTTTACTTCATTTGCGTCCAACCCAAGGGGCATTTCACAGAGAACGTCTTTCCCATACTCAATTGCAGAAATTGCCATTGGCGTATGGAGGTAGTTAGGTGTTGCAATTATAACAACATCTATCTCTGAATCCTGTAGCATCTCTTCATAATCAAAAAAGGTTTTCTTTATTTCATATCGCCTGGAAAGAATATCTACCTTTTCCCTCTGTGGTTCGCACACTGCTTCAAGAATGAGATCGTCTCTGTCTTGTATTACAGGTAAATAACCAACCTGCGCAACAGCTCCTACCCCAACCAATCCAATCTTTATCTTACTATCCATTAATTTCTCCTATTATTACTTTATTATCTTTTATTTGGATCTTACCCTTTGCAAGGAGGTTAATACACTCAGGGTAAATTCTGTGTTCCTCCTTTAATATTCTTTGTGAAAGACTCTCTTCTGTATCATCTTGATATATTGGAACGACTGCCTGGAGAATGATTGGACCCCCATCTACATCCTCTGTTACAAAATGGACTGTAGCTCCAGAAAAGCGCTCTCCTGAGTTTAGCGCCTGTCTTTGAGCATGTAATCCCTTAAAAGAAGGAAGAAGAGCAGGATGTATATTCATAATTCTCCATTTATACTCAGAAATAAATTTTTCCTTCAGGACTCTCATAAACCCGGCCAGACAAACAAGGTCCACCTGATTTTCTTTTAAAACCTGTAGATATTTATCTTCTGCTCCTCCTACAAGAATAGGTTTCTCTGTGGCAGGATCAAGGTATAAAGCCTTGATGCCCACTTTCCTGGCTCGATTAAGAGCTTGTGCTTTTGGGTTATCAGAAATAACCACAACGACTTCAGCATCAATTTCTCCGGAGATGCTTTTGTCTATAATCGACTGAAGATTTGTGCCCCTTCCTGAGACAAGAACTCCAACTCTACATAACATCTGTTTCCTCCTCTGTTAGAGCGAAGTAGATATCCTCAAGGGTAGAAGAAGGATTATCTTTAAGGTCTTCTATTATTCCGACTTCAATCAATCGACCATTATCTATTACGCCAACACGATCAGAGATCTCTTCGGCAACGGAAAGAGAATGGGTTGACAAAAACACGCAGGTTCCATCAGTAACCCTCTCCCGAAGAATTCTTTTTACTGTTCTACCGGATACTGGATCGAGCCCTACCATAGGCTCATCTATTACAATGATCTCTGGATTATGGATTAATGCCTGAATAAATACTACCTTTTGTCTCATTCCATGAGAGTACTCTGAAGCAGGAAGATCAATCCAATCCCCAATCCTGAATTCACGGGATAATTCTTCCATTCTCTCCATTATAGTTTCTTTTTCCAGTTCGTAAAGTCTTGATACGAAGATAATGAATTCCCTCCCAGTGAGTTCTGGATAAAGAAAGGGCTCATCTGGAATATAAGAAATCATTCGTTTAGCCTTCTCTGGTTCTCTATTAAGTTCAACTCCATTTATAATAATTTTACCTTCTGTAGGTGCAATTAGTCCAGTTGTCATCTTAAGAGTTGTTGTTTTCCCTGCACCATTTGGTCCCAGAAGAGTAAATAACTCTCCATCCGGTATTTTTAGATTGATATTTCTTACAGCCTGGAGATCTCCGAATTTTTTCGATAGGTTTCTTAATTCAATCATATTCCAACACGGATATCTGCAATTTATTTATCACTTTATAGAGTTTTGCTTGTTTTTCGAAACCCCCGTATTCCAGTTTTATATGGGTAGGGTCAGCGATGAATTGTCCAAAAGTTGGATCAGAAGCTACCCATCTTCCTCCAATAAATGTTCCTATCCAAGCATGATAGTAAAAAGCCCTTCCGACATAAACGACGCCTACCTCAACCCGAGATGGAATACCTATAGAACGAAGGAGTGCAACAGCAAGAGCTGCATGCTCATTGCAATCCCCTTCTTTTGATTTTAGAGCATCCAGGGCATTAGGAATAGAAAATGTAGGCACATTTTTTAAGGTAATATCAACAAAGGATAATATCTTCTTCACTGCTTCCCAACCTTTGCTATTTCCAACAGCCTCCCTGGCTGTTTTTAGAACTTTCTCATTATCAGAAGGGATAAATGGTGTNGGTTTTAGATATTCTTTAGCCTCTTTGGATATTTCTTTTGAATTACCAGGTCCAACCTTTCTAATTGTAAGAATATTGCCTGAAAGTGATTGACGATCACCCTGGATTCTTAGACCCGTTAGGTCTACAGAATCCAGACGGACCCTTAACATAGAAAGATTTCTTGGATTAATAATTTGTTTATCCACTCTAATTGCATAGGAATCATATAACTTGAACCCCGCTGTTTCAATATCTGATTTAACAATACCTTCTTCCCTTTTCATAACAAGACCTATTGGAGACTCTGATCTTAGGAGTTGTCCTTCATCCGAGACCCAGAAAAAGATATCTATTCCAGACTGTTGGACTACGTATTTAATGGCAGGGGTTCCATTTAATGTATCTATCCCCAGCTTCTCAACTGAAATTTTAAAGAGTGATTGCATAGTTGGGTCAAAGAATTGAAATTTCCCTGTTTTTCCAGTCTTGACCATTCCTTCAATTGTTGCAGGAATGTAGGAAGATTCAAGGTTATACTCTGTCCTTCTTTCTTCTCCTCCAACATTCATATCAACAATCAATTTATTTCCTTCCCTTTTCCCAGAAGCTTGAAAGAGATAATTCCCCGATACCATTCGGAAATTGAAATTCTTCAGATTGAAGTCTAAATCGGTATTTGCTGCTATCTTATAAGTAACCTCATTTTCCAAACCTTTAGTTGGTGCCATTTTCATATAAGTATTGGAATACACCCTATAACCATCATTCATTGTATCAATCCTCGATGCAAGATAACCCACCTTATGTCCTTTCAGGTAAATTCCCAGGTATTCTGCATTGGTGCCGGCAGTGAAAAATTTATCTGAGAGTGCTTTTTCTTCTCCAACTTTACCCGCTAAAATAAAGAAAATTATCCCTGCACCTATTAAAATAAATATAATTGAGATCCAAATACCTAATTTCTTCAAGCTCTCTCCTTTTTATAGGATAATAACTTTGAGGGTTGCAAAGTCAAGGGTGAATAGAAAAGGCGATCGAGGGTCAAAAGGAAAACTCAACATTAAGGCCCCAATATTGGTTCCAATAGGGAAGGTCCTTTATACCCCAGAAGAGTTTTGCTTCAAGAATTCTTAAGGTAAGTTCACTATCCAACTTTCCTCCATGGAAAGATACGGTAATTCCCGGGGTTATCCTATTACCGTAAAAGGAATATGATATTTTGCTTTCTATCCCTCCTCTGGGCAGGGAATCATCTAACGAGTAGGTGATAAATGCAGAAAGGAAATCCGTTTTAAGACTTAGATAACTCTTTCTGCCAATTTCTACATCTCCATATTCTGACTTAAAACCCATTGCTGGATTTTTTGAGATTATGAAATAAATAGAACTTTTAAGAGATAGAACATAGATAGGTGCAATGAACCAATCGTCTAACTTTAACTCTTTTAACCTTAACTCTTTATCCCCAAACAAGCCTTCTCCTTCAGCATTCACCATTACAAGGAAGAGAGGGTCATAGGGACGAAAGAGATATGAGGCAAACTGCTTATCTGCTGTGGAACCAAATCGTAGATCCCCGATTTTTAAATACCCCAGCCACTTGTTCCGGGTAGTTCCAATATAAAAATAGCGAGTGTTCAGTGAAATACTCCAGATGTTACTATAGGTAGATAGAGAAAATCTAGGATTAAAACCCTTTAACTTAAATGGGATGGAAAGATTGCCATAGCCCTTGAGTCCACCTGCGAAGGTATGAACTCCCCACATTCCTCCACTAACTTCTCCACCTTCCATATTCCTCTCGAAGCAGAAGTGAAGGAACTTATAATCGCCATTTACCATTCTTATAAATGAATAAGGGGTATCTACGGAAACAACACCCCCAGAGAGAAGGAAAAGATCATCTTCTCCTATGAGTGAACGTGTCCAGTATTCTTGATTCTTAAACTGTCCTATAACGGAATCCTTATAGGAATATAAGCCAATGGAAGGTCCCAAATCTGGCCAGGCAAATCGAAGCAGATCTCTCTCTGGAAGCGGTGCAAGAAGAAAAGGGACTTGAATATACATTAACTGGTATCCGAGAAGGCCTAAAGTTTGCATAGGACTTCAGCAGATATCTTTTTTTGAAATCTTCCCCTGGAAGAATATGTAGGCTCAAAGACAAGTTCTATCTTGTATTTTCCTTCTCCAACGGGTTTTCCCATTTCATCTAAAGTGTCCCAGAGTATATAGTTTTTCCCGGGTTTCTCCATTCTACCAAACTCGAGTATTCTTATCTCCCGCCCTTCGGAATCATAGATATTGACCGTTAGGTCTGCCGGCTGTGTAAGGTAGAAAGACACTGTGACTCCCTCTCTGGGTTTAAAAATACCTGGAGCAATACCTCTTATCCAGGCATCAACTCCCATCCAGAAGTACTGGATACTCATTGAATCGACTACAAATACCTGCCCGTATCTTCGCCAGATTGTTATTCCTTTTGGTTTGATGAATTTTTTATCACCAACTCCCTTCTGTCCATATTTCACGATATAGTCAAGATTTTGGTCGAAGAGATGAATGCAATGATTGTAGGAATCGGTAACCCATATAAGACCATAATAGTCTACCGCGATGGATTCAAAATTAATATGGGGATATTCCAAATCTTCTTTGGTTACGACTGAGATTACTCTTCCCTCTTGAGATAACTTTGTAAGGCGGGTTCCACTGGAGTCAATTACGAGGATAAAAGGCTTACGATACCTGAGCCAGCGTTCATTTCCACTAACAGCTTCAATCCCAATTGGGTAATGGAATCCTCCAATCTCTTCCAAAAATTTTCCATTATGGTCAAAAACCTGTATTCTGTTGTTTCCGTAATCGCTCACATAAACTTTTTTGGGAGTAACTGCAATTTGACGGGGGTCATCAAAGCAACCCGGAAGTAGTCCAAAACGACCAAATGAGTTAATATAATTCAAATTTTTTCCATCGAAATAAAACTTTACCACCCTGTTATCAAATTGATCAACAACCCAGAGTGTTCCTGCAGGAGTTATTTCGCAATCTGAGGGATTCCAAAGAGCCGAATCACCTATAACGGGCGATTTGAACATTCCAAGGTTGGTAAGACCTAAATTATAATAGATAGAGTTGCTGAGAAGTTCACTCACAAAGAGACTGAGTTCGTCATCATCTTCTGTGGTAGTTGGATCATCAAGGGATTTAATCTTAACAGCTGATATTCCAGAGATCTTGAGTTTGTCTATTGGCTTTCCAGTTGCCAATATTAATTGAGAGATAGTTCCTTTATGATAGCCAAGGGTATGGGAAAAAGGTGGATAGACAAGAGTCGTTGGATCATACAGAATTAGAAGTAGAATTAGCATAACGGACTTCTGTAACCCAGTAGTAAATAATTACGAGAATTATTCCAATTGTTACAAATGAATCTGCTACATTAAATGTAGGCCAACGATATTCCTTTATTCCTATATCAACGAAGTCAACAACCTCCATATAAAAAAACCTATCAGCAAGATTTCCCAAAGCTCCGCCAATTATAAATGAAATCCCCGTTAAGAAAAGTCTGTGCTTTCCTGTTGTAAATAGGTAGATCACAAAGATAAAAGCAACTCCAGTAAGAATTGTGGAAATAAGGGGTCCCCCGATGTGCAGTCCGAAGACAGAATTTGGATTCCTTATATAGGTAAAACGGACTATATTCCCTATAATCTTCTTTGATTCACCGAGGAACATTGAATTCATAACGAATTTCTTAGTAAATTGATCGAGAAGAAGAATACAAAGGGGGAAGAGAAGTAATATTAATTTTTGTTTAACGCTTAAAGTTCTTCTTCTCTCCACCCAACTTTCTCTCTCTTATCAGCGCAGGATTTACAGTATTTTGCATAAGGAATTGCTTCCAGCCTCTCCCTCCTTATTCCATTATCGCAGTCTTCACAGATGCCATAGGTCTTCTCAACGATTTTCCTTAAAGCAGCATCTATATCTTTCAATTTCCAGGTGAGTTGTGTGATAAGGTACGAGTCTCTATTAAGTCTGCTCTCAACGTCTGCAATATCTGCAATGTGAGTAGGAAAAGGAGTTGTTTCCTCACCTTCTTCAATAGGATTTCCTTCCACTTTTGGTTCTAAAATTTTAATTTCTTTAATAACTTCTTCCCTCTCTTTCCTGAGCTTCTCTTCGAAGTATTCATAGTCAATTTTTTTATTCAAAATCGCCTCTTTTTACAATTTCAACGCATCTTTCACATAAATTAGAAAATTCATCATTCTTTCCAACAGCAGGCGAAAACACCCAGCATCTGGAGCATTTTTCTCCATCTGCTTTCTTGATGCCGTAAGATCCAAGTTCTCCAGTAAATGAGTACTCCGCATTGACTTCGTCAACAAATTCTACTTTGGATACAATAAAGAACTCAGGAAGAAATTCTTCAAATTCGTACAGCTCTTCAACCTCACTCTTGATCTGGACCATGGCCTCGAGAGAATTTCCGATAAAATTATTCTCCTGAGCTGGTTCTAAAGCTTTATGGAATTCCTCGCGAATTTCAAGGAGTCTTGCAAATTTATCCTTTAATTCTTTCTCCTCTTTACTTTCTTTTTTATACTCTGGAAAATCTGCAAGAAATACAGAACCTTCATGGAAGAGAGTTTGCCAGACCTCCTCGCTCATAAAAGAAAGGATTGGCGAAAGTATTACGGCGAGGTTTTTTGTTAAGCGATAAAGCACTGTCTGAGCACTTCTTCTTTTTTTACTTTTCTTACCTTCCACATATAATCGGTCCTTAAGGATGTCAAAGTAGAAAGAAGAGAGGGTGGTAACTATGAAATCATAGGTTTTTCGGTAGACTCGGTGATAGTTAAATGAGTTATATTCTTTGTCCACTGTCTTAAGGAGTTGGTTGAGTTTAATCAGGATATAGCGATCAACCGATAGTAATTCCTCTTTGGTCAACTGTTCCTCTGGATTAAAATCGTAGAGATTACCAAGCATAAATCTGAAGCTATTCCTGATTTTTCTATAAGCATCAACCAATCTCTGTAATATCTCTTTCCCATATTTTACATCCTGTGTCCAATTGACCGATGCAATCCAAAGTCTCAGGATATCCGCACCGAATTCATCTAATATCTCCCTGGGAGATGTGACATTCCCTAAGGATTTATGCATCGATTGTCCTTCTTGATCCAGCATCCAGCCATGGGTAACTACCGTATCGAAGGGTGGAGCGTCTTTAATCGCCAGTGATAGCATTAAAGATGAATTAAACCATCCTCTGTGCTGATCAGGTCCCTCAAGATAAATATTAGAGGGCCAATTTTCCTTCTCGAGCCCAGCAAAAGAAGAAACACCCGAATCAAACCATACATCGAGTATGTCCATTCCCTTCTTGAAATCAGTTCCTCCGCAATTTTCACATTTATAGCCATCTGGTAGGAGTTCTGCGGGTTCTAACTTAATCCAGGAGTCTGCAGATTCTTTCTTAAATATTTTGGCAATGGATTGAATAATATCTGGTTCAAGTACAGGTTTGCCACACTCAGAGCAGAAGAAAGCAGGTATATTGACACCCCAAATACGCTGACGTGAAATGCACCAGTCAGGTCTGTCCTGAATTGCTGCCAGCATTCTCTGCTTGCTGGTAGGAGGGTACCACTCACTTTTCCGGACAACATCCAGAGCTCTCTCCCTCAAATTATCATGATCCACAGATAAAAACCATTGTTCGGTTGCCCTGAATATTAAGGGATCCTTACATCGCCAGCATATTGGATAATTGTGTTGAATTGTTTCAAGATGAACCAACATTTCTTTTTTCTTAAGTATTTCAATAACCTTATCTGAAGCTTCTACAGTGGTTAATCCCTCAAAATCTGGCACCTCATTGGTAAATTTTCCTTTTTCATCAACAGGAGAGAAAATCTCAAGGCCTGAATTTTTGCCGAGGACATAATCTTCCCTACCATGTCCCGGAGCTATATGAACGATCCCTGTGCCTTCATCCATTGTAACAAATCTGGCTAAAAGGACTCGCGATTCTCTATTAAAGAACGGATGCTTAAAACTAACACCTTCTAAGTCCTTTCCCTTAATTTTCTTAACTATTCTGTAATTACTCCAACCAAGCTTCTTACTATTTTCTTCAAGTAGATCTAAGGCGAGAAGGAAATGTTCTCTGTCAACCTCAACCACTACATAGGTATAGTCAGGATGAACTGCCAGAGCAAGATTGGATATAATGGTCCAGGGGGTTGTTGTCCAGGTAAGTACTTTGAAGTCNTTTCCTTCCATTGTAAAATAGAGAGATGGAGAATCCATCATTTTGTATTCGATCTCTGAGATAGCAAGGGCGGTCTCGCAAGTTGGGCACCAGAGCACAGGCATATAGCCACGATAAATAAATCCCTTTTTTATCACCTCAGATAGTAATTCTAATTCTCTTCCCTCATATTGTTTACTCATTGTTATATATGGGTTATTCCAATCTCCAAGGACTCCGAGACGTTTAAATTCTTCCTTTTGTATAGAAACCCACTGTGAAGCGAACTCTCTACATCTCTTTCGGATTGTAATCATATCTGTTTGGGAATCAAACTCTTTAAGCACAAGATTCTCTATTGGCATACCGTGAGCATCCCACCCAGGTCTATATGGTGTATAGTAGCCCTTGAGCATTTTATACTTAACAGTCATATCCTTTATAACCTTATTCATTGCCTGTCCCAGATGAATGTGACCATTAGCGTAAGGAGGGCCATCGTGAAGAACGAATTTCTTCCTCCCTTCTCTCTTTTTAAGGGCTTTTTTGTAAATTTCATTTTTGTCCCAGAATTTGACGAATTCTGGATCTCTAATAGTGAGCCTTGCCCTCATAGGAAAATCAGTATTGGGCAGATTCAAAGTCTTTTTCAAATCCATATTTATTTCTTCAATAGGTCAAGATACATCTTTAAACTTTTATTTTTTGGATCCAGTTCTTTCGCTCTTCCCCATATTTCTCTTGCCATTTCTTTATTACCCTCTTTATAATAGACCAGACCTAATTTTACTGCGGCAGGTATAAAATTCCCATTCCTTTTTAGAACTTCTTTTAATTCCTTTTTTGCTCCTTCATAATCGCCTTTTTCCATTAACATCTCACCCAGAAAAGTTCTGATGTCATGGAAGTTCGGAGCAAATCTCAGCGCTTTTTCTAGTTCCTCAATAGAGTCATCGTGTCGATCTATACTAGCATAGAGAATAGCAATTTCCTTGTGTGCATTGGCGATTTTCGCCCTAACTGAGAACTCTACTTTTTCTATTTCTGATTCTCTTCCCATCTCAAGGGTTTTTGCCAGTTCAAATTCTTCATTTGCTTTATCAACTTTGCCCAGTTGATTTAGGGCCAGAGCATAATTTATATGAACCTCAATATAGTCGGGATTAAACCGGATCGCTTTTTTAAAATACTTAATAGCTTCCTTATATCTTCCAGAAAGAGATAAAGCAACACCCATTAGATTATTGATATCAGGGTAGTTGGGGTGTTCCTTAAGGGCTTTCTGGAGGTTGTAATGCGCCTCCTGGTATTTACCTTCTTCAATATTTCTTTTTCCTTCCTTTAAATAATCGATTTTCTTATCCATAAATTTCTCCTATTTTTAGTTTCTATATAAACAAAAGATTACCAAATGTCAACCCCAGGACTCACCTCTTGACAATCCCGTACTCTTTTATATATTAAGAACCAATGGGCCTATAGCTCAGCTGGTTAGAGCGTTCGCCTGATAAGCGAGAGGTCAGTGGTTCGAATCCACTTAGGCCCAATTTAGGGGGCGTAGCTCAATAGGTAGAGCACCTGCCTTGCACGTAGGAGGTCAGCGGTTCGAATCCGCTCGCCTCCATTATATTTTATAAATTATATGGTTCTCTATGAAGTTATTTTAAAAGATATTCATAAAAGGAAAAGGTTCTATGCATCCTTTATTAAAGATTTTAATCCTTTCTCTTCTTCCTATATCTGAGCTACGCGGTAGTATTCCTGTAGGGCTTACTTCAGGTCTACCAATCTCAGTCGTTTTTCCAACCGCTGTTATCTCTAACCTTCTTGTATTCCCATTATTTTATTTATTTCTTTTTTCGATCCATAAGTTATTAATGAGGTGGGCTTTTTATAGAAGAACCTTTAACTATTTCCTTGAAAGGACAAGAAGAAGAGTTGGCCCTCAGGTTGAAAAATATGGATATCTTGGATTGACTTTCTTTGTTGCTATCCCCCTGCCCGTAACAGGAGCCTACACTGGTACGCTTGCTGCCTGGTTTTTTAAGATGAAAAAGAGAAAATCTTTTTTCGCTGTCTTCTTAGGCGTGGTCATTGCAGGTATCATTGTAAGCTTTGTTTCTATCTTTGGTGCTCATGTTTTTGATATCTTTATAAAAAAATGAGAGGTGATTCCTTTTACATTTTGTAGAAGTACCTTCACTGAGTTTTAATATAAGGGGAATAATATAGGTATATTTTACCCATTGACATCGACAATTATAATTTTATTGTATTATTAATGAGAAAGTTTTATCTATTCTTACTTTTGATATCTGTAACTTTAATTCCTGAACGCTTAAGTCTTGTAGAAATTGGACATTTTGGGAATAATGCGAATTATCAGAAAGTCAAAGTGGTTGGAAAATATGGTTACCTTACCGCTGGTAAGAGAGGTGTAATCATAGTTGATCTTACAGAACCTTCTTCTCCAAAGGAGTTATCAAAAATCGAATCAATGGATTATACATATTCCATTGATATACAAGGGCTTAAATTGTATGTGGCAGATGGAAAGGGTGGGGTTAGGATTTTTGATATAAGAGATAAAAAGAATCCGAAGCCGACTGGTTTTATCGGGACAAATTATTCATCACTCTATATTGAAGTTTCTGGGAATTATGGCTATGTTGCGGAAGGGAAGGGAGGTTTTCGTATACTCAATCTTTCAGAGTCGAGTTTTCCAGAAGAAATTGCAAATTGGAATGATTCTAATTATATAAAATCTCTTAAAATTGTAAATGGATACGCATATCTGGCAGATAGAAAGGGGGTATTAATTCTTGATATTACGAATCCCGATTCTCTCCCAGAACCAAAATGGATAAAGACAATTGATTCGGTGAACAATATATGGAGTGATGGCAGGTGGTTATTTGCCAGTGGTGGAGAAAAAGATTTCATTGTGGCAGATGTAGCTGACTGTAGATATCCTATAATACAAAGAAAGCCTGGAGGTTACCGAGAAATAAACGACATTTACCTCTCAGGCTATCACCTATATCTCGCCCAGGGGGATTTTGGTCTCAGAATTCTTAATATATTAGTGCCTTTTAATCCCATTACCGTTAGTAGAACCATTCTTCCTTACAACATATCAGGTATCTGTGTTCGCGGTAATCTGCTATATGTTACTTCAAGATATGATGGGCTCAAAATCTATCGAATAAGAGAAGAATAAAAAAATCCTTAAAACAGGGTTCCGCTTGATAGTTTGAAACCTCTTGACCACACTGGAGGGAGAAGGGCATATTCCTCTACTCTTTGTACCTTACCAAGTTCAATTAGCGAATCAAGAAGTCTTAATGGATTATCATTGAAGCGCATATTCTTAATCGCCTTAACGACTTTTCCATCTTTAATCTGATAGACTCCGTCTCTTGTCATACCTGTCAGTATTAAATCCTGTCTGTTTACATAACGGATATACCAGAGCCTGGTGATTAGAAGTGCGTCAACGCATTTCCCTATCAACTGGGATAGACTTTTATTTCCACCATCTAATATTACATTTGTCGGAAAACCAATCGGTTCAAGACTTTTCTTTTTTGCCCAATATCTGGAGGTGTGAAGATTCTTAAGTATTCCATTATTTATCCAGTAAGTCTTTTTAAGCGGTAAGCCATTTCCTGAAACAAAAGGTTGAGAAGGGTTATCAGGGTAAAATGGGTCAGAATAAAGATTAATGGTCGAATCCACTATTTTCTCACCAAGCCTGCCCGAAAAATAAACGTAGCCCTCATCAGCAGCTCTTCTATCCATTGTCCAGACAATGTAGGGGAGAAGGTCAGCCACGGCTTGTGGCTCAAGGATAACCGGATATTCTCCAGGTTTTATTTCTGAAGGATTCCTACCGAGTTCTGCTTTCCTGAAGGCAATATCGGCTATACTCCCTGGCTCAATATTATCAATATTTTCATCGGCCTTGCCAGCATAGCCGGATGAATCTTCAAGCATAGCTGTAAGGCTTAGTTCAGCCAAAGTTGAGCGGTGAGTTAATAAATGTCCTCGAGAATTAGCAAAACCAACAAAATATTCTCCATTGAGATATTTCCCTGCTATTGTTATTCTACGCTTCACCGCTTCCCTTTTTATTTCGTTTATCTCTTCTGCCTTTTCTTTTGGTGTCAGTTCTTTCGTTTTCTTAAAATATTGATCAACTTCTTCAATTTCCATTGGTTCAAGAGGTTCTACAAACTCTGGATCACGAGGAGAACTCAGGGCAATTTCTTCTGCTCTTCTCAAATTACGGAACAGGGACTCATCAGATATATCCTGAGTTCCTGCTGTCCCTGTAGATTTATCATTGAAGGCGGTAATATAAATATCATTTGTTTCCTTTGATACATTCTGAATGATTCTATTCTCTGCAAACCTTGTAAGGTTCTTATTCTCAAATTCAACTAATATTGAAACATCTCGAACTTTCTTATTATCCTTAAGAAATTTTATTTTTTGACTCAAATAATCTTTATTCATTCTTTCCCCTTATTACATTGATATTTCTAAACCTTGCGTATGGAGCCCCATTTGTCATCTGAGCAGTCTGAGGTGGTTCACCTTTTCCGCAATTCGTGAAACCTCTTGGTTCCCAAAATTTATCTGATGAAACTGCGTCAAGACTTCCCCAGAATTCCGGAGTTATTGATTGGTAGATGACATCTCTTAGCATTTTACCTTTTTTCCCATTTTTTATTTCATAGAAGAGGTCTCCACCGAACTGGAAATTCAGCCTCATCTGGTCAATAGAATAGCTTCCTTCTCCTTCTATTAAGATACCATCATCTACACCTTGAATCAGATCTTCAGGTGTTATATCCTCATCTGACCACTGAAGAGATAGGTTTGGAATTCTATTTATTGGTAGGTTGTAATAACCATCTGCCCTGGCTGACCCTCTGCTCCTCTTTTCACCAATAAGAGGGGCTACTTCCCGAGTTGAACTGTAGTCCAGGAGTATTCCATTCTTGATGATATCCCACTTTTGGCACTTTACCCCTTCATCATCATAACCGGTTGTTGCAAGACCAGAAGGCAAGGTGTTATCAGCTACAAAATTTACCTTTTCTGAACCATAACGAAATTTTCCCATTTTCTCCGTTGTTGCAAAGCTCCTTCCAGCATAATTTGCCTCATACCCGAGGACACGATCAAGTTCTGTTGGATGTCCAACGGACTCATGTATGGTAAGGGATAAGTTAGATGGATTCAGAACAAGATCTTTCTTCCCAGCTTTGGGAAAGTCAGCATCTATTTTCTGTACTGCTTCTTCTGCAATCCTTTCAGCATTTTCTACAAGTTTGAGTGATTGGATATGTTCCCATCCCTTGTTGAGAGGATAGTCCTGGAATGAACGATCCTGAGAATCTCCTCCTTTAACTGCCACGGCTGTGTACCCCGCATTAACAGTATAGATATCTGTTTCGATCAAACTTCCTTCGGTAGAAGCAAAAAATTGGTCTCTCCTTGTGAGCCGCATTCTTGAAAAGGCCTTCACAATGTGCTTTACCCTTAAAATCTTTTCATTTACCTGAAGAAGTAAATTTACCTTATCATTTATGTCAACCTTGAAGGGATCAATCTCAATTGGTGTCCTGAAAAGACCCTTATGCACAGGTTCATTTGCGAGGATGATTCCCTTATCGTCCAGTGTTTTTGCAGAGGCTAGAGCAACTTCATAGGCTTTCTTTGTAATTGAATCTATATTATCTTTTGTAACCAATGACGAAGAGGCAAAACCCCAGGCTCCATTTTTCAAAACACGGACTCCAAATCCAATAGACTCTTTATCAGCAATTTCTTTAGGACTCAAATCCATCAGTATAATTTCCTGGTTCCTTTGATTGATGATCCTTATATCTGCGTAATCAACACCGAGTTTTTTTGCTGTATTAATAGCTTCTAAACATAAATCCTTCAAGATAACTCCTTTGTTTATATCTATCTTTATTACAAATTAAGCATCTTAGATGAGATGTCAAGTATTTGCAAATTTGAGAGAAAGTTGTATCATCTCTTCCGTTTTCCGAGTAGAACTACATCTCGTAAGCCTTCCTTATTTTTAGCAGTTATCCATCTCCTTTCGAAATCAACTTCCTGAACAATCTGGGCAATTGCAGCTAGAGCCTTGAGGTGGAAATTTCTCTCGTCTCTTGTCCCCACGAGGACAAAAACTGTTTTAACACCAAGTGCATTTTCTGAAAATTTAATGCCCTCTCTACACCTTGCAAGGAGAATACCGAATTTCCCAGAGCCCTGAATTATTATATGGGGAAGTGCAATATCTGGATTTATTACCGTAGTGCTTTCTTTTTCTCTTTTAAGTAGTAAACCATATAGAGCCTCCGCTTCTATATCCAGTTCTGGGGACATTTCGTCTGCTATCAACCTGAAGAATTCCTCCATCTCCATAGTTTGATCAATGTCAAGGACAGTGCATTTCTCAATCAACTCATCGAAACGATCTTTACTAATATCGTCTCTTTCTCTGATAATCTCCTTTAGCTCATCTTCCAGGGAACGAGTTGTCAACTCTTTTGCAGTGATCCTCTCTATAAGGTAAAGTAATGCAAATTCCTTTCTGGACCTAATCCTTCCGTAAAACCCGTAAACAATAAGAGCGATGGAAACAAGTATTCCAACTATCAGTAGAACTTCTCTTCCCATTTCGAATAATAGAAAACCGCATCCCAATATTCCTATAATCTGGACCCAGGGATAAAGAGGGGATTTAAACTGAGGTCTATAGTTCTGAAGTCCGCTCTGTCTCATAACTATAACTGCTGCACTTGAAAAAAGGTAGGTAAGAATCAGCACTGTGGAAGCCGCCTCTACAAGGATATCCAATGTGAAAAATAGTGAGACAATCATAATTCCCCCTGTAGTCAGAATCGCTATATGTGGAGTTTGAAATCTTTTATTAACCTTTTTCAAAAAATCTGGCAGAAGGCCATCACGACTTAATGCAAGAGGGTATCTTGATGCAGCCATAATTCCCGCATTTGCAGTTGAAACGAAAGCAAGAATAGCAGCAATGCTCAAAAGGATTTTGCCCCATTCACCAAGAAAAACGAATGCTCCATCAGAAATTGGTGTTAGTGAATTATCGAGTCGAGAAGCCCCTAAAACTCCCGATGTAACGAAGATAACAAGAATGTAGAAAATCCCTACAATCAAGAGAGATAATATCATACCAAGGGGTACGGTTCGCCCTGGATTTTTCACCTCCTCGGCAATACTGGCAACTTTTAAAATTCCACCAAAGGATACAAAAACAAAACCTGCAGTAGAAAAAACAGCTGGCATACCATTAGGGGCAAAATCTTTGAAATATTCAACATTAACATTCGGAATCCCTGAAACTACATAAATAATCATTAAAGCAAGAAGTCCAATGACCAATCCGATTTGCACTTTTCCAGCTTCTTTTATTCCAATAATATTAATGGCTATAAAAATAAAGCAGAGTGTAATAGCGATTATATGAATGTTCATATTTAATAGTATCCGGGTAAAGGCAGCCATACCAACCAGGGCAAAGGCAGTTTTAAGGCACAGAGAGAACCAGGTAAGTAAGCCATCGATAGTTCCTACAACCGGACCCATACTTCTGGTAACATAGAAGTAAGTTCCACCTGCCTTTGGCATTGCTGATACAAGTTCTGCTTGAGATAAAACCGCCATCATTGCTAAAAGACCAGCCAGAAAATAGGAAACAATAACAGCCGGTCCAGCCCTTGCATGAGCAAGACCAGGCAGAATAAATATTCCTGAACTTATCATAGCACCGGAAGCAATACAGAAAATGTCAAGTAACCCAAGTTTTTTTGTTAATTTCGTTGAATTCATAATTTCTATAGATTTCCTTTTTATTGTTTTTTGATGTGAGAATCCAGAGAACCCCTTAGTTCCTTTTCTTTAAAATTAGAAGCCACTAATCCTAATATTAACCAGAATACCATCCCTATTGGCAAATATTCAAGGAAGGAGGTAATTAACCCCTCAATCAAAACCCCAACTATAGAGAAAAAGGCTCCTAATAATAGAACATCTTTTTTGCCCATCTTAAATGAGAGAATCAAAGAGGAAAATATCAAAGAGAAAAAAGAAAGAAAGCCAAGAATGCCTATTTCGGAGAGTGTGTAGATATAAAATGAATGAGGATGGTTATGCATGTATCGGAAATTTCCTTCGAAAATCCTGCTGGCTACTGGATAACCTCCAACTCCAAAACCTGTAAGAGGAGCCTTTTTCATAACCGTAGGGATTGCAAATCTCATCCAGGTATCCACTCTCGTCTTGACATTAGAATAACTGGTGAATCTTTCTATTAACTCCGTTGGAATATCGGGTTTTATTAATAGAGGAATCAGAATAACCACAAAAAAGGCAAGACCAATTTTCCAATCCTTGAGGAATAACGCCATAAATAATAATAAGATAAAGGTTATCATACCACCTAAAGGCTTGGTTGGAACCATAGCAAGAATTCCTAAGCTCAAAAGAGAAACAACTAAAAACTTCCAGAAAAAATCTTTTAAGGAACCAAACAGAGCAATAGCTAAAGGAAAAACCATTATGAGGAAACGCGCAAGAGAGTTTGTTTTCTGCAGACCAACAACTGTCCCACTAATGGATACAGGTATTTTACCCAAAATTTCAAATTTAATATGTGGATAGAAACCAAAGCCCCATTGAATAACTGCAAAAAGGCTAACAACCAATCCACCTATAATAAGGGCTTTCACCACCTTTACTTTATCCAGATGGGCGGCTAAAAATAGAGATAGAGGATAGAGGAGGAAGAAGACAAAAGCTAAAGAGGACCTATTCTTGTCAATAGAGAAAATAACTGAAAGAATGACCATGAATATAACGATTAATGTGCTGAAAAATAGTAATTTATTCTCTATTTTAAAGAAACGGATTCCTTCTTCTCTAAGTAATAAACAAAAAGCGACAAGTAGAGAAATAATAGAAATGGGAAGAGAGATCGGAAGGAAAGCAATAGCAATTAATCCTGCACGCTCAGCTATTTTATTCAGAGAGACTCTCCTTAATTCTTGACATATTTTAATATAATGGTGAGTTAGGTTCTGTCAAGTTAAATTTCAAGCGAATAAAAAAATCTATAGTAGGAAAATATAAGATTAAATTGTTAACAGATTCCTGAATGTTCCGTTTCAGAACCTGTGCCGATTTTTGTTTTTTCTTAAAGCATATCAGAGGATAATCCTTGACAAATCAAAAAGTTTTGATAAATTTATTATATAAAGATTTTTCTAACTAAATTCAAAATAGGAGGTATTATGTTTTATCTTTTAATTCTTGTGGGTTCTTTAGGAGATACGATTACTTTCTACAAGGCAAGCCAGGGCTTTTATAAGAGCTACTATCAGGTCCACACGATTGAAAGATTGGATTCCAATTGCGTTGTGATATATTCGGAAGAACCGCTTAAAAAGAATATATCTATAATCTCAGATGGTAAATATGTGCTCTCAGGATTTGAAGATGGCGATGGTTTTCGAAGGCCTGTAGACTCAATAAAATGGGACTCACTATCGCTCCAAGGCATAACCGATATGGTTTATTATCCTGAAAGCCCTTGCATCTGTGTGGCTATTCCCGGTGATGGTATTTTTCAGAGCAAAGACGGAGGTGGGAATTGGGCTCAGGTGAGTAATAGTTCTCTCCTGGATAAATCTGTGGATAACTGTGCATTTTCACCAACCGATTCAATAGGAAGCCCCTATGATTTTAATTATTACACAGGAGGGCAGAATGGAGTATACACTAAAGGAGGAGCTCCCTGGGTGTCCTGGGAAAAGCTTCCAACAAAAGGTCTTGCGGATTCCGCCATTACCGACCTTTTTGGCGCAAAGCAGAGAAATTCTGTTTTTGCAGGGACAGAAGATGGAATCTTTTACTATAATAATTCTGATTCTGCCTGGATAAATCTATCCGGCAATCTTCCTGATTCTTCAATATTGACTATCTCAGTTAACCCTAAAACTGATTTTCTTATCTTTGTTGGAACTTCTTTGGGTTTATTCTACACGAATGACTTTGGGAACAACTGGAATGGAACAAATCTCTTTGATTCAGTATGGGCTATTGAAATAGCCTCCCCTGATACAATCTATGCGGGAACTCAATCGGGTATCTATCGATCCATTGATGGAGGGAAGAATTTTATATCTATAAACAGTAATTTAAATCAACTCGGTCCAGTTCCGTTCGTTTACAAAATTCATTCAATTGAAGCCATAACTCCTGATACAGTTGTTATTGGTCATGAACAGGGGGTTTCTATTAGTTATAACGCTGGTGGATATTGGCATCAAGATAATAATAGAATGATTGAGGAGGTTGAAGACTGGATGGTTGATTCTGTGTATACAATATTCGAGGAATCTTCACCATCAGACCCCTACAGTGGCATCTATGATCTCCTTACCAATAAACTGGGGAATGAACCGGATGTTGATAAAAATGGGGAAATCTATCTATTATTAGGTGATATAAAGGATTTAAGCTCATTTAATGAACACTGGTGCGCTTCTTACTTCGATCCTGTCAACCAGTATTCACAGGAAGTTGTTGATACGCTTTATACTCCAGGGAATAAGACAAATTATGCAGAGGTGCTGTATGTAGATCCTCTTGATTTTTCTTCTAATATGAAGGAATTGAGAAAACAACTCACCCATTCGTTCCATAGAATGGTTCACTGGAATTATGATACTGATGAGGAGGAATGGATTTTGATGGGTGGAGATGAGTATTCTGAATATCTCATTGAATATGGAGAAGGTAGTATCTACCCTAACCCTTTAATTATTCCTTGTTCTCATTATTATTTTTTAATACAGCCTAAATTTGATATTATATTGAGTTATATGATGTATCTGTATGAAAACTACGGTGGTAATTCTGTAATTAAGGACTTAATCCAATCTCCATATAATGGAATGGAGGGTGTTAATTCTGTTCTTTTAAACGCAGGATATCCTGATAACAGCGATGATATCTATATGGATTGGAAGGTAGCATATCTTATTGATAGGTTTGATTTACTGAATATCTCAGCACTCTGTATAGAAATTAATGATAATAATAAACTGTTAGTCTTAAATCAGGATATAGGATATGGAACCGTAGTTATTAGGGCGGAAAGTTTAAGTGCAGACTCCATTTACTTTAACTCAGATGATGAAGTGCTCACATATCTGAAACTTGCGAAATGCAATGATTCTGATACTTTAATAGAAGATGTTTCTCTGGATGCCTATAACGAAGCGTCTATCTATATAGACCCTGCTTACCCTAATTATTATTTAATTCCAGGCTTTACAAGTATGGGACAATTCTCAATTGATATTCCCCCCAGGGATTTTCTTCCACCTATTAGTCTCCAGTTGATAGGGGACTATAAGGATGGAGAAGTTGAAATTGAGTGGGACGAACCTATCGTGAGAGGAAAGAATTCCCGCCATTTGTTAAACTATAATGTTTATCGAGCAGAGAATGATTTATCTTCTTTTAGCCTCCTTGAAGCTGTGGGCACCACCTACTATCTTGATATAAATGTTCAAAATGAATCCACTTACTACTACTATGTTACTGGAAAATACGAAAAAGGTGAGAGCTCGAGTACTGATACCGTGGCTGCTCACCCTACTCAATTCCCACCTCCTGAAAACTTTTGTGCCATAGGAGGGAAAGGAATGGTTTCTCTTTCCTGGACCGTTCCAGAACAACTTAGAAAACAGCTCCTTAGGAATATAAAAGGTGAAGATTCCAGAGGGGTTTCCGGTTTCAATCTCTACAGAAGAATTGAGGGAGATAGCATCTTCAGTCAATTTGAGGCAAACTATCAACTCACTTATTATGTTGATAGCAACCTGATAAACGATACGACCTATTACTATGGAATAGAGGCTGTTTATCAAAATCCTGATGGGATAAGCCCCATGGTAGAAACTTTCGCTAGTCCAACTTCTTCAGGATACACTGAGAACTATGAATTCAAGCCAATTACCATTGGAGATCTATGGACGGTTGTTTCTAACTTTGGTGCCTTCGGTGATGCTAATGCATCAAACACCGGCAACCCCTCTTATGACTGGCCGGGCAGAGAAGGTAATTACTACCTCTGGGAGGGTAGAGTGTGGGTAGGAACCGAAGTTAATCATACACCTTATGTTACACATTGTGATTATGGAAATTATGAGTGGAATACTGAAGGATGGGGTTGGATTGGTCCCGGAAAGTCTGATCTTGATATTGTATCATTTTATTATGACTGGGGAAATTACAATCNTGGAAGGGCTATAGGAATTCACGTTGTTCAGAGAGCTCTTTCCTGGATGNAAGGTCCCTTAAGCAATGTGATTGCTTACGAGTTTGATGTGGTATATGACAGATCGCAATCGCAGATTGGAGCTCCACCTGTTCTTGACAGTTTCTACTTTTCCGTATGCTTTGATGCTGATGTTTCAGAGGCTGACACAACCAATGGTAATNTAGATGACCTTGTGGGCTATGACGGTTGGACCAATGGAGAGTGGGACACCCTTTATTATTTTCCATCCCCTTCTGATGAATATACAATTCTCCAAGATACCACCCTTGATACTCCCGATGGAATACCAGATCAGATATGTCTATTCGGCGACGATCCAAACGAAAATACCCTTCTGGATGATACCCAGAAGGTCTGGAGAGATATGTCCTTTATTCTGGATGGAGACAATCCAGATGAGCCGGGAAATGATTCGGCAGATTATGGCCTCTCTGCTGGTTTCATCTTTGCCTCTATGCTCTATGCCCCGGAATCTCCCAATGACTCAATATGGCTGGATGGGAATGGAGATATCTCTAGACTTCCAAGACCAGCCTCACATCAGTGGTGGAATTGGAACGACGACCCGGGAACGGATATAGAGAAGTTTGCGTTTATGAAAGGAGAANACTCATCGTCCTTTGGATATAAATTTATGCCCCATCCATATGATTTAGGTGCAAATGTATTTGATTATCGATTCCTTCTTACCTATGGTCCATATTCCATTGCTGATGGTGACACCCTTCATTTTGTTCTGGCTACGGGAATAGGTCAGGGATTGAATGGAGGGGTTGATGAAGGATATGGAAGAGGTTACCTTTTTGGANCAAGGCAGTTGAGGGATTATGCTCTTATGAAGTATTACCAGGGTTCAACTCATAGTGACCCTTACCATCCTTCAAGTCCTGTGGAAGATATCCACTGGGACTATATTCCTTCAGGAGTTGAAGAGAAAATTGCGGAGAATGTACTATCATTGAAGAACTCTGTTGCTGTGAACGGAGTTCTTTCAATGAGACTCCAATTGAAGGAAGGGAGTAATATAACCCTTGAGATTTATGATGCCACAGGTAGGATGGTTAAAAAAATAGAGAATTCCTTTGGAAGAGGGAAAAGAACACTTCTTATCTCTTTAAATTCCCTCTCCTCAGGTATTTATTTTGTGAGGGGGAGAATAGAAGGAAAATCCGCCTGTAAGGGAAAGGTGATTCTTATCAAGTAGTTTTTAAAGCTTTCAATGGATAAATCCTGGAGAAGGAATCTACAGGACAAATCAAAACAGTTTTTGTTGTTCTCCGTATTTTTTTCTTGTATCATCTTTATGATTTTCGTACCTTTGAGGTGCGTTTTTTAAGAAATCCTTGACAGAGAGAGAAAAAAAAATAAAATGATAAAAAAGTGAAAAATATAAAACTCAAGAGGAGGAGAAATGAAGGTAGCTTCAGTATCTGAAATAAAAAATCTTGATAAGAGGGCAGCAATGGATTTTGGTATAGATGAAATCCTTCTAATGGAAAATGCTGGTAATGCTGTTTCTTTTGTAATTCAAAAAGAGTTAGGTGTTAAAGAAAAAAAATTTTTAATCCTCTCGGGAAGTGGAAATAATGGGGGTGATGGTATGGTCGTAGCAAGGAAGATATATTCAAATGGGGGGGAGGTGAAACTTCTTCTTTTATCCGGTGTTGAGAAATTAAAAGGGATTACGAAGAAAAATTTCGAAATTATTCAAAAGATTGGCATTCATATCGAGGAAAATCCAACCTCTGAAGAGATAAAGAAAGCAATCCAGGAATCTGACGGAATCGTTGATGCAATGTTGGGTACAGGTCTAAAAGGAGAAGTCGAAGGTCTCTACCGTGATGCAATTCAACTCCTGAATGATTCTGGAAAGCCTGTACTCAGTGTTGATATACCTTCCGGAATAAATGGAGATACAGGAGAAGTAATGGGGGCTGCTGTTCGAAGTCGCTGGACAGTTACCTTTGGTCTCCCAAAGATCGGGAATATTAATTATCCAGGTTTTGAATTTTGTGGAAAAATCTTTGTCTCTCACATCTCTTTCCCTCCAGAACTCTATGATAATGATTCTTTAAAAGTTTCGATAAATGAACCGCTCCCGCTTAAAAAGAGAGAGAAAGATACACATAAAGGAAGTTTTGGCGAAACCCTTTTNATAGCTGGTTCTAAGAAATACTTAGGAGCTCCATATTTTTCTGCTCTTTCTTTTTTAAAAGCAGGAGGNGGTCTTTCATATCTTGCGACCCCTCAATCTATTGCTCCTTTTATAGCAAACAAAGGAAGCGAGATTGTTCTCTTACCTCAATTAGAAACGGATTCAGGTTCTATATCAAGAAGAAACCTTGAGGTTCTAGTTGAATTTTCAAAAAAGGTAGATTTTGTTGTTCTTGGTCCTGGATTATCCCTTGATCCTGAAACTCAGAAACTTGTTCGTTCACTGGCAAAGGAGATAAAAGAACCCCTTTTAATAGATGGAGACGGCTTAACCGCCTTAAAGGATCATCTTGATATTATAAAAAATAGAGATTATCCCACAATTCTTACACCTCATCCCGGAGAATTCAGAAGGCTTTTTGGTAATGAAATGGAAGAGTTAAAGAGGAATAAAGTGGATATTGTTAAGTCTAAAGCTAAGGAATATAATTGTATCCTTGTGCTTAAAGGAGCTCATTCACTTATTGGATACCCGGATGGTCAAGTTTTTATCAATCTAACAGGTAATCCGGGAATGGCTACCGCGGGCTCCGGAGATGTTCTTACCGGGACAATTGCAGCCTTGTTTAAAATTGTTTCCTCTGAAAATGAAAAAATTGCTCTCAGGAATGCTGTTAGAATGGGTGTTTTAATTCACGGTCTCGCTGGAGACCTTATTTCTCAAGAGATAGGAGAAGATGGTGTTACAGCCGAGGATATTCTTAAGACTTTACCTATGGCAATGGAGAAATTGAGAAAGGACCATACCAATATAATCCAAAATATTTCGATTATATAACACAGAAGTTTTTCAGCTTTTTTAGTTTTTTAAAATAAGGAGTAAGCACATTCAAGAATCCAATCTTACAAGCAATGCCACAAGCCCCTATTTTTATCCTATCCTCCTTTTTACTTTTTAAACTAATATCCGGCAAGAGCTTCAGTGAATTTTAAGGCTATTCTAAAAAGCAAAACATATTATATCCACTAAGAGGATAGTCTAATACAATTTTGCCAATCATTCATATAGAGAACTACAAAGGATTTGAAATTAATGTAAATATGATTTATTCAAGATGATAGCAAGATGAGAAATCTCATAGCATTCAAAAGATAAAGCTTTAGAACATCATCTTATCAATATTAGCTTCTTAGTGTCTTTGAAGTCCCCTGTTTCTAAATGATAGAAATAAATCCCAGGAGAGACCTTCCTTCCCATTTCATCTCTTCCATCCCAATAAGTGGTGGAGTAGGAAGCTTTGTGTAAACCATCAACTAAAACCCTTACAAGTCTTCCGGATATATCATATATTTTGAGACTCACATGAGTTGTTTTTGGAATCGCATACTGGATAGCTGTCG
Organism: candidate division TA06 bacterium JGI_Cruoil_03_38_101; assembly: GCA_002215665.1. GTDB lineage: Bacteria > Hydrothermota > UBA3072 > UBA3072 > UBA3072 > UBA3072. The sequence goes on along the minus strand of NGFL01000050.1, from coordinate 13,984 downwards.
ATGAGTTGAATGGATTGGGCTGGTTTTGGTTAAGTTCGTATCTATGAGGTTTCCCTCCGGTTCTATCCTCTACGCCAGCCGCTTTTACGGAAACATTCTCACAGAATTCAGATGTGTTTAAGTTCATATCCGTTGTTGTAGCTGTTATGGAGTCACCAATATTGAGACCTGATACCACCACATTCCAGTTACCAGAAGCGTCTGGATTGGTGGAATCCAGATACGTCTCTCCTTCTCCGTAATTTGTTGGATCGGGCTTCGCTTTAAAGACTTCTACAACAGAAAGTTTAGGATCTGTATCAATGTTTACTGTGCCCCTAATTGTCGTCTGACCAGAACTGTAACTTGTGCTTGTTATCACAGGGAAGTTGAGCTCTTCATTTGGACCGATATCCGGGTCTCCTAGATCATTTAACGTTACCCCATTATCTCCTAAATCTATTCCTAGGAATCCTGGATCTACAAGGCCGTTGTCGTATATAGAGTTCTGGGTGATTTGATTTCCATCCGCATTTGAATTATTATTGGGATGTTCAAAGACCATAACTCCACTACGCCCATTATAGGCAATAATATTGTCTGGTCCAATCATGTTGTCGATAGCATAGCCAAGTTGCCATGTCGGGCCATATTTGCCAATGCTTACGCCTTCTCTATTATTCCCCAAATAACTTACTAAATCAACAGCGAGCCCAATTGTATTATTCAAAACATAATTATGGTGGGTATAAATCTCGGTGTAATCATCTACATAGCCGATAATGCAGACACCCTCATAGTCGTTTCCCGAGATTAAATTGCTATCTACTGTGTTATCATGAGCTCCTTCACCAATGTATACTCCATCATGTTCATTTCCAAAATCAAACATTCCAGTAACATCAGTCCCGATGTAATTTTCTAAAACTACATTTAGACAAACATCTCCTGGGGGGCAACTGGAAATTCCCACACCTTCAGCGTAATTTCCTGATATTAGATTGGCGTGAACTGTATTATCATAGGCAAAGCCTGTTAAATCCCGTGTAACAACTATATGTACACCAGCCCAGGGGCTTAATTTATTCAAACCGTTTGGGAGAACCGAAGTCCCTGTTGGATTGGTTCCAATGAAGTTGGAATAAATATAGTTATTGAATGTTTCATCTCCTTCTTGAGTACCTTGAATACGGATTCCATCCTGCTCAAAATTATTTATTACCAAACCCTGAATTTTATTATTTGGTGATAATATCCAGAATCCATGAGAGGTACCGGCAGCTGCTCCATTAATTTCCACCATAAGAGTGCATGATGATGGAGGATTGCCTCCAGGTGAGGCACTACCTTGAGTAAATCCATCTATAAAGACGCCAGCCCTATCAATAAGTGGGGGAAGTTGAGACTGAGGAGAAATGGTTTGCACTCCAACCCCAAGAATGTTAAAAGTTATCGTATCATTACCGAAATTATTGTTGACTGAATCCAATGCAGCTCTCAGACTTCCCAGTCCTATATCGTTTATGTTTGTCACTCTATAGGTATTACCCTTTAAGCCTATGGAAGCAAGGAAAAGCAGAGACCCTAAGTAACAGGTTAATAAAGTTACAGGNAAACTGTGTTGAAATTCTCTGATTTTAACACCTCCTTTTTTAACCAATCAATTGGACTTTTCAAAAGCAATAATTATTCTGAGTCTAAATCATGGAAGCAAATTTTTTCAAACCGATGTTAAATTTTTTAAATTCAATAAAGTTATAATCAAAAATAATTGAAAGTCAAGTTTTCCAATTTCAGGATACCGGTCATTTTCGCCTAACCCCCTTCTTTGCTCTAATAGTTTGGGTATTTTCTTCAGGGTCTGTAAACTCTTTCCTTCCAGAGGATAGGTTTATTAAAAAGAGTTATCAACATTGAGTTAAAAGCAATAAGAGAACCAAGAAGAACGCTTACAGGATGGAGAAGGATTAACCACGGATTTGTTTTAAATCTTATAGAGAGAAAAAATCTGTGTAGAGTAATTAATAATACTTGAAGAGTAGGAAAAAAGCTCAATTCCAATTTCAATATCCCTGATATGAATAGAAAGTATGGAAGTACATATAAGCAAAAGTTGATAGAAAGGAATATGAGTAGGATTAGTGACGAGTTATCAAAAGCTCCAAAGGAGTTTTTAGAAAAACCATTCCATAGATCCTTAAAATTCTTATAAAATCTTAGAGAAACCTTATCCTGTCCGTCCATAAGGATAACCCTACCGTCATTTCTTTTGACCTCACGAGCAAGTTTTAAGTCATCCACAATTTCATTCTTTATTTTTTTATGCCCACCAATCTTTCTATAAAATTCAGCATTAATAAACATAAAGGGGCCGAGAGCGATAACTGCTTTTGGATTTCTGATATCATTCATTAATCCAAGGGGTAAGAAACTTAGAAGGGCAAAATGAACAAGCGGCATATATAGTTTTTCAGAAATGGTTTCCATCTCAAGATCGGGCATAATTGAGAGAAGCTCTGCCTTTTCCTTGATAGCAGCATCAATAGAAGAGGAAATTGAATCTTTTTTATGAACAGTGTCAGCATCTGTAAAAAGCAACCATTCCCCTTTAGCATATCTGGAGAGTATATGGCAGGCGAAATTTTTTCCAGTCCATCCACCTGGTAAAGCATCAGCCGAATAGATTTTAAGATGGGGATATTTTTCCTTGATCTTCTGCAATTTTACAATTGTATCATCTTTCGAATTGTCATCAAGAACTAAGATCTCAAAATTTGGGTAATCTTGATTCAAAAGGGATATTACGCATTTTTCTATATCTTCACTTTCATTCCTTGCAGGAACCAGAACTGAAACAAGAGGAGGTTTTATATACGGTTTTTCTCCTCTCTTTAATTTTTTTAACGATCTGAGATTCACAAGAAGATTTATTAGTATAAATAGAAGAATCAAAGAAATAACTATCTGATAGTTTATTATCCCTTGTCCCATCCTGAGGATTCCTTAATCCTTTTCATATGGGGTTGAGCTATGATTCTTTTTATACCGAGAAAAGAGAGAAAACATATAGTAAATATGATTTCTCTAAGGCTATTTTTGAAAAGAGGCATCCATAAAACTGGTAAACTCCCTATTCCAATACTTGCAGCAAAATGAAAATATCTCCTGATGGAGAATAGGATTAACATGAGGAAGAGAGCAGCAGATACTGGTTGGGGGAATAAAACGAGCAGAAATCCAAGGGCAGCAGCAAATCCATTACCTCCTAAAAATTTCAGAAATACCGGGAAATCATGTCCAATAACCACACCAAAACCGGCAATGACAATAGTTGGGAAGGGAAATTTAAAGTATAAACAGATGTAAGCAACGACAGCCCCTTTTAGAAAATCCAATATACCTACAAGGATACCATAAGGTTTTCCAACAGTATGTAATACATTTCTTGCACCTACATTTCCCTCTCCAGCAAATCGAATGTCAATGCCTTTTACCATTTTAGCAATGATAAAGGCAAAAGGTATATCTCCTATCGCATAAGAAAATGAAAATACACCCAAGGACATTAACCAATTGTTCATGTTAATTTAGCCTCCTTGTTTTTCATGTTATCCCGATAAATCGTTTTGTCAATAGAATTTTTTTAAAAGATACAACTCTCTCATGAAAGGTGGTATTGACTCTTGTTGTAATAATGTTATTTTGTAAAATATAAAAAATTATGCTTATGCAAGTGAATATAAATAAATTAAAAAGGAGTAAACTATATTCTGAGGAATTGGGTATTTACTTGAAGGAGAATTCTGATAAAGAAATTTTTAAATGGTTCCTGGCAAGTATTCTTTTTGGAACAAGGATATCAGAAACAATTGCAATGAGAACATACAAAACTTTTGAAAGATATAATCTTTTGGAGCCGAAAAAGATTCTAAAAACAGGCTGGGATTTCTTAGTGAATCCAATTATGAGAGAAGGTGGCTATGTGCGTTATGATTGGAAAACATCCACACAGATTTTGAAGAATTGTGAAACTCTCATAAAAGAATATAAAGGTAGTTTAANAAAACTTCATAGGGAAGCCAAAAGTAGTGAGGACTTAGAAAATAAAATAACGAATTTTTATGGTATTGGCCCTNTAACAGCAAACATTTTTCTGAGAGAATTAAGGCCTTTTTGGAAAAAAGCTGATCCTGAACCATTGCCGATTGTAAAGAAAATTGCCAAAAAATACGAAATAGATTTAAATAAATACAATAGGAAAAGTTTAGCTTTTGTTAGAATTGAAGCAGGTTTAATCAGGTTGAGAAAAGAGATAAAAAAGCTTTAATTTTAAAAATTGGATAATAGAAGATGTCAAATAAACAATATGAAGAAAGTATTTTTTATTCTTATTTTTTGCTTTATAATGGAGGGGGGATTTGCTATGAAATTTAAGCCACCCGGGAAAGAAGAAAGACTCAAAGCTATAGGTCAAATTAGCGAACTTTCAGAAACACTCAAGAGGGCTTTTAAAGAAAATTCAGATTTCCAGCCNATACCGATTCCTTCTCCCGGGGACTGGCTATATGAACATCCTGAAAGTGGACAGACTTTTAATGATTTCGTAAACTCCAATCCAAACAAACCANATAAAAANAGGAACAGAATTTACCTTCAACCCTTGGGGACTTTCCCTGAAGATAAAAGCCCATCTTTAGAAAAGTTAAAGGAATATGCCAATGCTTATTTCTCCCTGGAAGTTGTGGTTCTTCCTTCTCTTGATATTAAAAATTCTCTCTTAACAACGAGAATCAATCCATACACAAAGAAGCCCCAGATTCTAACCACAGATATATTAAATCTTCTTAGAAAGAATCTACCTGAAGGTGCTTTCTGTCTAATGGCAATTACAATGGAAGACCTTTATCCTCATCCTTCCTGGAATTTTGTTTTCGGTCAGGCTTCACTCAGGGAAAGAGTGGGTGTCTATAGTTTTGCTCGCTATGACCCGGCCTTCTATGGAGAAAAGAGAGGGGGAAATTATAAAAAACTCCTGTTGTGGCGAAGCTGTAAGGTACTTGTCCACGAAATAGGGCACATGTTCGGCATTGAGCATTGCATATTCTATAGATGTGTGATGAACGGCTCCAACCATCTAAAGGAAAGTGATGCCCGACCTCACCATCTATGTCCCGTTGACCTAAGGAAGCTTCAATATAGTGTAGGATTTGATGTAGTGGAGCGTTATAGAAAACTCCAACGTTTTTATAAGGAATGCGGTTTCGAAGAAGAGAAATGGGTGAGTAAGCGTCTTAAGAAAATAAATTTAGATTTTGATTGATAGAATTTTTCTAGTGAAAAATTGCCTTTAATATACGTTCCTATAATACTATCTGAACAAAATAAATTTCTTCATCCTCAATTCTCTTCCTCTATGCAATTGGCAAAAATATACACCACTTTTGTAACTCCATTCAAGCTCGCCTAACCCTTTTCTGGATAAGCATTTTCAAATAAAAGACGACCAAGGTATCGAAGATTTTTATAGTTGCAGGGGAAGAAAATCGAATCTTTGCCACCTTCAAAGTAAATTAATGTTACTGGTCTCACTCTTGGCTGATTGCCCTCTGCAGTTGCTAAAAATACATATTGGAAATCTTTAAAGTGTGCCCATACTTCTTCTTTTATAGTTCTGGCCTTCTTAGTTATCAAAAAATCTCCCTATTAGTCAGTTAACAATTTCAGATAACTCGTTTGGATGCTTTTTAACTCTATTCTCTTCTTTATTATTTTGCTCCCATTTTTTAAATGTCAAGAAATTTTTAAAGTTCTTGAGAAGTCTTGTAGATTTTTTAACTCATATTATATTGTTTTTAAATATTCTTTCTTAAGCTCTCTTGCAAAGCTTCCTGCATTTTCCAGGTCTTTTTCGTTTGGTCTGCCTTTGCTTATTCCTCCAAAGGGTTTTACCCAGAAAGGATATGTATCCCATCCTCTACAATTAAACTCTTCGATAACACTAAAATCCTTCTTTAGTAATTTCTTTTTGAGTGGCTTATCAAACTCATTGAAAAAACTTATTTTTTTTATTCCACTTGTTGAAAAAATAAATGTTTTCCTGCCTTTTTGATTGGTTAATTTGGCAACAAAATCGAATAGACTTTTATGATGTTTCCCGTAGTAAATTCCCGAGCCAAAACCAATTAAGTCATATGTTGAAAGACTGGTAATGTCTACTTCATCTGGTTTGACTAAATCTGCTTCAAGAACCATGCTTATTGCTCTGGCAATTTTTTTTGTATTTCCATGGTGCTTGGAATTGTAAATTATTAATGTTTTCATTTTCCCAAAGTTTATAAATATATTTTATTTTGGAAGATTGACCTTTACTACTTTTTTGGGTATCCTACCGTTTGTGCGAGGATGATCTTCTGATCAGGTCGCAGTTTCATAGCCTTTGACAGAGCATCCCTGTCAATTAATCCACGGACAACAGTTGCCAACCCCTCTGAAGCACANTAAAGGTAAACATTCTGGCTAATAAACCCTGTATCCGTAGCCGAATAGAAATTCTTCTCTTCTGTACCCGCCCTACCCATTTTGGAGAAATCCGCTACAAAGACGAAGTTGATAGGAGCNTCCTTTACAAACCTCTGAGTTCCTGCGAGAGCTCTGATATCTTCATTTAAAATCGGCATCAATAAGTGTTTCATCGCATCGTATAGATAAAGCCCATCAGCGGTGGCAACGTATATATCAATTTCCTGCCAATTTACTGCAGATGGCGCTGTTCGCTTTCCTGAACTTGGACGATTTACTCCAAACGCTGCCCAGAGCAAGTTTGAAAGTGTCTGCAGGGATAATTTTTCAGAACTGAATTCGCGCGAAGATTTTCTATCTTTCAACACCCGCATTAAAGGTCTACCAGCGTCCATTTGAGGCTGCATGAGTTTAATTGGCTTTATCTCCCTGGCATAGATTACAGTTGGATAGAGCACCAATACAAAACTAACGAGTAAAGATGATAACTTTTTCATTATCTACCTCCTTTATAAAATATATATATCGTCTTTTTGATTTTTCAAGAGTCTTTGCGCTTAACGCTCAAAAAGTTAAAATTTCTAAAGCTCTATTTTTTCAGAAGAAATTGGTCGGGACGCGATTTTACAACTTCCCTGAGCCAGCTTTCGGGATAGCCTTTTCCTGTTGGGCGACCCTTTTTATCCCTGACATATCCATCGTTGTATTTAGTTATTAAATGTTCGGCCAGTTCTCTCCATTTGGATACAACCACCTCACCGTGCATAATCGAGTAATCGGTCAGGTAAAGAGTCGTGAGCTTTGGATCAGATTTATAGAGACTAACCGCTGTCTTTTCCACAGCAGGTTGCAATTGAAGAAATGTTCCTTCAAGATCTCTTTGTACTGCTTGAATTTCCGGCAGAATGTAACAGTATTTCAAGTTGGCAAAATTTGCAACAAAATTGAATACCCACCATGCGGATTCCCACGAGAATTTATTCATACTTCCCATANTAAACGATTTAGGAACATCATTGATGCCACAATATAGAGGTATATAGCAGGTAGTGTAGGTATCATCAANCCCATACCAGATTATACCACCTACAGGATCAGGAAGCCATGAACGAGACTGTGAAACAAACGAAAAGGCAGTCTGCTGAGTGGAGATTGGTCGTTCCCAGGTATACTCTACGCTATCAACCATCCATGTAATCGGACGCCAACGATTTGGAGTGCCATACGGACCAGCATCAACCCCTTTTGTCATATCATAATCCGTTCCTTCATAGTGATCGCGCATCAGGGCAAACACATCATTTGTTGAAAGTTTTTTATCTGGCTTAATCCATAAAGGATAAGGTTTAGCTTCTTTTAGACCACGATGATAATCTACTGGAAAATTCTTTGATGGTGCCGCACGTTGAAAGATACTCCAGATGCGTGAATCAGCGTACCGCTGATTTTCTGGAGTAGAGGGGCAATAGGCATCGTTGAATCGAAACGGCTTGCCAGATTTTGGGTTGTAATACCCCTTTTCTACCGCAAATGAAATGACATTCTTGGAATAAAGGCAATTTTTCGGATCATTCAGCGGAAACTCTCCAATTCTGGCCTTGTTGGCATGACAGGATATATAACCGTCTGGAATCCTTATTGCTACCCATTCGGCTCCTTTACCCCCTGAATCGGGTCCCATCATCTCCATAATCCATGCCTCCTTCGTGTCTGCGATCGAAAACGATTCACCTGTGGAACAATAGCCGTATTCAGAACACAGGTCAGTCATAACTTTAATTGCCTCCCGCGCCGTTTTAGCCCGTTCCAAAGCCAATTGTATCAAGTCAAAGTAATTCAGCAAACCGTCAGGATTATGTAATTCCTTACGACCGCCAAAAGTTGTTTCGCTGATAGTCAATTGGTGCTCATTCATCATACCAACAACAGCGTAGGTATGTGGAACTTGTTTTATTTTTCCTCTTACCTTTCCAGTCCAATTAGTTATTTCAAGCGAATCTCCTGGTGAGTGATCTGCTGCGGGAGTATATTCAAGATGGGGATGGAATTCCCCGTCACAGGCATAGGTAATCATTACTGAGCCGTCGGTAGATGCTCCTTTGGTTACTAAAAGGCTGGTACAAGCCTCTACTTCTGGACTGATTACAATTGCAAATATCACCATGCTATTTACCAATATGAAAAGTCGATTTTTCATAATAACCTCCTTATAGGATTTAGATTAATAGACTGATAATGAGAATATTTCATAAAAAATTTATATCCTATCTTAAGATGAACTTAAGTAAAAAAAGCAGATTCTCTTTATTTTTACTTTAAATAGAGCTTTACTCTTTACTTTTACATCTAACTGCAAGATTGACTTTGCCATTGCCTCCATTTAAAAACAACTGCATTAATGTCCTTTCACTTTCCCACTTTGCAAAATAACTCAACTGCCCACGACTGATAGCGTTCCCCCAATGTTCTTGGTCGTCTTGATATTCCTGTTTAGCCTGATTATCCCTCCAGACTGATATTTCATCATCAGGAGAACCATATATTCCAGTTAAGTATCTCTTGATTCGCTCATAATCCTCAATGTATTCATTTCTATTAACATATTCGCTTACAAACACATATCCACCAACCATAAGCTTTGCCTTAGAAAAGTAATATCCAACCCTACAAGGGAGGTCAGCAACTGTATCTTCAGCCAAAAGGTATGGGTTTCCTGCTTTATCAGTACCTTCCGCTGTTATGATGTCAGTATTTTTCACTTCTTCCTTGCTCATTGCCCACTTTGCCTTTCTGAAATCGTATCCTTGAGTTTGAATTTTAGAGGTAGAACATTGAGTAAGGAAGATTGCAAATATAATAAGCCCTACAATACTTTTAAATAAATATTTCATTCTTTCCTCCTTTTTATCTTTTATATCCAACCAGAAGAATTTTCCATCCTTGGGAGAAAAAGTCATAATGCTTTAAAATGGGCAAATTTTCATAATCGATTGTCTCTCCTGCTTTTGTCCTTACTACTTCAGATAAAGATGCACCTTGAGCTATTAGTGAAGCACCGGAAATGAATGCAAAAAAATTTATTCTTAAACAATTTTGAGCGATTCTTTTGAAAATAGCCACCTTGCCCCCTTTGTTAAATTGAACTCCTTCATTTAATATACTATATCCAAACAAGTTTTTTGTCAATGTTCAGAGATTCAAACTGCCTTCTTCTCGCAAGATTTTTGAATTAATTGATTACATAGCAAAATATAAGGGCTATCCCAATCTAAAAACAACCTCCCATACCCGTAAAACTCTGGTATTATGAAATAGGATGGGAGGTTGTGTGTTAAAAGTTTTTACTCTCTGGTTATTTTAAATACGTAGGCATATTTACAAGGTCTCTCGCTGGGGGTTTTAATCGTAAGACCTTCTTTAGTCAATGACCATTCCAGCTCTTCATCGACGCCAAGCATCTTTATGCTTTTAATCTCAGATTTATATAACCTTCTTAAGGTTTTAATGGTTACCTCTTCTCCCGGCCAGTCCAGGCAAATTGCATATAGCACGTTGCCTTTAACAGTAAACCTTATATCCTTTGCCGTATAATGGACTTCATGTTCTTCGGTGAATCCTCCGCCTCTTTCCATCTTTGTAGGACCTTCTCCATAAATTGTCCAGGGTGTCGTACCATAAATTGCTTCACCATTAAGTTCCAGCCACTTGCCAATTCCCAGAAGACATTCTTTCGCTTTTTCTGGAATTGTTCCATCAGGCTTTGGGCCAACGTTGAGTAAAAGGAGGCCATTCTTGCTGACTCTATCCACCAGATTATCTACAAGCGTGTTTACTGATTTAAAACCAGCGTCTTTAACATAACTCCAGGCGCCCTGGTCATCCACTGATGTATCTGTTATCCATGTATGATAGGTGAGTGTAGCCATTCTTCCCAGTTCGAGGTCTACAATACCGACCCCGGGAGGAAGATCGTGGTCTTTATACGTGACTTCGACTTCTTTGCCCCATTCTCTGGCTTTGTTAAAATAGTAAGCAAAAACCTCTTTTCGATAGTCCTCTTTCATTCCACTCAGCTGGAAGTCAAACCATATCAAGTCTGGCTTGTATTTATCTATGACTTCCACAATTTTTCCTTTCCATTCATCTAAGAATTCTTTATTTGGTTTTTCTCCTTTTGGGTGTATAGGACCATATAAGCCTGAGTATTTCGGGTCGGAGCAGTCATATCTTTTGTCCCAGACTGGGAAGAACCACCAATTTTCTGCGTGGTGGAAAGCTGTTACAAATTTCATACCTCTTTTTTTGATAGCTTTTTCCAGTTCTCCAACAACGTCTCTTTTTGGACCCATCTTTGCAGCGTTCCATTCTGAATATTTAGTATCCCACATGGCAAATCCATCGTGGTGTTCCGCAACAGGTCCAGCGAATTGAGCCCCAGCCTTTTTGAATAGTTCCGCCCACTCATCGGCATTAAACTTCTCTGCCTTGAACATGGGGATAAAATCTTTATATCCGAATTCTGTTAGAGGTCCGTAGGTTTTCTCATGATGCTTACGCTGTGGGGAATCTTTATAGAAGTAAGTAATATGGGAATACCATGTTCCATTTGGACCGATAGCTGGTACAGAAAAAACTCCCCAGTGAGTATAAATACCAAATTTGGCATTCTTGAGCCATTCAGGTGTAGAGTGTCTTTCAAGAGAGTTCCATGTAGGTTTGTAAGGCTCCTCTACTCTTTTACATGTTGTAAGGGTGCCAATTCCCACAATTAACAGTGCTAACCAAACAAGNTTAGACTTTTTAAACATTTCGCCTCCTTTTTGGTTATCACACTTTTTATATTTTATTATAGGCAACCATCGCCTTATTGTCAAGGAGAAAATAAGTTAGAGTTTCATGNTTTTTTTTCGTAAGAACAAAGAAATTGTAGACCGGGGGCTTGTACCCCGCAATTCTTTCGGGGACTAACCCCGACTCTACATTTATAAAAATCAAATATAATGTTTATCCACTTATAAAAACCTTAGAATTCTTGTTATGGAAGAGTTCAAAGCAATTCTTTATGAAAAAATCATGAAGCTCCAAGAAAATAAAATGCTGGTATGAAAACCAAAAAGAGAAGTGATAAACTTTTTCTATCTATAGAAATTGAGGCTTCTTTTAAAAAGTTGGCAAGCCGGCAGACCTTGACAAAATTAATAAATAAATTTAATTTTTAATAATAAAAACAGGAGTTTATGATTAAATATTTTTGCATTATTATAATGTTTTGGGGAATTTCTCTCAACCCTTTTATGTTTCGGTAAATTTTAAATTAGAACCTTTAAAAAGGAGGGAAATGTGATGTCAAGAAGAAACGCTATTATCATAACATCGCTCGTTCTTCTAACATTGTTTACAGTAAACTGCAGAGAAAATGCTCAAAAAATTATCTTTCAAAGCCGTCAGCATTTAAAACTTGCTCCACCTGAATCTGTCGGAATGTCTTCTGAAAGGCTTGCTCGAATAGATAAGGTAATAAATCAATATATTGAAAATAAATGGTTACCCGGGGCAGTAGCTCTAATAGCACGCCATGGAAAGATTGTATATTACAAAAATTTTGGGACGAGAGATTTCCAAACAAAAGAAACTCTTCAAAAGGATGATATTTTCAGAATAGCTTCGATGTCTAAGGGAATAACCGTAGTCGCTGTTATGATGCTTTATGAAGAAGGGAAATTTCTATTAGATGATCCTATATCAAAATATATCCCGGAATTTAAGAATCCTAAAATCTTACTTAAGGTTAATAAAAAGGATTCAACATATACCAGTAAGCCATCTAAGAATGAGATTACTATAAGAAATCTTTTAACCCATACTTCTGGAATAGGTTACGCTTTTCAGAATCCAAAGTTGAGTATAATATATCAGAAAGCTGGTGTTCCGGGTGGTTTTGTTAGGTCTTATGATACACTTGCAAATAAGATGAAAACTCTTGGTAAACTCCCTTTACTTCATGAACCAGGAGAAAGGTGGACGTACGGTTTAAGTCATGATGTCCTTGGTTATTTTGTTGAAGTGATTTCTGGAATGTCCTTTGATGAATTTTTACAGGAGCGTATATTCAAACCTTTAGGTATGAATGATACTTATTTCTATTTAACAGAAGAAAAGAAGGAAAGATTAGTTCCTGTTTTTCTGGATATAGAAGATGGAAAACTAAAAGAGTACCATAGAAGGTGGTACACTTATCCAATTAAAGGTAAAACCTACTTTTCAGGCGGTGGCGGGTTATCATCAACAACCCTGGACTATGCAAAATTTATCCAGATGTTACTTAATAATGGCGAATATAACAATGTTCGTCTCTTAAGCAGGAAAACCGTTGAACTTATAAGAACAAACCAGATAGGTGATTTATGGGGTGATTCTGAATTCGGTTTAGGCTTTGGGATTACTTCAAACTCTGATAAATCCCAAAAACTTAGCTCTGTCGGTAATTATTGGTGGGGTGGATATTTTGGCACCTCTTTCTGGATTGACCCAGAGGAAGATTTAATTGGTGTATTAATGAAACAGGTGTATTCTGATAAACATGAAGATTTAAACGAAAAATTTGAAATTCTTACCTATCAGGCTATCGTAAATTGATTTCAGGATAGCATATAGGATTAAATCAATGAAATAAATTGCCAGATTCTATTTCCTTGTGTTTGCTTTAAGCTGACTTTGAACTCTCACTCCAAGGTCGGTTCTACGATTTTTCCCATAAAGAGTATCGTCTGAGATTGATTTTCTCGAATCACAAACACAAATGGTCGGTCAACCCGCATGTAAAAACCAGAAACTGATGTAATTCTCATCTCAACAGAAGTAACTGCTGCAGCCTCAGTTCCCTCTTCATTTACCTTAACAAATGTTTTGTGTTTTACCCTGTCAATGTATATCCCACCAGGTTTATACATTTTAGTAAAGTCAGCCCGCTTGCAATCGAAAGCGATTTCCATTCCTAAGGCCTTTAAAACTTCATTCAGAGTTAGTTCATATTTGAGGGTGAATTTGGGTAATTGTAATGTTATTTCATGTTCTGAGAAACTATTTATCCATTGATTCCAATTCTCCTCGGTAAATTCTGCAATCAGGGAATCGATGTTCTTTTCCTCATGTGGAAGAAAAATCGTCATGCTGAAATCACCATCGCCGTAGGGTAAATCAACAGCCTGGAAATCTGCATTTGAGAAATATTGGAAATCATCTTTCTGTTCCATCATCTTGCATGGTTTTCTTGTACCGTCAAGCAGGTAAAACTGATCGTCCTTCGTTTTATCTTTGTCAAACTCGTAAGTCCAGGTGCCTTTGAAATAGATTGCATTAATGAGAAACATCACTGTCGAAGAATCAATGGGCTTGTCAACGATCTCTTCTATTTTTCCATTGGTGTTTTCATTAACCCACTCATTTATTGTATCTGCAGAATTTGAGTCGTTAAAATCCAATCCCC
>NGFL01000001.1:61360-124854 GCA_002215665.1 candidate division TA06 bacterium JGI_Cruoil_03_38_101 | reverse complement strand
AAAGGAAAATCTGTATATTAAAAACATGATAGTTAAACAAGAGATTGGAATTTTTAAAGGCGGATATTTATTGAATATTCAAAATACATCGGTTATAACATTAAATCAGAACTATATCCGCAATGCGGATATAGAAAAGTCAAGCGAAATCCTAGAGGAAAGGCATGATATTTAATTTAAACAATCTGTGGCTTATAGGAATAATCGGTGGAGCTATCGGAGCCATTATAGCAGGAATTGTACTCTATTATTTGCTCGAATATAGAGAGAAAAAGATATTTGGACGCATGCACAGGACTATGATAAATAATGCAGATGGATTGTTAGAGAAAAATATGATTGGAGACGCATTAAAAATATATACTGATATGTCAAAAATAGTTCATGAGAAAAAGTATCCCGAAGTCTATGGGCATGTTAAAAATAATGAAGGAATTTGCTACTCTAAGTTAGCGAATATACGTAATAAGGAGAAGAATCTCACCAAAGCAATTCATTCCTATGAAGAGGCTCTAAAAATCTACAATGTTGAGAAATATCCCCTTGATTATGCTATGACTCAAAATAATCTTGGAAATGCCTATAGGACTCTTTCCGAGGTTCGAGATAAGGAGGAGAATCTCACCAAAGCAATTCATTCCTATGAAGAGGCTCTAAAAATCTACAATGTTGAGAAATATCCCGTTGACTATGCTATGACTCAGAATAATCTTGGGACTGCCTATAGGGCTCTTTCCAAGGTTCGAGATAAGGTGAAGAATCTTACCAAAGCAATATGTGCCTATGAAGAGGCTCTGAAAATCAGAACCGTTGAGAAATATCCCCTTGACTATGCTATGACTCAAAACAATCTTGGAACTGCCTACGGTATCCTTTTCAAGGTTCAAGATAAGGAGAAGAATCTCACCAAAGCAATACATGCCTATGAAGAGGCTCTGAAAATTAGAACTGTTGAAAAATATCCCCTTGACTATGTTATGACTCAGAATAATCTTGGAACTGCCTATAGGACTCTTTCCGAAGTTCGAGATGAGGAGGAGAATCTCACCAAAGCAATACATGCCTGTGAAGAAGCTCTAAAAATNAGAACTGTTGAAAAATATCCCCTTGACTATGCTATGACTCAGAATAATCTTGGNACTGCCTATAGGACTCCTTCCGAGATTCGAGATAAGGAGGAAAATCTTACCAAAGTAGTTCATGCCTGTGAAGAGGCTCTAAAAATCTACACTGTTGAGAAATATCCCGTTGACTATGCTATGACTCAGAATAATCTTGGGACTGCCTATAGGACTCTTTCTGAGGTTCGAGATAAGGTGGAGAATCTTACCAAAGCAATATGTGCCTATGAAGAGGCTCTAAAAATCAGAACCGTTGAAAAATATCCCCTTGACTATGCTATAACTCAGAATAATCTTGGAACTGCCTACGGTATCCTTTCCAGGGTTCAAGATAAGGAGAAGAATCTCACCAAAGCAATTCATGCCTATGAAGAGGCTCTAAAAATCTACACTGTTGAGAAATATCCCCTTGACTATGCTATGACTCAGAATAATCTTGGAACTGCCTACGGTATCCTTTCCAGGGTTCAAGATAAGGAGAAGAATCTCACCAAAGCAACACATGCCTGTGAAGAGGCTCTAAAAATCTACACTGTTGAGAAATATCCCGTATATTATAAGAATGTAACGTCAAACATGGAGAGAACAAAACAGAGGATGCGAAAATGAATGTTATGTGCCTTTCCTCCCCGACTCTTCGCAATCTTTTGGGTTGTTCGGTGCTACCGCCCTCACTTAACACATATTAAAGGCTTTTTGTCGAGGGGAAAAATTTCCCATTTCTGCCTGTGCGTGTCCGCACGCAGACAGGTAACGATTCTTAAATATCGTTTTCTTGCACAAATAACAGACTGGCCTTAGAGCAAAATCTATTAATTCTTTGCAAATGATTGGTCTATTAACAGTCATTTTGTCTGTCTCGGAGGGGCTTTTATCCTTCTGGCTAAAAACGAATTCCATACTGTACCCCCTTTTTTAGTTGACAAACTCCAACCTTTAATATATAAATATATATATGTTGAATGTCACCTATCAAAAGCCTTTTAATTATTATCAGAGTGTTTGCGACGCTTCGCTCATCCGCCACCCCGATAGCTGAAATAGTCGGTGATTGCCATGTCTAAAATGGCATTAGTCAGTGAGGAAGACAATGGCGATAAAAGATCTCCGTTACACTAAATTAGCCAAATATTACGATTTGACTCATTATTTTAGAAATTATGAACAACAAGCGGAATTCCTTAATTCGGCTATAAGGGAATACCTTCCTGTTGCACATCGTATACTTGATATAGCTTGCGGAACTGGTAACCATGCCATTTTTATGGCTAAAAAGGGATATGATGTTACAGGAGTCGATTTGTCCCAAGAAATGCTTAATATCGCGAAACAAAAGATTAAAAATACTACTGATCTCCAAGTAAGATTTACTTATGGTGATATGAGAGATCTAAAATTTGGTTCTGAATTTGATGTTGTTTGTTGCCTCGGTATGTCCTTTATGGAATTGAGAACCTATGATGAGATTAATTCTTGTTTAAATAGTATAAAGCGAGCAATTACGCCTAATGGGCTTTTTATTTTTGACGTAAGTAATGGATGGGAAATGCTTTCGGTCGAGACAAGAAAAGACTTTGCCGAGGATGCGAAAACTAAAGTGATTTGGTTAAGCAGCGGTTACATAGATAAGTTAAAGAGAACAATGCATTTGGATCATACCTTTATTATTCAAGAGAACAACAAAACAGCAATTGAGTCAGGAGTTGAAGAATTGCGGATGTTTTTTCCTGATGAACTGCAAATGCTTTTAACAAATGCAAATTTTAAAATCGAGGAAATGCTTGGAGATAGGTCTCTTGAGACTCCTTTCAAAGAAGATTCTCCATATATTGTAATGATTAATAGGAGTATAGACTGATTAGGAATATAGGGAATGGCTACTTCAGCTATAAACAAGTTAGGCGACATTTCTGGCGGTATTAAAGAGGTAGGATGAGTCGAAAAATTAAAAAGCGAACTTTTGAAATTTTAGAGTTAGCTACTCCTAGTGATTTGCCCAGTAAGACTTTTGACATCTTTATGAAAACAACGGGGTCAGGCTGGAAAATAGAACAAGCCCTTTCTCCTTTTCAAAATAAGAAAACAACTCATTGACATTGGAAGGAAATTCTCTATATTAAATATATGGTAGTTGAACAAGTTATTAGAACTTTCAGAATTAGTTATTTACAAGAGCTTCAAAATATTTCATTTATAATGCTAAATCGGAAGTATATAACCAATGCGGATATAAACAAGTTAGGCGACATTTTGAGGCATAGAAAGAAGGTAGAATGAATATTTTGATTATTTTATTGGGTATAACGGAAATAGGAATAGGAGTAAAAATAGATTTCGTAGGTGGACCAATACCTTCGGTTTTATTTAATGCAAAATTGAAGGATAAGGTATCTGTAAACTTTTCAGCTGGTGGTTTTCCCACTAGAATGGGTCCTATTATGCGGATGGTGGTGAATTTCAGATATTTATTTAAAGAGAAAGAAAAATGGTCCCCCTATGTCCAGGGAGGTTTTGGTTACACTACGATACGGTTTAACGAATATGGACAACAACAGAAAGAAAGAACACGGTATGATGTCACAGGTATTCATTTTAACGGGGGAATGACGTGGTCTTGTCTCCCTCGTCTTGATCTTTCCGCTGACTTTGGTCTTATGTATGCTCCTCATTGTATAAACCCTTGTGTAAAAGAAGAGTTCCCAGATGTTATTCCTATTGTCCCTATGATTGGTTTAGAAGGTGTTTACAGTATTAAGTAAGAAAGTTCTGGAAAACTATCGTTACAACCTTTTAGACAAAACAGGAATATGTAAGGTATGAGATGGGAAACATGGCTGAATATACTTTAGTCATAGTTAATTTGGTTGTTGGGATTGGTTGTGCTATTCCTATTGCAAGGCGGCTCAGCAAAGTGATCGGGAAGCCAATGAGAGTTTTTCGTTACTTCACGATCCTTATTGGTATATACTTTGTTGAGTGTATCGCTATAATCACAGGAATGGGAATACCAGTCTTTAGCGTAGGGTTGGCTTTTGTATGGGGTATTATTTTCGGTTTGTGGCTCCGAGCTAGAGCATCAGCACATAAGGTCTTGAAAACGTCGTTTTTTCTATCTCTCTACTCCAGTTTGCCCGCAGCTTCTTTCATCGTTATTCCTGTGCTGGTGTGGGTCGGTGGAGCCCCTATTTTGAGTGTCCAGTTCGGAGCCAGCTTTGGTATTCCTGACTTTTTCCCCTGGCCACCGAATACCATACTGGGTTTCTATGTGGCCTGTGCAATAGGCGCGGTTGTGTTCAAAACAGTAATCACAATAGGCGAAGTTAGTTTGCTAATTCATCTTGGAGAAAAGTCTGCGGTCGACGTTCCTAAAACTACCTAATGTCCGATGCCCAATAACACAAAGCTCTGGCTTCAGTGCTGATGCACTTTCACCCAAATGCCTTTTTGGCTCTCCAGAAACTCTGGGAACGTCAGATGAAATCTTGACTTCGGGCATCAAAATGATAGACTATAAGAAGAATAAGATAATTAAATAATGGAGGTAAAAACTATGGAAAACACAATTGAAAACTTAAGCAAAGCATTTATTGGGGAAAGCCAGGCAAGAAACCGCTATACCTTCTACGCAAAAATTGCCCAGAAAGAAGGATTTGAGAAGATTGCAGAGATCTTTTTAGTTACTGCAGAAAACGAAAGAGAACATGCCAAATGGTTGTTTAGACTAATCAATGAGTTGAAAAAGAAAAGCAGTGAAAATCTTGATGAAATTAAAGTTGAAGCTCTGGTTTCAACAATTTTAGGCAACTCTGCAGAAAACCTAAAAGCTGCAATTGCTGGCGAAAATTACGAATACACTCAGATGTATCCAGAGTTTGCAGATATTGCTGAAAAAGAAGGTTTCCCAGAAATTGCTAAAAGATTGAGGGCGATTGCAGTTGCAGAAAAGCATCATGAAGAGAGATTCAGAAAATTACTAAAAGAGGTTGAAGGAAATACAGTCTTCAAGAAAGAGAAAAAAGTTTATTGGGTGTGTAGAAAATGCGGTTACATACATGAAGGAGAGGAACCACCAGAAGAATGTCCCTCATGCAGTCATTCCAAAAATTACTTTGAGCTTAAATGTGAAGAATACTAAAGAGGTGTTGAAAAATGATTGGAAAGTTGCCTGATGATGTATTGAATGCCTTATTGGAAACGATCCCCATCGAATTTTCCGTTGTTGATGAAAATGATAGGGTCTTAGGCTGGAATAAAAATGAAACAAGAATATTTAGAAGACCCCCTGGAATTGTCGGCAGAGATGTTCGTAACTGTCATCCGAAAAAAAGTCTTGATAAAGTTGAACAGATTTTAAAGGAGATGAAAGAAGGGAAACGAGACAAAGCTAGTTTTTGGATTGATCTGCTTATTGGTGAAAATAAGGAAAAACACAAAGTTCTGATACAATATTTTAATCTGAGAAATAAAGACGGCAAATATCTTGGTTGTCTTGAAGCAACTCAGGATATTAGTGACATTCAGAAAATATCTGGAGAAAAAAGACTTTTGGATTAAGGAGGTGGATAATATGACAGAACAAAAGCAAATCTACAAATGCAATATCTGTGGCAATATAGTTGAGGTTCTGCATTCTGAGATAGGACAGCTTGTATGTTGCGGACAACCAATGGAATTACTCAAAGAAAAGACGGAAGACGTTGGTCATGAAAAACATGTGCCTGTTATCGAAAAAACAGGAACAGAAATAAAAGTCAAAGTTGGTTCAGTTCCACATCCGATGGAAAAGAAGCATTACATAGAATGGATCGAGATAGTGACAGACGGCAGAAGCTATAGAAAGTTCCTTAAACCGGGAGAAAAACCAGAAGCGGAGTTCGTGATGGAAACAGAGAAAATTGAGGCAAGAGAATATTGCAATCTCCATGGTCTGTGGGAATCATAAAAGGGTAGGACACCCTTCGTCAACGACTCTGCAGTCTCTATCGCTCCCTTGCTTCGCTTTCGGCTCAGTCACCAAACAGCTGATAAAAGGCTCACATCGCTTACCCAAAATGCCTTCCACAATTTCTTTTATCCGCCGACCATTATCTGCAATTGCGTTTAAAGTAGGAGGAAATTATTTCATTCTTTATACCAAAATATGATTCATTAAGAATCCATGATTTGATGCTATCAGATAGTATACGAACAAAGACATATCAAAGAGCCATCGAAGCCAATGTAAGAGATGGTGATATTGTTATTGATGTAGGTACAGGAACAGGAATTCTTGCTCTATTTGCTGCTAAGGCAGGAGCCAAGAAGGTATATGCTATTGAGCCCACAGGGATAATAAATTTGGCCAGACAGATAGCAGAGAGGAATGGTTTTAAAAATCGAATAGAGTTTATAAAGGGTAGGGCAGAAGAGGTTGACATTCCTGAAAAGGCCGATTGTATAGTGTCTGAATGGTTAGGTGTTTTTGCCGTTCAGGAAAATATGTTGCCCAGTTTGGCATCTGCAAGAGACCGCTTTCTAAAACCTGAAGGGAAAATGCTTCCAGAAACGGTTAGTTTATTTCTATCACTGGTTGAAGATAGAGAATTATATAATGAGAAGATTGGTCGGTGGAAGAAACAACCCTATGGGATAGACTACACAGATTTTGCATTCTGTCAAGCGAACGATGTTCATATTGCTACCTTTAACTTAGATAATATCTTAAGCAATCCTGTTAGGATAATTAACATAGATATGAAGTGTGCGAAGCACTCTAACTTTAAAGTAGAGAAACATTTCAAAGTCGTAAGAGAGGGCTTTTGTCATGGCCTTGCTGGCTGGTTCCGGGTTATATTCCCGGGAGGAATTATACTAGATACAGCCCCTGATCAACCTTTGACACAATGGTGTCAATCCTTTTTCCCAATTGCTGAACCTATACAAGTAAACCAGGGTGAAGAAGTAATAGTTAAATTTTCTACGAAAGCAGATAACGAGATTGTTCATTTTATCCGGGAGATCGTTTTTCCGAATTCAGATAGGCCGTCTTGTGTAAGTGATACTCGAAAAGTTAAATTTAATGATTGATGGCCTCAACTTCATCTAACACAGCGTATACGCTGCGGGCTATCGCCCTTGCCCTTCGAGACATTGCTCCCTTTGGTTGCAACGTTGCAAAGCCTGGGAATGTTAAACGCTATGGTCTTAAGGGGTGGTAATGGAAGATGAAGGACTGGAAAGGTAGTATAATTGCTGAAGGACTAAGCGATCCAACAGTTATCAACGGCTTTTCCGTTTACAAAGCAACAATTTCCAGGGATAATATGCCCTTTTTAAGAAGAGTGCGAATTTCTTGACATTAAGAGAAAAATCCCTATACTAAAAATATGTTGGTTGAATTGTGATGAAAATTTTCAAGGTTGGATATTTACAAGAGAAAATTCATCTATCGGCAAACTTCTTTTATCCGAAAAACTTTAGCCCAATTTTGCAAGGTGTCTTTAAACCAAGTAAAAGGAGGTAAAAATGGCAAAAAAAATGGCCACCTTTATCATTGTAATCGGTTTCTTTCTGTGTACCCTTTTTGTCCAAGAGGTTCTTGCTCAAGAGAAGTCCTTTACAGTAGGAATGCGGATTGGCGCTTTCAACCCCCAAGACGAACAGGTTAAAGGTTCAAAACAATATATTATGATTCAGAAGGGATCCAAACAGGTGGTAGTGTCTCAGGTTTTGGGACCGGTGTTGATTTAAATCTCTATGGCTGTTATTATTTTTCTAATTGGGGGTTGATGTTGGAATCAGGCCCCAGGCTGCTACGAAGTAATAAACTTGATGTAACTTATGCATTAGGGAACGAGAGTTATAAAAACCGTTTAAATATTTTCCCCATAACCTTAAGCTCTATCTATAAAATATCTATACCTAATTCAAAAACTATTCCTTATCTTGGTGTAGGAATAGGAGTCTATATATCTAAGTGGGAAGAAAAACATGTGCAATCGATAGTTAGTCCATTTCTTATTACAACCTCAACCTGGTTAAAAGGCTCTCTTAACCCTATAGGTGTTCATTTCTTAAGTGGGTTCAATTCTCTTATATACTATGATATATTTCTTAATTGCGAGTTGAGGTATAGCTTTATAGAAGGAAATTGGAAAATAAAAGATGTTGGTGATAATGTAGAGACTGAATTCAGGGGTCTTAACATTGGGGGAGTATCATTAAAGATAGGTTTGGGTTATAGACTTTAGAATCTTCAAATTGTCCTCTACAACTTCCTGTGTCCGAAAAACGTTTGGCAAAATAGGATAAAAAAACTAAGAGGTATCAGATGAATAAGGAAAAACATAATTAAGGAGGGATTATATGAATTCTAAATCAATTATTTTTCTTGTACTAAAATTTATTGCTCTCTATATTGTCATGTTTATAGCTTTCAGTATAGGGGGTGTTGTAATGGGGCAACAAGCAACTGCTGAACAAACAAGTGCATCAATGCTGCCACTAATTATTATGGTTATTTTGAACACAACCGTTTTGAGCTATGCAATCATACGCTCAAAATGGTGGGGCTTGCGTCTTATCGCAGTGGTTTTTATTATGTTTTTTGGCACACAAACTTTTATGTCTCAAATAGAAACTCTTATCTTTATTCCTTCGATTAATGTTGGTCCTATATTCCTCATGGGGCTTATTACAGCTTTGATCTTTTCACCTCTGTCAGTTATTATCCTGGGTAAAATGAAACAGAAAGAAGAAACTAAAAAAAAGAACCTGCGGCTCATTATGCCAGGTGTTGAATGGGCATGGAAACTATGTGTTACAGCGGTAATTTACATAATTCTTTATTTCACCTTTGGCTATTTCATTGCCTGGCAAAATCCAGCAGTTCGTGAATTTTATCAAGGCAGCACAAAACTGCTGGCGTTCTTTCCACACTTTAGAAACATGCTACTAACCAATCCGCGGTTAATTCTCATCCAGTTACTACGAGGAATTTTATGGGCTGCGCTGGCTCTTCCGGTGATCCGCATGATGAAAGGTAAAGTCCGGGAAACAGCTCTGGTAGTTGGTCTTCTCTTTGCAGTGGTTAGCTCTGGGTTGTTGCTCCCAAATCCATATATGCCTGAGCCCGTTCGAATGACACACCTGTTAGAGGGTGGAACCTCTAATTTCATCTTTGGGTTGATAGCGGTCTGGCTTTTGAATAGACACCACTCTTCTTTTCGCGACCTCTTCAAGGGAGTAGAGGAAGAGATATAATTGACTTCGCCTAAAACTTATATTCACAAGACCCAACATGTCCTTTGATAGAAAGGTCGTACATCCAGGCTTGCATTTTATTTATTATCTCGTAATATCTCATAAGACATAAATCTTTTTTATCTTTAAAAGAAGATTGTATGTCAATAATTCACATTAAATGGAGGTATACTATGAAAAGGGTCATTCTAATTCTTATCATCCTTGGTCTTATAGTTGGTTGTGGCTTAGGCAAAGGGGAGGGAAGGATCGTAATCTTAGGGATTGATAGTCCACCCCCTCGTAATTTAGATAACATCTATCTGAAGATTAATGAAATTAGAGCACTCAGTTCAGGAGGTGAATGGATAACTCTCGATAACTCTGCTTATACTTGGGATATCATGAGATTCTTTAACGGTGGAACAGGACTGCTTTGCGTTAAAACTCTTGAAGCAGGACATTATACCGATATATGGCTTGAGTTTGCCGATACCAATGGAATAGTGATTGATGGCGTACCTTATCCCCTGATAATCCAGAATGAAGAAGAAACAGGGGTTAAACTTGCTCAGGAGTTTGATGTAACAAAAGATGAAACTGTTGAGATTGTAGTAGATTTCGAGGCGTCAAAGTCGATAGAATGGACGGGGGATCAATATCTACTTCATCCTGAATTCAGGGTATTTGAGAAAGCTTTTTCTGGAGCTGTATTGGGGTCTGTGGAAGATACTCTGGGAGCAGGTATACCAAATGCTCTTTGTGAGGGTGTAACTTCGACTCTTGATACTCTGTCCACCCTCACTGATAGCACTGGTGGATATGTGCTAATACTTCTCGGGGATACTTATAAAATTATTGCTTCCGCTGAAGGCTACACAACATCTGACACTGTTTATTCTGATGTTGTTGTAGTTGCTGATTCAATTTTGGAAGGTTATGACTTTACTCTGCAATAAGGAAACTTAAAATAAACACAAAAAATAAATTCCATTTCGAAATTGAGGAATTGATCGAATCTGGAAACCTATTAGGGTTATCAAAGAAAGCAGGTGAATTACATGGACACCCGGGTAATTATCTTGCTTATGGGGTAATCGCAGGTTTCTATGGGATGAAAAGGTTAGAGTTAACCAACAATGGTATGGAAGTGGTATCACATATAGAAAGTAATTCTACCTGAAAATATACAAAAGCATATTATCCTATTTTAATCCGATTATCATTCAGATTTCCCCTAATTTGAGGTAAATTTAAGCGAGGATTGACTTTATCAAAAAAGATGGGGAATATTATGAGAAAACGGAAAAGACGCTCTACAGGCTTTTATAAGTTGTTTCTTCTTAAATGAAAAAATTTCTTGACATTAAAAGAAAAACCTGTATAATCCAAAAGAGAGTAAAGATATAGCACGAAGAATGTTATCAATAGAGAAATGATTTTAATATGAATCCTGGATTTACTATTGAATATAGACACTTATTACCAGGATTACTGAGTAAATAAGAGGGGGATTATAATATTCTCACTCTAACACAAAAAAGGAGGTTTTAACATGTACTATTATGAAAATTTTGTCAGTCTCTTTGCCCTTTCAAGTGCAATCTCCTGTCATCTTCTATCAAAGACACATCTCGGAGTGAAAAAAGGCTGGTTTGCCAATAAATGGTTTTGGGCGGGTCTACTCGGAAATTTGCCTGCTCTTATAGCTTTTCTGGGACATATATTTCTTTTGAAGGAAAAATAAGGTATTAACTTCCTGAAAGACAATAATTACTGCTCAGTTTCCTCAACAATTGCTTTACTACTGCCTTGATAGAATCGAATATTGAGTTGATCTCCTCTCTTTAATTTTTGTGAATCTCTTATTATCTCTTTTTCCTTTCTTACGATTGAATAACCCCTTCGAAGTGTCTTTTCGTAAGAAGTCGCTTGAATTGTGCTCTCCAAGGACTTAATTTTCTGTTTTCTTTCTTTTAATAACAGATTAATTGAACTTTCTAATCTATTTTCCAGATTGGAGACCTGGTTAGATTTAGTTGATAAATCAGGTGATTTTAAAGTGAGATTTCTTAATCGTTCCTGGAGAATTTGAGCCCTTCTTCTTCCAGACTTAATTAACGAATCTTGAAGATGGTCAAGATACTGTTGTTTCATCTCAAAGGTAAAAAGCGGTCTTCTAATGGCATAGCTCTTCTCAATGGTTCCTAAACTTGACTTATAAAATTCCATTTTCTGGTAAATCGAGCGAGCAAGACCTCTTTTAAAATTATTTAAATTAACCGTTATTTCATCCCTTGATGGAACGGCCAATCCCCCTGCTTCTGTGGGTGTTGCCGCTCGCTGGTCAGCAACGAAGTCTGATATAGAGAAATCTCTTTCATGCCCAATTGCAGAGATTATTGGAATTTTTGCATTGAAGATTTCTTCGGCAACTTCCTCTTCATTGAAAGCCCAGAGGTCTTCAATCGATCCACCACCCCGAGTTATAATCAATAGGTCTACATCACCAAATTCTTCAAATTCTCTGATCGCATTTATAACATCGGTAGAAGAACCATCGCCCTGCACGAGCGTTGGTCTCACAATTACAGTTATAGGGGGAAAGCGCTTTTTTATTATTTTGAGGACATCTCTAATCGCAGCACCTTCTGCGGATGTAATAATACCTACCTTTTTAGGAAATTTTGGAATCTCCCTTTTAAATCTTTCTTCAAAGAATCCTTTTCTCTCCAATTTTTTCTTGATCTCTTCAAATCGAAGATAGAAAGTTCCCAGCTCTCCTGGCAGGACTTTCTCTCCAATAATCTGATATTGACTCGCTTTCTCCCAAATATCTATTCTACCGAATACTTGAAAAATCCTACCTTCTTCTAATTTATAATCAAGATGACGGGCATCGTTCTTGAATATCACACCCTTGAGGATTGAGTTTTCATCTTTCAGGGAAAAATATATATGGCCTGAGGAATGAGGCCGCAAATTACTCACTTCCCCTTGAACCCAGACCCAACCAATAGGTGTTATTTTTTCCTTTATTATTGAAGTTATTTCAGATACGGAATAGACTATCATAACTGATAGAGATTAGAAAGAAGTGCTGCAGTTGTAATACTTCCAACCCCTCCTGGGACAGGCGTTATTGCGTAAGATTTATCTTTTACAGACTCGAAATCAACATCCCCTGTAATTTTGCCTTCTTTTTCGTTTATACCAACATCTATCACAATTGCCCCCTCTTTGATGAATTCCTCTGTTACGAATTGAGGCTTTCCTATGGATACTATAAGAATATCGGCTTTTTTTGTTATTTTTTTTAAATCCTTTGTCCTTGAATGGCATACGGTTACAGTAGCATTACCAAACTGGCTTTTCCTTAGGAGAAGATTGGCAAGGGGTTTACCAACAACATTGCTCCTTCCAAGGATAACTGTGTTTTTCCCTTCGGGTTTTATTTTATAAAAATCCATTAATTCAAGAACAGCTTTAGGCGTTGATATTATTATCTCTGAAGCTCCTAAAAGGGTTTTTCCAAGATTGTATGGATGGATTCCCTCAACATCCAAATCCTTTCCTACAATCTCTATTAATTCCTGAATTGGTGCACAAGTTGGAAGGGGTTCCATTAAAAGTATTCCATCAACTTTTCCGGATTCTTTCATTTCTCTTACAGAGTTTTTAATCTCTTCTTCTGGTGCATTCTTTTCTAACTCTAATAATTCCAAAGAGACCTCTGCTTTACTTGCAGTTTTTTTTATCCCTTTTAGATAGGAAGAACTCCCGGGATAAGATCCAACTCTTACTATCCCGAGAGTACGCTTCGGAGAAAAATCCTTTAGTCTCTGGATGATCTTATCTGCAACTATTGTTCCTTTAAGTAGTATCTGCAATATTAATTCTCTTTATAGATTTACTCATGCCAGTTTTATCTTCAATTTCAATTTCTACAGCGTTCATTCTTACATTTTTCCTTGCGAGTTTAAATTGTTCCTCTTCATTGCCGAGGAACTTTCTAATTATGGGCTCTGGCTTCATACCAATTACTGAATCAAAAGGACCAGTCATTCCAACATCTGTAATGTATGCAGTGCCTTTTTGTGTAAGCATTTCGTCTGCAGTTTGGACATGGGTGTGAGTTCCTATAATGGATGAGACTTTACCATCTAAGAAATATCTCATTGCAATCTTCTCAGCGGTTGCTTCCGCATGCATATCCACAATTATTATTGGAGTTATTTTGCGGATACTTTTAATTTCTTCCTTTATTACCGAGAAAGGATTTCTTGTGGCAGGTTCCTCTGGCATAAAAACCTGTCCCTGAAGGTTCACAACCGCAATTTTCTTTTCTTTTTTTTTAATAATTGTCCAACCTTTTCCCGGAAAAAAGGATTCGTAATTCAGAGGTCGTATAACATCTTCCAATCTAAAAACACTCTCAATTTCTTCTTTTCTGTCTATTATGTGATTTCCAGTTGTAATCACATCACACCCATATTTTTTTAGTTTTAATGCTCCTTTTCTTGTTATTCCAAATCCTCCGGCGGAATTCTCGCCGTTGACACATATTAGATCGTATTTCTCATCCTTTTTAAATTTTGGGACCAGATTAGAAAGGAGCCTCATACCTGGCTTACCCACAACATCCCCTATAAAAAGTACCTTCAAAACATCTTCTCCTAAACTACAAAAACTGTAAAAAATTTACTCTGCATGTTCAACCGCCCTTGTCTCCCTTATCACCGTGACTCGTATCTCTCCTGGATACGTAAGGTTTCCCTCTATCTTTCGGGCTATTTTTGTAGCCAATTCCCTCGTTCCATTATCAGATATTGATTCTGGTTGAACTATGATTCTTACTTCCCGACCCGCTTGCATTGCATAGACTTTCTTTATCCCTTTAAAAGAAGATGCAATCTTTTCAAGTTCTTCAACCCTTCTAATGTAAGCTTCCAGAGTTTCTCTCCTTGCGCCTGGTCTTGCTCCTGATATAGCGTCAGCAGCCTGCAATAGGACAGCAATTGGGGATTCAGGTTGGACCTCTTCATGATGAGCAGCAATTGCGTTGACAACAATGGGAGACTCTCCGTATTTTCTGGCTGCATCTGCCCCTATCTCTGCATGACTTCCTGAATATTCCTGGCTCATTCCCTTACCAATATCATGAAGGATCCCGGCTCTCTTTGCAAGGTCAATATCGAGTTGTAATTCTCCTGCCATAACACCCATTAGATAAGCTACTTCCTTTGAATGTTGAAGAACATTTTGCCCATAACTCGATCTGAAGTTTAACTTCCCAATCATTTTCACCAATTCATCGTTAATTTTCGGTAATCCGAGTTCAAAGATTGCATTCTCTCCTATTTCCGTTATTCTTTCATCGAGTTCTTCTTTCGTCTTCTGGACAATTTCTTCAATTCGAGCTGGATGGATACGACCATCTTTAATCAATTTTTCCATTGAGACTCTTGCTATCTCTCTTTTTATCGGATCAAAACCGGATAATGTTACTGCTTCAGGTGTATCATCAATGATAACATCAATGCCTGTTTCTTTTTCAAATGCTCTTATATTTCTTCCTTCCCTTCCTATTATTCGCCCTTTCATATTTTCAGAAGGTAGGGAAACAGAGGATACAGTAGAATCAATTACAATATCTGGAGCACATCTCTGGATGGCTTCCGTTATGATATAAGCCGCTTTTCTTTTGGCTTTTTTCTTTGCTTTGGCTATTGTATCGTTTTCAATCTGGATTGCTTTATTCTCTACTTCTTCTTTTACTTCGTTAAGGAGTAATTCCTTCGCCTCATCACGGGTCATTCTGGATATCTCCTCAAGCCTTTTATTTTTTTCTTCGATTAGTTGAGTGTACCTTTTTCTCTTGATTGCCGCTTCTTCCTTTTCTTTCTGAACTTCTTTTTCTCGGGCCATTAGGTTCTTTTCTTTCTGAGATAGAAAATCTTTGGTTCTTTTTTGGTCTTTATCTTTTCTTTCGAGTTCCTTCTCCCATAAGTCGAGGTGCTTTTTTTGAGCCTTTGTTTCCTCTATAAATCCTCTTCTTTGCTCTCTTTTTAGTTGTTCTAACTTCTCACGGGTTTTCTCTTCGGTCTCTTTACTTTTCTTTAAAGCTTCCTTTATTAACTTTTCAGCTTTACTCTCTGCTGTTAGTATCTTTTTATTCCTTCTTATCTTTTGAGTAAAGTAACCTATCACAAAGAATATTGCTGCTACTAAAATATAAAGAACTACTGTCATTACCGTGTTCATCAGATACCTCTCTTTTTATACTTTGAGAGGCTGTGGGAGAGATTAGGGGCTATTTACTACTACATAATTTTCTAACTTTTCAATCTCAGATGCAATAGCAAAGAGCTTATCTGCTATGTTTAAAGCAGTTAGTATTGCAATGGTATTATCAGATGAGTAAGGTTCCTCCTGTTTTATTCTCCTGGTTTCTTCATCTACAAACATTGCAATCGACAAAGCTTCATCTAAATTTCTATCTGTAATAAATGAATATTTATTACTTAAGATTTTTACTTCCACTTCCTTTCCCACTTAAAACCTCTCTTTTATTTTATCCTCTATTTTGTTTAATTCCTCTAGTGCCTCTTTCTGCTTTTTTCTTTCCTTCTCAATTTCATGACGCAGGTCTTCATTCTCTCTCTTTAACTCCTTTATTGTCTTAATGCTATCTTTTATTATTTTTTGAAGATTATCAATATCTATCTTTTTCATTCTCGTAGGCTTGCTCCAAAACTTTTGAGTTTATCAATAGCTGTTTTTATATCTCCTTCTATTTCATTATCTGTTAGGGTCTTTTCAGGATGGGAAAATTCTAACCTCACAGTAAGAGATTTCTTATCTTTCCCTATCCTTCTCGCTATATATTCATCCATCAATTCAATTCTCACATCATGGGTTAACGATTCCTGAATTATATTTTTAATCTTTTCATAGGGAGTCTTTCCCTCTATTATGAAAGAGAGATCTCTTTTTATTGGAGGAAACTTGCTGGTTCTACTAAAATGGCTTCCCCTTTTGAGAGCGCCAAGCAGATATTTCACCTTGAACTCACAGCCATAGATATCTGCTTTGCAGGAGTCCTGCGCTATTAAACCAAAGCATCCAGGGACTGTCCCATCTATGACTAAACATTGAGTCCTTTCCTTCCTGTAGAAAGATTCTTCGGATTCGGCAAATTTATAATCTTTTATATTTAATTTTTCCAACATTGCCTCCACAATACCTTTTATATCATAAAAGTCTACAGGCCTTCCTTCTTGGTGCCACTTTACAGGCATATTTCCAGTAATCACGGCTCCAAGCATTTCTTCTTCATCCTTCCCCTGTCTGAATACTCTTCCAACTTCAAAGAGTTGGACGAGTTCTTCACCTTTATTCAGATTCCTCTCGACGCTTCTTATAAGACCAGGCAGGAGAGTATTTCTCAGAATGCTTCTATCGCTCCACATAGGATTTTTGAGTTCTACAGGTTCATCTTTATGGATTTCTGCCCAGAAGGGTTCAATAAAAGGAATATTTATTGCTTCAGATAACCCCAAACTCGCCATTATCTTCTTAATTTTTATTATATCCTTATTCTCTAAGTTGATAGGCTTCTCATTTGTATAGGTAAATCTACGAGGTATATTATTGTAACCTATAAATCTACCAATCTCTTCAGTGAGGTCTTCTTCGAT
Organism: candidate division TA06 bacterium JGI_Cruoil_03_38_101; assembly: GCA_002215665.1. Taxonomy (GTDB): domain Bacteria; phylum Hydrothermota; class UBA3072; order UBA3072; family UBA3072; genus UBA3072. The sequence continues at coordinate 107,813 of NGFL01000001.1, read as the reverse complement.
TTTAATGTCTCTTCTATAGGAAGGGACAAGAATTCTGGGGCTTCCATCTGTTTCCCTTCTTTCAAACCCCAATTTTTCAAATATTCGGTCAACCTCTTCTCTCTTTAGATTTTTCCCCAACATTTTGTTTGCATTTTTGTAAGAGAATTCTACCTCTTTCTTTACCTGGGGGGTTGGATTGGTGTCAATTACCTTTCTTGCTGTTCTTTTAGTTGCTGACTTTCCTAAAAGATGTAAGGTATATGCTGAAGCAGTGGGTAGCATTTCTATATCTGCCGTCCTTTCAAAACGGTATGAAGATTCTGTGGATAATTTTAACCTTCTTGATGTTCTTCGGATAAGCGAAGGTTTGAAGAATGCAGACTCAAGGACTATCCTTGTCGTTTTATCCTTAATTCCTGATGATTCTCCTCCCATCACTCCAGCAATAGCAATTGGACCTTTGTTGTCTGCAATTACAAGGTCCTCATTTGATAACTCTTTTTTCTCTCCTTCCAGTGTTATGATAATCTCGGAATTTTTAGCTCTTCGGACAATAATCCCACCACTGATTGAATCATAGTCAAAGGCATGAAGAGGGTGTCCTGTTTCCAAGAGGACGTAATTTGTTACATCTACTATATTGTTCAGGGTACGAATCCCACATTTTGTTAGTCTTTCAGAAATAAACGCAGGAGAGAGCCCTACCTCAATGTTGTCGATTACGCTTGCTATATATCTGGGGCAGTCTTCTTCGGACTCAATTGTAACGGTTAGGTTAAGAGCATCCTTTTGATTCAAGTCCGGCAGGGAATAATCAATTTTTTTCTTTAAATTCCTTCCTATTTTTGCAGCAATTTCCCTTGACAAGCCCCAAACACTGAGTAAATCGGGTCTGTTTGGCATTATATTCAGTTCAAAGATTGCATCATCTGAGGTTATTTCTACCTCCTCTACTTCTATCCCGAGATGATCAAGACGATCCGCCAGTTCGTATGGAGAGAATTTAATATCAACCCATTCAGAAAGCCAGTTGTAATTAACTCTCATTGAACTGTCTAAGGAATTGAAGTTCGTTTTGATAGAACAATCTTATATCATCTATATTGTATTTTATCATTGCTATCCTTTCTACGCCCATACCAAAAGCAAAACCATTAAATTCTGAATAACCGAGTTTCTTAAGGATACTTGGGTGAACCAATCCTGCTCCGAGTATTTCTATCATCCCTTTTTTCTTGCAAACAGAACAACCTTCCCCTAAACAAAATGGGCATTGGATTAATTGTTCACAAGAAGGTTCTGTGAATGGGAAGTAACCCGGAAGGAATTCTGTTTTGATATTTTCTCCGAAGATTTCTTTTGCAAAAAGCTCAAGAGTCCCAAAGAGATCAGCCATTGAGATATTTTTATCAACCCACAGACCTTCTATCTGAGTAAAGGTTGGAGAGTGTGAGGGGTCAAATGTATCCATCCTGTAGCATTTCCCGGAGGATATGATGCGAAGTGGGGGAGAGTGCTTTTCAAGAATACGTATTTGGACAGGAGATGTTTGTGTTCTAAGGAGCCTTCCGTCTTTGAGATAAAATGTATCCTGGAGATCCCGTGCAGGGTGGTCGGGAGGTGTATTCAAGGCGGTGAAATTATAGTAATCTGTCTCAATTTCTGGCCCTTCTACCACTGAGAACCCCATTCGGATGAATATATCCTGGACCTCCTCTCCGAGTACCGTTAATGGGTGGAGAGTTCCTATGAATGGTTTTCTGCCTGGGAGAGTAAGATCCTTCCATAGAAGAGTTTTTTTCTCTTCAAGAATCTCTTTCTTTTCCTTGATTAACTCTTCAAGTTCTCTTTTTATGCTGTTAGCAATCCTACCTGCCTCAGGTCTTTCTTCTTTGGGTAAGTCCCCGATAGAATGTAAAACTTCAGTCAAGTTACCCTTTCTCCCTAAGTATTTGACACGGACCTTCTCTAATTCTCCATCAGTTTTAACTTTTTCAATTTCAATCTTAGCGTTTTCTCTAAAGGCGTTAAGATTCATTCAAACTCTCTTTAGCGATTCCTGCAATTTGTGAGAAGGTTTCTGGTTCCATAACCGCAATTTCGGCAAGGACTTTCCTGTTTAGATTAATGTGCGCATTATAAAGACCATGCATAAATCTACTGTAAGAAAGACCATTTTGTCTGGCTGCTGCATTTATCCTTATTATCCAGAGTCTTCTAAAATCTCTCTTCTTCCTTCTTCTATCCCGATAAGCATAGGCAAGGGCTTTCATTACAGCCTCTTTTGCAATTCGGTAAGAATTTTTTCTTTTACCGAAGAATCCTCTTGCTCTTTTCAGGACCTTTTTGTGCCTTTTTCTTCTTTGAACAACATTTTTATGCCTAGCCACTACTACCTCCTTAGTGCATAAGTCTCTTTATTCTCTTTCTATCACCCGATGATACTTCTTTCTCCCCGCTACATCTGCGCCTATTCTTGTTGGAGTGCTTTGATTGAAGATGGTTGCTGTTGGCTCTTCTGAACTTTATTTTCCCTTTTTTTGTTTTCTTGAGTCGTTTTTTTATTGCTCCTTTATTTTTAAGCTTAGGCATTATTGCCTCCTATTGGCATCAATTGAAACTGCAATCTTATACCTGTGGGTTCTAATTCTCCCTGCAATTTTGATATATCCCCAGTGTCCTTAACAATCCGCTTCGCCAGGTCTTCTGCCAATTCAGGGTGCACCTTTTCTCTTCCGCGCATCCAAATCTGGATTCGGACAGGATTATTATCGGCTAAAAATCTCCTTATATGCCTGATTTTCGTTTCATAATCGTGATCTTCAATCTTTGGATAAAATTTCATTTCCTTTAGCGTCTGTCTTTGCTTCTGACGTTCTTTCCTGTCCTTCTTATTTTGGCGATAGCGATATTTGCCATAATCCAGTATTTTACAAACAGGGGGATTTGCATCTGGCATGAGAAGAACAAGATCAAGCCCCTTTTTTTTCGCTTCCGCTATTGCATCTTTTGTATACACTGTGCCTTTATTATCTCCATTATTACCAATTAATTGCACCTTCCTTGCATTTATTTGTTCATTAATTTTTCGTCCTGCTTTTTTTGCTATAGCTTACCTCCTTTGTTTAATCTCTTCCTTAATACGAAAAATAATCTCCTCTAAATCAAAACTGCCGATATCTCCTTGTTTATGATGTCTAACTGATACAGTGTTTGATTCAACCTCCCTAGCTCCTATAATAAACATATAGGGAATTTTCTGATCCTCTGCATCCCTTATTTTTTTGGACAGAGGTTCATTTCTCAAGTCCAGTTCAGATCGAATGCTTTCTTCCCTTAGTTTTTCCTGGACCTTTTTTGCGAATTTTACCTCATCATCTGTTATTGTCAATGCTTTAACCTGGATTGGGGCAAGCCAAGTTGGGAAATTTCCTTTGTAATGCTCAATCAGTCCGCCTACAAATCTCTCAAGGGAACCAAAAAGGGCTCGATGTATCATATATACATTATGTTCTTTTCCATCTTCTCCAACATAAGTTGCATTGAATCTTCTTGGGAGATTGAAATCGAACTGAATCGTTGGACCCTGCCATTTCCTTCCTAATGCATCCTTTATCTTTATATCAATCTTTGGGCCATAGAAAACAGCTCCTCCTACATCTCTTTTATACTCAATGCCCCTTTCCACAAGGGTAGAAACAAGGGCGGATTCTGCCTTCTCCCACTCTTCAGCACTACCTGCGTATTTTTCCTTATGAGCAGAATCCCATACTGAAAGGCGGACGTCAAAGTCTTTATAACCAAAGGTTTTTATTAATTCAATTGCGAAATCAACTACTCCTCCAATCTCTCTGGTAACTTGATCCTCCCTGCAGAAAATATGGGCGTCATCCTGGGTAAATCCTCGAACCCGAAGCATACCGTGCAAAGTGCCAGAGCGCTCGTTTCTATAAACCGTTCCCAGTTCTGCAAATCTTATCGGAAGATCACGGTAACTCCTTGTCTCATTCTTATAGATAAGAATGTGATATGGGCAATTCATTGGCTTAACCACATATTCTTCACCACCCCTTTGAAAGACAAACATATTTTCAAGATAATAGTCAAAATGACCGGAGGTTTTCCAGAGTTCAGCCTTTGCTATATGGGGAGTTCTGACGAGTTTGTAACCTCTCTTTTCATGTTCTTTCTTCCAGTAATCTTCTATTACCTCTCTTATTACAGTCCCCTTGGGATGCCATAGGATAAGTCCTGGACCAATTTCTTCGTATATATTGAATAGATCCAGTTGCTTTCCTATTTTTCTATGGTCTCTCTTCTTAGCCTCTTCCCAGCGCTGAATGTATTCATCGAGTAATTTTTTCTTTGGGTAAGATATACCATAGATACGCTGAAGGCTTTCCCTATTTTCATCTCCTCTCCAATAGGAAGCTGAAACTGATAATAATTTGAAGGCTTTTACCCTTCCTGTTGAGAGGAGATGTGGACCCTTGCAGAGATCCACAAATTCTCCCTGACGGTAGATAGAGACAAAATCATCATTAATCCCATTAATCAGTTCCAGTTTGAATTTGTTGTCAGAAAAAATCTCCTTGGCTTTGCTTTTTGGGATTTCTTCATACTCGAGAGGATAATCGCTCTGGATGATTTTTCCCATCTCATTTGAGATTTTCTTTAAATCTTCCTCGGTGAATGGTTCTTCCCTCTCCATATCGTAATAGAAACCTTCTTCAATCGAAGGGCCTATTGTGAGATTTACATCATATAGACGTTTTATCGCCTGAGCCATTATATGGGATGTTGTATGCCAGAGGAAGGGGTAAGCTCTCTCATCATCAACTGGAAGTAGACAAAACACACCTTCCTCCATAAGAGGGGTGTGAAAATCTACGAATTCATTGTCTCTTAATGCTCCTACATATTTTAAAAGTAGGGGAGAATTTCTATCTTCTAATATTTTCTTTAAAGAAAACCCTCTTTCTATTTCTAAAGTAGATTCATTTTTATCTATTAAAAGTTTTATCTTTATTTTCATATAAATAAAAAATTATTATTTCCTTTAAAATGGGCGATAGTGGAATTGAACCACTGACCTTTTGCATGTCAAGCAAACGCTCTATCCCCTGAGCTAATCGCCCTTTTTATATATATTATAAAAAAAATGGGCAGTCTTGTCAACCTTTTCAAGTGAATTTATCCTGAAAGTCAAAGTTCTCTGTAAAACAAGAACAATATACAAAGGGTTTTTAAGCTTTTCCCATTGACAAAGAACAGAGGCCGGATAAAATAATATTATGAGGTTTAAGGTGCTAATTGATGGTGAAAAACTCAATCCAGAATATACAACAGGGTGGGGTGTATCAGTTTATTTCCCCGACCTTATGTTACTCTTCGATACTGGAGAAAATCCTCTTTCGCTCGAAGAAAATCTTAATATTGCAGGCATTGAGAATAGGGATATAAAACATATATTTATACCAAAGGAAGGATGGGAGCACACAGGTGGGATTGAAGCGGTGATAGGTGTTGATAAAATTGTCTATGTGCCTTCAGGGGTTTCTAACGATCTAACTGAGATGATTCATTCCGTTGGTTCCGAGTGCAGGATAATAGAAAAGACAGAGGAAATACTTCCATCTGTTTCTGCTCTAAGAACTAAGGATTCAAAGATTAAAGAGATGGCTCTTTTAATCAAAATGGGTTTTGAAGCATCTATTTTCGGGGGATCAGAAGGAGGAATTCTTCCGATCCTTGAGGACCAGGGAATTATTGATAAGCCGATAAATTTGCTTTTTGGAAGATTAAACCCATTATCCTACAGTGAAAAAGAGTTGCTTAATCTTGCAGGGAAGTTGGATCTTTCCAACCCTAAAAAGGTGGCTCCTGCCAATTGTTCAGGAGACTTGGCTCTTGAGGTCTTTAAACGGTATTTTAAAGATAGGTTTATAACAGTTGGGATAGGTTTAGAAGGAGAGGTGTAATATGTTATATGAAGTCCTTAAATCAAAGATTCATATGGCTCGAGTGACAGAGACAAACAAAGAATACGAAGGTTCCATCACTATCGATGAGAAATTAGCCAGAAAAGCCAAGCTTTTGCTCAATGAAAAGGTTCTCATCGGGGATATTGAAACGGGTAACCGTTTTTATACCTATGTTATCTATGGAAAGGACGGGGAGATATGCGTTAATGGTGCTGCAGCAAACCTTGTTGAGATTGGAGATAGGGTAATAATAATGTCTTTCGGACTAACTGATAAGCAACATTTTATTCCGACAATCGTAAAGGTGGATGAAAATAACAGGTTAAAAGAATGATTGCACCCAACTGGATTAGAAATTCAATCCTGAGGAGAGAGAAAGCAGAACCCCTTAGGAATGAACTCCACTCAAGGAAACTTCATACTATTTGTGAAGAAGCAAAATGCCCAAATATTGGTGATTGCTTTGCGAGGGGGACAGCAACTTTCCTTATAATGGGTGATACCTGCACTCGAAATTGCAGGTTCTGTGCAGTGAAGAACGGAATTCCCAAACCCCTTGATTGGAAGGAACCAGAAAGGATTGCTGAAGAAGTTCGAAACTTAGGACTGAAACATACCGTTATAACATCTCCTTCAAGGGATGACTTACCAGACGGTGGGGCATCTTTTTTTGCAATGACAACGAAGGAGATAAAGAGAATAAATCCAGAGACAACAGTAGAAGTCTTAATTCCTGATTTTAAAGGGGAGATAGATGCTTTAAGAAAAGTAATCGATTCAGGAATTGACGTACTCAGCCACAATGTTGAAACAATTCCTCGACTCTATCCCAGGGTGCGTCCAAAAGCTCTCTACAGTAGATCCCTTAATCTGTTAAAAGAAGCCTCTACCTATTCTTCTTCTCTTCCAATTAAAAGTGGTTTGATGCTTGGGCTTGGAGAAAAGAAGGAAGAGGTGTTGGATGTAATGAAAGATCTCAGAAGAGTAAACTGTAATATCCTTACAATCGGGCAATATCTCCGCCCCTCCGGAAAAGAACTTCCTGTGGAAAGATATGTTCCACCTGAAGAATTCCAAGAATTTAAGGTTCTTGGAGAAAAAATGGGTTTTGATTTTGTCGCTTCTGCTCCTCTTGTTCGGAGTTCATATCGTGCTAAGGAGGCTTTAAGTAACTTCAGAAAGAAAAGGTAATATGGAACGAAAAGGGGTGGTTGTAAGGATTAACGAGAATAAAGCAATTGTCCTCATTGAGGAAGGAATAGAATGCCATTCCTGTGATTTTTCAAGATTCTGCAGGATGGGGGAGAAAGGCAGGGAAATTATCTGCAATAATAAAAAAGGTGCGAGAATTGGTGATGTTGTAGAAATTGAAACGAATAGAAAAAATTTAATCCTTGCCACTGTGCTAAATTTCATTCTTCCTCTTCTACTCCTTATCGGAGGTATTCTTTTTGGAGAGTTTTTATGGGGAAGTGATGTATCGGGTTTTCTCTGGGGATTTGGGATTTTGATTTTGTATTTCTTGATCTTTAAATTGGTGGATAAGAAGATTCTGAAATCTGGATCGATCCTTCCTGAAGTTGTAGAAATTGTAAAAACAAATTCAAGGGAGTTGTAATTTTCTTTATACTCTTTTGATCTTACCTGAATATTCCAGTGTCAACTCTCCTGTTTCCGGGAAGACCGTGTAAATTCTTGAGAATAAAAGGTCGCCAATTTGAAAATTATGACGTTTTCCAGAGAGAGCATGATTCTTGATTTTATACTCATCAGGGGGGAGCAATTTTATTGGAATAAAGCCTCTTACAAGATATTCATTCAGCTCTACCCATATTCCATCGGAGGCAATATCTACAACCATTCCTCTATACTTTTCCCATTTATTTTCCTCTAAATACTTAAGGATATAGAAGTTTGTAACCTCGCGTTCAGCTTCGTCTGAAGACCATTCCTGTTTTGTGGAATGGTCAGCTATACCTTCCAGTTCTTCTTCTGAGTATTTTTCTCCAAACAGTATCCTCTGAACAATGAGATCTGGATATCTCCTGACTGGAGAAGTAAAATGTGTATAAAGATTTGAGGCAAGACCATAATGGGGCTCGGGATGAGCAATGTATCTTGCCTTCTTCATGCACCTGAGCAACTCATAGTTTAAAATTCTTTCATAGGTAGAACCTTTGATTTCGCTAAGGAAATTGGAAAGGTCTTCTCGTTTAATGGATTCAAGGCTGAAACCAAGGGATTCTACCAAATCCTTGAATCGTTCTAATTCCATCCTATCAGGTTCTTCATGGATTCTGTAGATGTTAGGTGTTTTATTCGCTTTCGACCTTTCTGCTACAGCCTCATTGGCGGCAATCATAAATTGTTCAATAATTTGATTTGTCCATAGTTCTCTTTTTGGAGAGACACCTGCAGGATGAGAATCTTCGAGTTCTACCTTTACTTCCTCTCTATGAAAGTCCAGATAACCCTCCTGGTTTCTCTTCAGTGATAGAATTCTCGCCAGCTCTGACGCAATTTTCAGGTCCCCTTTAAACTTTGAAGGAGCTTTCCCTTCAAGGATATTTTGAGCTTCCTGGTAACTAAACTTCTTATCTGATTTAACCAGGGATTTGTAGAATTTTTTCTCCCGAGGTTTTCCATCTCTATCAAATGAAATGTAAACAGTTATAGCAGGACACACTTTCCCTTGTTGTAGACTTAACTTTTTTGTGATTACAGGCGGTAGCATAAAGTAGGTATCATTTGGGAGGTATGTGGTGCAACCCCTGCTTTTGGCTTCTTTATCAATTGCTGAGTCCCTTTTTACCATTCTGGAGACATCTGATATATGAACCCAGAGGTGATAATTCTTGTGGTCTTTTCTTATTGAAATGGCATCGTCCAGATCCTTTGCATCTACGGGATCAATCGTAAAAGTTGCAAGATTACTAAAATCTTCTCTCTCCTTTGAATCACCAGGGGGAACCTTCTTTACCTCCTTTATTACTGGTTTGGGAAATGTATGACGAAGCTTGTATTCCTGGTTTACAATTATATCGTAGAGGTTATCCTTGTGGATTTTCTTTGAGAACTTTACGAGAGGAGAGAGGGTAGGGGTTGTCCATTTTAAGAATTTGGCAATAACCCAATCACCTTCTTTAACTCTATTGGCATTTTCCAGTTCAAAATAATAAGGAATGTCCTTATCATTGGGCTGAAATACTAATTTGTCGTCAACTGAAATGATTTTACCTAAAAAGTATTCTCTTCCTCTCTCAATTATCTGCACAACTCTTGCTTTCCAGCGACCTCTGGATTTTCTTGTCTTTTTCGCAAGGATTAAATCGGTGTTGAGTGCAGTGTATGTATCATTTGGAGAGATAAAGAGGTCTTTCATATCTCCTGCTGGCATCAAGAAACCATAGCCCTCTCTTTTCCCATCGAAAATTCCTTTAATATAACCTGCTCTCTCAGGAATTGAGTATTTTTTACCTTTTGATACAACTTTTCCTTCTTTCTCGAGTTTCTTAAGGAGAGAATCTATATTTTTTCCGCATTTTCTTTTAAGGCTTTGAATAGAGATGAAAGGAGAAGGAGCTCTCTTTAGAATATCCAGGATGCAATTTATCCTCTTTTTCATCTATTTCTTAAATCCTTTAAAATTGATTTTTTCTCTTCACTGACTTCTGAGGTTGATTTTATGATGGTTGCCGGGATGCCAGCAACAACTTTACCTTCTGGAACGTCTTCAATGACAACTGAACCGGCTGCTATTATTGCCTCTTTTCCAACTCTAACTCCTTCAAGAACTACTGCATTTGCTCCTATGAGGACAGAGTCTTCGATGATAACGGGCTTCTTAGAAGGTGGTTCCAGGACTCCTGCAATTACAGAGCCAGCTCCTATATGGCAGTCCTTCCCAATTTCTGCCCCTGCACCGATTACTGCGTTCATATCAACCATTGTTCTCTCTTTGATGTGAGCTCCTACGTTTATCACCGCACCCATCATAATTATACAATCCCTTCCAATTTCTGCTCCTTCTCTTATAATTGCTCCAGGTTCCACTCTTGCCTCAATAGTTGATAAGTCCTTCAAGGGCAATGCAGAATATCTCCCTTCAATAGAAATATTCGTTTCTGTAATTTTATCTTTGTTTTTTTTCAACCACTTATTTATTTCCTGCCAATCACCGATCAGAAGAAAGAAATCTTTCCCTTCGAATGACTGGAAAGGCTGATTTCTAAGTAAGTTTGAAGAAATATTCCCTTTGATATAAACTCTTGAGGGGCTCTTCTTTGCAGCTTTCGATATTAATCTTGCTATATCTCCAATCTCTTCTCTATTCATTTAATTTTTTCTCCTTCTTTCTTTCTGGCCGGGACGGAATTTCCATCTGGTTTCTGTATTTAGTTACCGTTCGCCTCGAAATATTAATTCCTTCCATTTTTAATCTCTTATTTATCTCTTCATCTGATAACGGTTCTTCACCTTCTATTTCAATCATTCGATTTATTTTTTCCTTGATTGCGTTTGTAGAAACCATTCCATTTCCACCCTTAATACCACCGCTTAAGAGATATTTTAGATGAAAAACACCCCTTGGTGTCTGGATGTAGGTATCCTTAATATATCTTGAAATTGTAGATTCACTTAAGTTTGTAGCTTCTGCTATTACTTTAAGTTTTAATGGTTTCATAAAGAGGACACCCCTTTTAAAGAAATCCTTTTGCTCCTGGGTAATATAGTTTATTACGTTCCTAAAGTTCTTTTTTCTCATCTCAAGAGACTGCAGAATAAATTTTGCTCTTTCTAGCCATTTTTCAACAAACCCGACCGTCTTTTTATCATAATTTCTTGGCGATTGCAGGATTTGAAGATACTTTGTGTTTAGTCGTATAAAGGGAAGATTTGGTTCGTTAATTGCTATTTCAAAATCTTCTCCCTTTCTCTTTACAACAACAGTTGGAATTACATATCTAACCCTGCCAGAATTTCTGCTTGTTGGATGCGGATTCAACTTCTCTATATTCTTGAATGCTTTTTTTATTTTTTCTCTATCTATATTTATTGAATTTGAGAGCTTTTCAATCTCTTTCTTTTTATAAAAATCCCAATAATTTTTTACTATTTTTAGTTCCAGTTTCCACTTTTCAGGATTCCTTTCCATTTGGAGTTGTTTTGATTCCCTCGAATCCTGAGCAGCAATTCCTGGTGGACCTATTCTCTGAATTAGTTTAAGGAGCTCTTCGATTTTGTCTCTTTCAACTCCGAAATACTCTGCAATGGATGAAGGGGGAGTATCAAGAAACCATTTGTCATTCAGTGAATCTATTATATATTCTCCTATTTTTATTGACTCATCATCAGATGTCTCCATTCTTAATTCACTTTTTAACTCTTCAGCAAGGGTAGATACATAGGGAATTTGTTTTTCCGGAGGTTCCTTTAATTCAGCAGGTGTGAAATACGTGGAAAAATCATCCTCAAAAAATTCTTTTAATGCCTTTTTAAGTTGATCTTTTTCTTCTTTCTCTGCCTCATATGGAAATTCATTCAATTCATCGTCTTTGACGAACTCCAACATCGGATTCGCTTCGAGCTCTTGATATATAAGATGCTCCAGTTCTAAGCGTGGACTCTGTGTAATTTTTATTCGTAGCACTTGCATTGGGCTCAATTTCTGTCTGAGCTCCTGGATATTTTTTAGTTCATGACTTCGAGAAAACTTTCCTATCATAGACTAAATTTCTCTCCTAAATACAATTTTTTGGCTGTTTCATTTGCGGTCAGTTCATCAGCTCTACCTTCAATCTTGATTTCTCCATCGAACATTAGATAAGCTTTATCTGTTATTTGCAAAGTTTCACGGACATTATGGTCTGTTATAAGGATTCCTATATCTTTTTTCTGGAGATTGCGAATCATTTCCTGAAGTTCTTCCCTTGTAATAGGGTCAATTCCTGTAAATGGTTCATCCAGGAGCAAGAATTTGGGATCAGATGTGAGAGCTCGTGCGACTTCAACTCTCCTTCTCTCACCCCCAGAAAGTTTATATCCTACTCTTTCAAATATAGGCTCTAATTTAAACTCTTGAATTAATCCTTCAAATCTTTCTTTTCTTTTCTCGGGATCCTGGATCAGAATTTCCAGAACCCCCATTATGTTCTCTGCAACTGAGAGGCCACGAAAGATAGAAGCTTCTTGAGGTAGATAACCAATTCCTAACTGTGCTCTTTTGTGCATTGGTTTCTCGGTAATATCCTTTCCATCGAGATAAATTTTCCCCGATTCAGGCCTTATGAAACCCATAATCATATAAAAAGTTGTGGTTTTTCCGGCTCCATTTGGTCCAAGGAGACCAACAATCTGACCTCTTTCTAAATCGATATTTACCTCATTAACAACTCTTTTTTTATTGTAAACCTTAACGAGATTCCTTGCTTCCAGTTTCATTTTCTGTAAATCTACCCCTTGATTTTTTGAGAACCATTACACTGTCAATTGAGTCCTCTTGATAATAGACCCTGACTGTATCCCCCGATACCACATTCTTTCCACTCTCTGTATAGTTGGCTGCTCTTCCTTTAAATGCATTCAGGATTTTTGTTTTATGATTGACTTCTATTTTCTCTCCAGTTATTGTGTCTCTTTTCTGAATTATTATAGGATGATCCAGAAGGATAGATTTTTCCTTATTTTCCAGATATTTTAGCTCCCCTGAATTTCCTGAAATTTTGGAAGATTCAAAAATTACGTTTGATAGAAATCTATAGGTTGAATCTTTGATAAAGTAAACTGCAGAATCAGAATTAATGGTTATTCTTGGAGAAGTAAATTTTGGTCTACCTCTTAGGATTATGGAATCACGATGGAAATCCCCAGATTCTCCTTGAATTGTGATTGAATCTGATATATACAAAAGCCTTCCGAACATTTTTCCAAACTCACTATCTCTGTAGAAGATCAGAGAATCCCCTTTCAGAGTATCCTTTCTCCAGATCTTTATGTTACCTCTGGCGAACAAAATCCTATAGGGTGTTTTGTAATTTAGGTTGTTTGCAATAAAATGAAAATCTTTGGTTTCGACATAAACGCTATCCTTAAGAACCAAAGAACTGTCAGTTTCAACCCCATTTTCTGCAATTATATATAGGTTTTTGGAGTATACCTTTACTCCATTTTTGAATATATTTTTATTTCTGTTTACAATTTCCATTGTTCCAGATTGGATCTGGTAAGGAACCATTAAAATCAAAAGGATCATTCAAATTCACCCTTCCCCTGAAATTTTTCCTTTATTATGATATGCTTCAAATCAGAGTCTGACTCCAGACCTTTTCCAGTATAAATTTTATCACCTTTCTTATATTTTACAGGACTTTCTGTCTGAATCTTTTGTTCCTTCTGTATCCAGTTCAACTCTCTTGTCCAGAGAATTGTAGAATCCTTTGACTGAACAATAACATTCCCCATAGCTCTTAAGTCTTTTGTGTTTTCAAAGACGTATCCACTGTCTGCTTTGAGTTCTGAAGTAAAACTTCCTTCTCTATTATAGAAGAACAATTGTAATTCATATATCACGATGGTATCCCTTAAATATACCGCTCTTTTTCCCTTTAGCTCCCATTGAAGCGAACTTTTATTCACTTCCTTAAGTGTAAAGGAAGTTACCCTTTCGCTTTCCTTTGTTATTTCCAGATTATTTTCTTTTTCACAACCAAACAATCCGGCTATCATTAGCAAAATAAATATATACTTCATATTGTGAATATAGGCTCCCCAAAAAAAAAGTCAACCTGGTACACCTAATAGAGGTATTTGTGTTTTGTAAACCTTTAGAAGTTAGGGTAGAAAAACTATTCCTTATATAAATTGTGTTTTCTTATATATTTAAGGACTTTATCCAGGAGCAGAAAATCTACGGGCTTTCCCATCCTTATAGAATCTCTTATTTCAGCTGAAGAAATCTCTATTGTTCTGGATTTTAAATCCTTAAGACCTTCAGGGTATTTCTTTGGATCTTTTTTTCTTCTGAGAACGAAGACATCAACCATTTTTAGGATCTCTTTCCACCTATACCATCTGTGAAACTCAACTGCCTGATCTTCTCCAATGAGAAGACAAAGTTCTTCTCCTTTTTGCTTGAGCTCCTTTAAAGTATCATAGGTATAGGAAATTCCCTTCCTTTTACCTTCAATATCTAACACTTGAAAGAAAGATTTGTCCTTGGTAGCAAGTTCTAACATTTTATATCTATGTTCAAATGGGGTCGAGGTAAAGCCCTCTTTGAATGGTGACTTAAAGGCAGGGATAAATAAAACTTTTTCAAGTTTTAACAACCTGATTGCATCCATAGCAAGTATAAGATGCCCTATATGCACTGGATCGAAATTACCCCCAAAAACTCCCTTCACTGGATTTCTTCTAACTTTTTTGCCGCTTCTTTTTCAAATTCCCCATTTACTTCCCCATAATAAAAGGCTGCGAGGGAATCTTTACCTTCGGAAAGTGAGATATCCCCTAATAGTAGATAAGCCCTGTTCTTCCATTTTTCACTCTTTTTTACAACTTCTTTTAGATATATCTTGGCTGCTTCGTTCTTTCCCATCTTCATATAAATCTCTCCTATCTCAAGGTGCTTTTGGTTGAGTTTTTCCTGGATCCTATCCCTGCCCTTTTTTGCCTCTTCTATCCATTTAGAGTAGGGATATCGTGCAATAAACTCTTCATAAGCCTCCAGACATTGTTTGGTCAACTCTTGATCTCGTTGGACTCTCGGTGAAAACTCCTCAAGGCATTGTGTCTTTCTGAGAAGAGCCTTTTCACTCCATTTTGAACTTGGGAAATTATTAATAAGGAACTGGAATTCTTGAAGAGCGGTTGTGTAGTCATGAATTTGATAATAAGATTCTGAATAGTAGAATTGAGCATCATCTACCCACTGGCTTCCTGGATGTCTGTTAAAGAAGAATTTGAATAGATCGATGCTTTTTTTGTAATCTCCTTTCTTGAAATAATTATAAGCCCTCTGATATTCCTCTTCTGCAGATAAAAGGGTGGGTTTAGTGTTATGGGTGCAAGAAATCAAGGCTATTAATAAGAAACCAAGGATAACTCTTTTCAAGATTTTTTCTCCATATTCTCTATAATTCTTAGCCTATCTTTTGCCTCTCTTGCAATGTTCGGTTCTGCAAATCTATTTATTTTCAAAACTTCTCTGTAGCAGGACTTAGCTTCCTGGTATTTCTCCTGACTGAGTCTAATATCCCCAAGGAGGAAATAGGCATCATCCACCAAGACTTTGGGGAGAGAGGCGGATATCACCTCACCAAGATACAATTCCGCTGAATTATAATTCCCTTCTTTGTACCTCTTTTTTGCAAGTTGAAAAGAAACCTTCCCAAGCCAGTATTTAAACCGCCAATAAGAGTTTGTTTCCATTCCCTTCTTCAGCGTCTCGTAAGAGGATACTAAATCGTCATTGTGAATAAAACATTGTGCTAACTTGAGTCTTACCTCAACATTTAACGAGTCATAATCTAACCCTGCTTGATAAAACTCTATGGCTTTATCATAATTTTGTGAGTCAAAATACCAATCTCCAAGGAGGAAGTTCTTCATGCCCAATTCAAAATCAGGGTCATATTCCAATATTTTATTGTAGATCAAAACGGCAGTAAAATCCATACTTTTTCTATTAGCATCTTCACCTGCCTTCTTTAAATCTACCAGGACTTTTTCTTTCCACTCGGGAGCGATTTCTATCAATTTTTCAAAGGATTTTAACGCTCTTCTTGGATCATTAATTTTGAGGTAGATTTTCCCTTCAAGATAAACCTCACGAGGAATATTTGAATATTTAAGAAGAAGTAAAGCTTGAGTAGTCCTCATTGAACTATAGTACTCCATTGCTTTTTCATAATTGCTCTTTCTCTTGCAACCTGGAGAAAAAAGGAGAAGTGCTAAAAGGGCTACTAACTTATAGGTTTTCAACAACTTTAACCACTAACCTTGATAGCTTCGGAGCAGCCTCTCCTGCTGCCTTTAGAACAACCTCTTGATTTACAGGTTCGAGGGTGTCTGGAAGTCCCAAATCGGTGATTATGGATAAACCAAGAACCTTTGTCCCCGTCCATCTTGCAACGATCACCTCTGGCACCGTTGACATTCCTACTGCATCTGCCCCTAAAATTCTAATCATTCTGTACTCGGCAGCAGTTTCAAAGGTAGGTCCCTGGAGACCAAAATAAACACCTTTTCGAACCTTAATACCGTCTTCAAGAGCTATATCTTCTGTAAATTTGACCAATCCCCTGTCATATACATTATACATGTCCACAAATCTTGGGCCAAGACGTTCATCATTTTTTCCCCTTAAGGGGTGCTCGGGAAAGAAATTTATATGATCCGTTATTATCATTATATCACCCCTCTCAAATTCTGGGTTAACCCCTCCAGCAGCATTTGAGACTATGAGAGTATCAATTCCTAAAGAACATAATAACTGAGCCCCATAAGATACTTTCCCAATATTATACCCTTCATAATAATGGAACCTTCCCTTCATAGCACAAACCTTTTTCCCTTTGAGTTCACCACCAATTAACATACCTTCATGACCTTTTACGGTAGATACAGGGAAATTTGGGATATCTTTGTATAAAATCTTTACAGGTTTTTCTATTTCATCTGCTACTCCACCCAGACCGGACCCAAGAATGATTCCTATATCAGGCTTTTCAAAGTTTAAAGATTCAAGAACTGCTTTTTTACTCTGAGACAATGATTCAAAATCTATATTTACCCCGCTTCCTTCCATAACCTCTCCTTATTTCTTAAAGAGTTCTCTTACTTTTTTCTTCGTTTCTTTTGTTTCTTCTGATACTGTAAGTTCTTCCTTCCTTACTTCATATATATCTATATCTTTCATTTCCTCCAGCATTTTTAATTGAGAAGAAAGAAATCCCTTAAGCTGTGAAATAAATCCGTCTCTTTGATTTTTTAAAGCTATTATCTGGTTTCTAAGACTACGAACCTTTGTGGCTGCGTTATCCACAATCTCGGTAGCCTGAATTTTAGCCTTTTCAACAATCATATCAGCTTCTTTTCTCGCATTCCGTCTTATCTCCTCAGTAGTTTTTTGAGCGGAGGTAAGGGTATCCTGAAGAGTTTTTTCCATTCTTTTGTAATCCTCGATTTTAAGATCCAGTTCTCTTAATTGTTCTTCCATCCTCTTATTCTCACGAACGATATTCTCCATTTCTTTTGCAGCCATTTCAAGGAAAATATCTACCTCATTTTTATCATAACCCTTAAATGAATTTCGAAATTCTTGTTTTCTTATATCTAAAGGCGTTATTTTCACAATAACCTCCAGTTTTTAATATTATAATAATGGAGGCGGCGGGAATCGAACCCGCGTCCGAAATGGATGTTTGGAAGCTTCTACAGGCTTAGTGATTGTTTTCTTTTTCGCTAATCTTCTCCCAATCACAGGAGAAAGAAAAGCCAAGCCAGTTAATTTTTCATCTGCAATCCTCTGGCAAGGATTACAGACTATCCCTCTTCTATGACACCCTTCCAGAGAGTAGAGGAAAGACTCTCTGGAGGACGGACAGCTTATTTAAGCTGCCAAGGCAAAATTTACGTTGCCATTTAAATTAGCACCACAGTTTTACGAGTTATGGCAACTCGACATGCAGCCTCCAATCCAAAACCATCCCGTCGAAATCCATTTCGCCCCCTCATTTTTTATTTTAATACTTTGGATAGATAAGTCAAGCCCCTATAACAGAAACCCTACCCAAGATACTCTGAATCTGTTATATTTCTAAAAGTGGTTGACAAAATCCATAGCTGGAATACTTTCTTAAAGATGATGTTCCTCATTATAGCAATGTTACTCATTCCAATGGATGCAGAGCAAACGGATCACCTGAAAGTTTATGGCCTTACCTATTGGGTTCTGAGTCAGGGATTCAACGCCGAATGGCTCCTGAATTATCGAGGAGGTAGTTTTCTCCTCCCGGAACTTAAAGGGATAAAAAAGGAAGCAGATGAGAGGGGTATTCTGACAATATCAATCGATGAGGACATGGTAAATAATATTTATGCTGTAGTAGAAAGGCAAAATATGGAGAGAGTGAGATTAGAGAAGGCTCCAAAAATTGCTGTGTACATCCCTGAATTTGAAGGACCTTGGGATGATGCTGTAACTCTCGCCCTTGAATATGCTGAGATTCCATACACCAGAGTATGGGATGAAGATATCCTTAGAGGTGAACTATCCAATTATGACTGGCTACATCTGCACCACGAGGATTTTACAGGACAATACGGCAAATTCTATTATCATTATGCTAATGCAAAATGGTACAGAGAAGAAGTGCAACTTAATAAGAGAATGGCAAAAAGACTTGGCTACAAAAAAGTATGGGAGATGAAACATGAGGTGGCAAGGAAGATTAGAGAATTTGTTGGTGATGGAGGGTTCCTCTTCGCTATGTGTTCTGCACCAATCACCCTTGATATCGCTCTTGCTTATTATGATGTAGATATCGTCCCAGTGCAGATAGACAAGGATGGTATTGACAGGGAATGGTGGAAGAAGGGAAATTATAAAAACACTCTATTTCTTAAAGATATAAACCTTATAATCTCCTTAAGCATTTATGAGCATTCAGATGTAGATATAACGCAGTTTGCAGCAAAGAGAGGTGAGGGAAGCCGTTTTCAAATACGAACTTTCATGGCAAAACGAGATCTCATTCCTGCAATCCTCACACAGAATCATAGGAAACAAATAAAGGAGTTTCTTGGGCAAGATACAGGCTTTAAGCGAAGTAAATTAAAGGATAATATAGTTATTTTAGGGGATGTCCCTAAGACTGAAGAAGTTAAGTATTTATACGGAAAATTCGGTAAAGGCAGTTTTTCTTTCCTTGGAGGTCATGATCCAGAAGATTATGCACATTTCGTAGGTGATCCTCCAACCTATCTTGAATTCTATAAAAATTCCCCGGGTTATCGTCTAATATTGAATAATGTTCTCCTTCCTGCTGCAGAAAAAAGGAAGTTGAAGACGTGAATATAGAAGAAAAAATCGATTTATTCCTTGAAGAACGGGTGAGAAGAGAATATTCTGATTTGACGATAAGGAGTTATAAAACAGATCTTGAAGAATTCAAAAGTTTCCTTGAAAAAATAGGCAAGGATGATTTAACTGAGATTGAAAAAAAGGATATTAGAGGTTTTATGGGAGAACTCCTTTCCTATGGTTATAAAAGATCTTCTGTTGCCAGGAAACTATCCGCTATAAAATCTTTCTGCCGATTTCTTGTTAGAAATAAGGTTTTAAAGAGAAATCCTTCAATTTCAATAAAAACCCCAAAAACAGAAGTCTTTATTCCTTCCTTCCTTTCAGAAGAGGAGATGGAGAAAATTTTTGATTCTATCCCTGAAGATAAAGATCTTGATATAAGAAATAGAGCAATAATTGAGCTTCTCTACGGCACTGGTATCCGAGCTTCCGAACTAACCAATCTGAACCTTTCTATGGTAGACCTCAAGAGTAAATTACTCAGGGTTTATGGAAAAGGAAAAAAGGAGAGAATACTTCCCATCGGAAGAATGGCTTCTAAGTGGCTTGGGAGATACTTATCTGAAGTCCGTGGTTATAAAGATGGTCCATTCTTCCTCAGTAAATCCGGGAAAAGACTGGGGCAGAGGGATCTCCAGAGGATTGTAAAAAGGGCCATTTCTTCAGTTACAACTCTACATCGGATGAGCCCGCATACCTTGCGGCACACCTTTGCAACGCACCTTTTAAACAGAGGTGCAAATCTCAGGGCTGTCCAGGAATTATTGGGGCATGAGTCTTTGTCTACCACCCAGATTTACACCCATATGAGTATTGAGAAACTTAAGGAAGAATACAAAAAAGCCCATCCCAGGGCATAGATTTTAGATAAGGAGGATACATTCTAGATAAATTAATAGAACTCGCAAGAAAATCGGGAGATTTGATTCGGAGTTCTTTCAGGAAACTTAAGGAAGGTGAGATAAAGATAAAGAGCCCTAGCCATTATGTTACAAAGACGGATACTGAATCAGAAGCATTCTTGGTAGAGGGGTTACAAAAAAGTTTTCCAGGAATAGGTATTTATGCTGAAGAGGGAACGAAAATTTCTGGAAAGGGAAGGTTTCTTATTGATCCCCTTGATGGAACTCATAATTTTATGCATGGAATTCCCTACTTCTGCGTATCAATTGCCTATGAAGAGAATTCAAGAATCCTGTTGAGTGTAATCTACGATCCCATTAAAGATGAATTGTTTAAAGCAAAGAGGGGTAAAGGCGCTTTTCTCAACGATGCCCCAATAAAATATTCTAATATTAAAGAACCTGAAAAATCCCTTATTTCTTTAGGTTTTCCACCACTCGCTTACCACAGACGGAAAAAATTTATGGATGGATTAAAGGAACTTATAATGGAGGTTAATTCTTTACGGATCTTTGGTTCTGCAGCTCTCCAGCTATCAAACATCGCTAGTGGAAGAATTGATGGCGATATAGAATTTGGCTTATCTCCCTGGGATGTGGCAGGAGGTTGGCTCTTGGTGGAAGAAGCAGGGGCTGTAATTACCGATGAAGATGGGGGAGATGATATCCTTAGAGGCAACATTGTAGCAGGAACACCTCTTATACATAAATTCTTGCTTGACTTTGTTCAAGAAAAAATGAAAGATTCATGAGAAAAAAGCTTCTTGACATAATTTACTTTTTAAATAGATTCATTCTATGTTAACTCTAAAGAAAAAAAATTTAGCTGCTATGGAATATATAGGCTCTGTGGGCTTATTAATCTGGCAAGTTCTTATTAATATAAGAGGAATTTATCGGAAGTTTGACCTCTCTCTTGGACAGATATATTTCCAGGCGATAGAATCTCTATCTTTAGTGTTATTTACTTCACTTTTTACAGGAATGGTCATAGCTTTTGAAGCAAATTATCAGGCGGCGAATTATATGCCTGATGTTTATGTTGGAATGGCTGTTACTAAAGCGATGTTTATAGAACTTGGACCAGTTCTTATTGGTCTGATAATAGCAGGGAGAGTTTCATCCTCTATTGCAGCTGAATTGGGTTCAATGAAAGTGACCGAACAGATCGATGCCCTTGAGGCTTTTGCAATAAATCCTATAGAGCATTTGGTGGTTCCCCGCATCTTTGCTGGAATTGTAGTTCTTCCACTCCTTACTATTGTATCAGAAATTACTGGAATAGTTGGTGGATGGATTCTCTCAATCTCCAGTTTGAATATCACAACCGCTGTTTACTGGAGAGGTGTTCGTCTAAATTACATCCCAACTAACCTCTATGGAGGTTTGATAAAATCAATAACATTTGGTTTTGCTCTTACCTTAATGGGTTGTTACTATGGACTTAAAGCTGAAGGGGGGGCAGAGGGAGTTGGAGAGGCAACGACTAAGGCAGTTATCTCATCCACAATTCTTGTTCTGTTCCTCGATTTAATTGTATCAAGATTGGTTTTTAGATAGGAGGTTTTTTATGAATCGGTCAAAGACAGTAAAAGTGGGAATTTTTATTACTATTATTTTAGCCCTCTTCGTAATTGGACAACTTTGGCTACTCAGGTTCAATGTCGGGAAGGAGGGCTACTGTTTAAATATCTTTTATAATGATGTAAGTGGGTTAACGATAAATGATCCGGTGAGGATATACGGAATTAAAAAGGGAAAGGTTGTTGATATGAAGATGCAGAAGGGGGGTGTCCTGGTAAGAGTGTGGCTAGAAAATAGCGTTAAACTAAAAAAAGATGCCACTGCTTCAATCCAGGATGTTGCAATGATATCTGGAACAAAAACAGTAGTTATGGATCCAGGGATAGCTGATGAGCCCTTAGATTTATCCAGGACACTCATAGGTCAACCAAATCTTGGCCTTTCAACCGTTGAGATTGGAGCTATTGTAACCAAAGTAGAAGAACTGATTGAAATTTTGAAAGGTGGAGTATCTGGTGGTACAGGCGTATTAAAGAATTTTCAGGTTACCCTAAGCGAAGTGGAAATGTTGTTAAAGGAAAATAGAGCGGGAATTAAAAGGGTAATAGCCAGAGGGGGTGAGAGCCTGGAAGATTCAAAAGATATAATGAATGAGTTATCCTTAACCATTGAAGAAGCAAAAAATACCTTAAACCAGATAAATAGTAGGAAAGGAACTATTGGAAAACTTATATATGATGAAGAACTCTATAATAATTTAGTCAGTACCTCCTCCAATCTTGATACTCTACTTGCAGAAATTCGAAAGGACCCCGGTAAATTTGTGAATATAAGTGTATTCTGATTTAACTGTTAATGACCGCTGTCTTTAACTTTTCTATATAAAAATCAATATAATCACAGTGATGGACAATGATTGCTTCCGGAATTCTAATTAGTTTTTCACCTTCTACTGAATGAGCTAAAATGATATGCTGAATCGAAAGTGGCAAACTCGCTTCCCTGGCAAGCATTGCCCCTATTATGGGATGTCTAATCCTTTTCCCGTATTCGCTCTTAATAATTTTACCATCCTTCCTTTCATATTCAAGGAGTTTTCCCACATCGTGCAGGATGGCTCCGGATATTAATATATCAAAATCAATATCACCCCTTGCCTTCCCAACGCCAATGCTCATTTCGGTGACAGTGTTTGTGTGATCAAGGAGCGTCTTTTTTGTTTCAATAAGGAGGGTAAAAGGTATATCGGAAATATCATTCCAATCTCCCTCCTTGATAGCTCTTTCCCATACGGTTCTTGTTTTATCTCTGATTTTTCCATCCGAAATAAGTTTAAGAGATTCAAACTCAATTTCCATAAAACCTCCTTTCACGAATTATAGAACCTCTGTTGGTCTTGTCAAGTAAAATAACTCACCTCTCAGGCTTCGATTTCATTTATTCTCCTTTTTGCAAGTTTTAGCGGTACAGCCACAATAATCGCAGTTAGAAGCAAAAACAAAAAACAAGATAAAATGAGGGAATTACGAATCTCAACCGGGTTTCCCTGCAATCTACCTCTAATATAGGTAGAGATTGGACTTCCGAAGAATAGGATTGAAAAAGCGATATATATAAGGTTTAGAGCTGCTGTAAGAAGCCCTCCCGCCCCTGAGGCTATTTTAGCTGGATTGGTCTCGGAAAAATCGGCGAAGATGATCCCAAAGGAAATAGCTAAAAAGACTGATACAATTGAAAAAATCGCAGCTAAAATAGATGAGAGAAAAACAACCAGCCAGTATTTAACAAGTATTATGTTTGAAGAGGTTACTACTAATTCTGCAATTATAAGATTTACAAAGAGAAAAAAGAACCCCTTTGAACTGAGTATTAATCTCCCGGATAAGGGCGAAGACCTGAGAATCCACCAGGTCTTCCCTTCCAAGCTAATTTGAGGATATACAAAACGAAGAGAAAGAGTCGCAGTGATATACCCGATAAAGCCAGTGTTAATAAGAGCAAGAGCTGAAAGCCAGAAGGGATCCCTGACATAAAGAGGTGTCCTCCGAAGCGAGAAAGTATAGATTATAAGAAGGACTCCTATAATCAAAAGTTGAGACCATTGAAGAGGTGACCTCAAAAATACCTTAAGATCTTTCTGAAGGAGATTGAGAAACTTAGGCAATCTATTGAATAAAGGCCTTTTATGTATTAATGAAGGTTGCGAATTAGTTCCTGATGAGGTCCAGGTCACTTTGTAAAATAGGTTTGCAAGGAGGAAGACAAGGGATATAGAAATTAGACCGGCAGATAAGAGTAATACAGTATTCCTTCCATACAATTCCATATTGTTATTTGTAAGACCTGAGGCAGACTTGTAAAACCATTCGTTTGGGAAATAGGGATTTGAAACCCGAAGACCCTGGACAAATTGGTTAATTGCTTCAAGATTCAGGGTGTTTGGCACATTAAAATTGTATGGAGTCGTCTTTATATAAATATAGATAACAAAAATTGACAAAGCCCCAAGAACAACCGCCAGTTGTTTTACAGTAAAGCGAGGTCTCATCCTCTTCAGAAGGATAATAATAGAAACTCCAAAGCCGGCAGGAATGGAGATAAAAGCCAATAGAGGAATGAGAATAAGGATTATTTTCGAAGTAGAAGAGGTAAAAACGACAAGGTAAGAGAGGACAAGGGGCAAAGCTCCTATAAGAGTAGCCCAAGAGGAATAGAACGCTGTTTCAATCAATTTCAAGGTAAATATGTTAAAAGGCTTCAGAGGTGTTGAATGCAGGTAATCGAGTTCTTCTGAATGATAGAGGGTTGAAAGGGCGGTTATCCCATTACTCATAAGAAGTAGTAATAAAAAAATAAAGAATGAATATGAGATAAGTTTATCTGCAATGATAGTTCCTATTAGTTCAATAGGGGAGAGGAAGCCGAACAAACGATAAAAGAAGTAATAACCTCCTAAGAAGAATACTACAATGACAAGGGAATAGGTAAGAAAATTGGATTTTTTCATCGAGGAAATAGATTTAATAGCCCTTTTTATCCTTGTTTTAAGAAGAAATAGAATCATAATTTAATGTTAAATGCTTAGAAGATTTTGTCAATAACAGGTGTTGTTCTTGCCAAGCCTTGACATATATCGCATTAAGGATAATCTTTTATTATGAAATTTAACGAGGATAAAAAAATCTTTAAATTGATAACACAATTTCTAAATGATGCCTCGCTTTTAAGTAAGCAAGAAGAGATAATTAGAAAAGTGCTCATGACAGCTACCAAAATTACTAATGCTGATTATTCTTCTCTCCTTCTCCTTAAGAACAATCCAGAGAAAATTACCTATGATTATTATCCTGAAGAAAAAGAATTTACTACCCACCAAAGTAAAGCAAGATTGTCAACAGGTATATCTGGCGAGGTCATTAGAAAAAAGGATATAGTAGAGGTGGAAGACCTCACCGAACTTTCGACGCTAAATCCTGTTATTCAAAGAAGAAAGTGGAAGTCTGCAATTGCTGTCCCTATAATATCAAGAAGAGAGGTTGAGGGGATACTTTATGTCGCTTATTACAATGAAAGACCTAGTGAACTTGAGAAGATTAAGGAATTGATAAAAACTTTCTCAAATGTTTTCGGAATTATCCTGTTAAATGTAAGACTCACTAATGAACTAAATAGAACAACGAATAATTTGAGGATATCCTCTGAGATAAGTCGAACAATGGTATCAAACCTTAACCTTGATGAATTGAGCAAACAAATATTCAAGCAAATAACAACTCATTTTGGATATGAGCTCATAGCTCTTTTCATTGTTGAAGAAGGAGGTGAGTTTGTCACTCTTGAATATAATGTAGAATTAGCTAAAGAGTTTATGGGTCTCAGATTAAAAATTGGGGAAGAGGGGATAGTTGGGAAGGTTGCAGCCTCTGGAGAACCTTACTATGCTCCTGATGTTTCAAAGGAACCCTTCTATATACCCGGTTCGATCAAAGCAAAATCAGAATTTTCTATTCCCTTAAAAATCGAGGACAGAATAATAGGAGTGCTTGATATTGAAAGTTCGAAGGTAGATGATTTTCCAAAGTCTACGAGGGATTTATTGATCACCTTAGGAGCGCAAATTGCAATGTCTATAGAAAGTTCCGAATTGTTTGAGGAGACAAAAAGATTATCAAGGGAAGATCCTCTAACGGGTGCTGTAAACAGGAGGATTCTTGAAGAAGAAATCCAGAAGGAAATTTCAAGGGCAAAACGGTATAAGGAGAAATTCTCCATTCTCTTCCTCGACTTGGATCATTTCAAGGAATTTAACGATAATTTTGGCCATCCACAGGGCGATAAAGCTCTAAAAACATTCTCTAAAATTATAAGAAAAACTCTCAGGAAAGGAGATGAGTTCGGTAGATATGGAGGGGATGAATTTATCTCGGTTTTATATAAGACCGGGACCTCTACTGCAAGAGAAGTTGCAGAGCGTTTGGTCAAGGTAGTGGGGCAGAATAAAGATCTCCCCGATCTGACAATTTCTGTTGGGATCGCTGTATTCCCTCAAGATGGTAATGACCTAACAAAGTTAGTCCATAATGCAGATAATGCCTGTTATAGAGCAAAGAATAATGGAGGAAACAGAGTAGAATTTGCTTCAAAGCAATAAAATCCAAGAGAGAATAACTCTACAAAACAAAAAAGAATGGGAACTAAGTTACACACCAATGAAACAAATTACACAGTTTTCAAAATGTAACTTCTTTAAAATCAACAAGATAGTTTTTGGCATAAAATTTGTATATAATAAAGGGAGGTTTGAATGAAAAAGAATAAAGGTTTTACTATAATAGAATTGTTGGTTGTAATTGTTATAATTGGAGTCCTTGCTGGAATGGGGATATATTCATTCCCAAAATTATTTAAGAAGACACTTTTGAAAAAGACAATGAATAATGTGAGAGCTTTTTACGAGAGGACAAATCGTTATGCAACAAGTGCTGGTGTTCCTTACAAACTGGAAATAAACCAAGATTATGAATTCCTACGATGTATGGAAGATGCATCAATTACCTCTACAAGAGATTCCNTGGATTTAGGNTCGGGACTGGATTTAGGTTATAGCGGGTCAGGACCTATGACATTTACCATCACCCCTGATGGCCTGGCAGAAGACGATAATAACATAAGAAGATTTTTTATCTATGATAAAGAAACAGGAGATTCGGTATTGCTTTATATATCTCCTCTTGGAGTAATGGAGGCAAGGATAAAATGAAAAGAAAAAAAGGTGTTACTCTCATAGAACTCATTGTCTCTATAACAATCTTTTCAGTTGCAATGGCGGCAATTGTTATGTTCTCTGCAAATAATAGTAGAACAGAGATACGCGCTGAAAGAAGAGCCCAGAAGGTTATGCTACAGGAAAGGACGATAGAGAAATTTCGAAGTTGGTTAATGCAATCTCCTACTCCTGGTTCGAGATTTGATGATACATGGAACAATCATTCTATGGGGGAGGTGATTTATGCAGATACAGATAGTATAAGAAATATAACAACTGCAATAGAAATTGAAGAATTTATCCCAAATGCTGCTATAGACCCAGCTGACTTTGGAGCTCGAATAAAGTTAAGGGTTGTTTCGAATGACCATACTTTAAATACAAGTGATACAATTAGAACAATTATTTCCAGGCATAAGTAGGGGGAAAGATGAATAATAAAGGTGTGACTCTTATAGAACTTATGGTTGTGTTAGTTATTATGGGCATTGTTTTTGGTATGGTTTATCAAAACTTCTTTTACCAGGAAAAATTCTTGCGAAGACAGAGACAATGGGCTGAACTGAATATAAAAGCCCGGAAAGCTTCTACTTATATAACAAAGGAACTCAGAATGATCGGTTATTCTAATTCTTCCATGGGGGATGCGTTCGGAATTGCGGACGGGAATGCAAACAGTATTACCTACACCCATGATGTTGATGGTCTGACTCCTGGAGTTGTGGATAAAGAAGATATTCATTCGATAGAGATAAGAGCAGACACTCTCTACATAGATGGTGATTTCGCCCTGGACGATGTTGATTCACTTCATTTTACATATACAGATACTACTGAGACAGAGGTGTCGCCACCGGTCTGTGAAGTAGACACTCTTGGGCAGTGGATCCTTCCAACTGGAAATTACCCAATAGCCTATATAGGATATACTTTGGCATTGAGGAATCCCTATCACTCTTCCGGAGATACTATGAAGACTGTTATTAGTTATAAAGGTTTAGCAGCTCTTAGGAATGAACGGCCATAAGGGGGTTTTATGAATAAGAAATTCAATAGAAATAAAGGTATTTCAATGATATTGGTTCTCTGGATCATCACAATCCTTACAGTCTTGGTCACAGCTACTGCTTTGATGACAACAAGTGATGTCAGTTCGACTTTAAATCTGGTTAAGAGAAAAGAAGCCTTACAACTCGCAGAAAGCGGAAGTGACCTTATGCTCTCAATGATCCCGATGAACTCAATGATAAGAGATAGTATAATTGGCAATAGTTCATTATACTTTGAAGGAATTAAAGATACTGTTCATAGAGTTTATTTAGATAACGACAGCACAAAGTCCTTTGCTCTCAAACCAATACCCATAATTTATAATAACGCCTATGGAATAAATCCTTACGCCAGTTCACCAGGAGGAGGTGGAACTTATTATGTCTATGAGTTTAATACAGCGGGTATAATAGGGAAAGGGAGTAAAGGACCCCAGAAGTCAATTCAGGTGGCAGGAGCCTGGTGGACGCCTGTTGGTGTAAGCACAATGGGACATACAATGTATTAGTTTTATAGGAGGTGATATGATTCTGTTATTTATCTTTGCAATTTCAATAGAAGAAGTTACCCATCAGATTGAAGAGCCAATATTCAAGGATTATTACGGCACAGTTCAGGTTGCATTCGAGCAAGGTTCGAGGGAAATGGAAATAACAAAATCCGGAAAAGAGATATTGATTCTTGGAAGGTTTACAACTCCCGAAACCGGGAGGTTACCGGTGGAATTTACTCATCCAGAGAGAAAAGAAATCGGCAAAAGAACTAAGACAAATATCGAACTCGATAGATACTCTGAACAGGCAATTGCCTACTACGATGGTAAAAAATTTATAGGGTGTGCTAAGGAGTACTTCGTCTCATTCATCCTTTTTGGATGCCATTGTGGTTTGTTATACGGTCTCGAAGAGATAGAATATGAAGGGCGTAGCCTTATTGGAAAAAATGGTTACGGACTCCGAATCGATTTTGACCGTCAAACAAAACTTCCTAAAGTCATTAAATACGGCAGGAGAAAATATGTTATAAACGAGTGGAGAAGAGTGGAAGGTTTTGGTAAATTGCCAGTCGAGATGGAAATCTGGGTAAACAATGAGAAGAAGGAAACCAGGAGAATAAAATCTGTAAGACATCCTTCAATCGCTTCCTCATTCTTTACCTATTATAGCCACAGGATACCAATTGTCCTGGAATAGGAGAAAGAATGAAGAGAATATTTCTTATTTTAGGTGTTCTTGCAATTGCATTAACTATATCTCCTCATAAACAGGATATGCTCTTCTTTTCCCAGTTTGTAACTCCGGAGGTTATACTAATTTTTGATACTTCAGGGAGTATGAGTTGGGATATGAATGGTTGTCCAACCTGGGGGGATGGGGTTATTGGCCGTGATGCACAAGGAAGAGATATGAATGGTGATGGCTTACCAAACGATTCAAGGTTGTATATAACAAAAGAAGCTCTCAGGACAGTAATCCAGGATACAACCTTTAGCTTTAGATGGGGTCTTTTCAAATTCTTACAGGACCCAGATGAAAACGCCTATGGCCAATACAATCAATATTTAGACCCCTATTACTACGGTTCTTTCTATCCAACTGACTATTGCTGGCCCTATAAATATGTGAACGATTACTGGCATCATTATTCTTTGGTCTATAAAAGCGACTCGGACTGGAACGCAGACGTTGTGGATGGAACGTGGGATAGCTATGATTTCAAAGGCCATTGGGTAAAAATAGGTTACGAATCAGCAACTGGAACCTATGCGGTGGATGCTCTTGAGCGGGTTGTACAGCCTGCAGAGGGTATCGCATCCCATATCAATTCTATCTGTGAATGGATTGATAATACAACTTTGGGAAGTCCAAAAGAACTTGCTGCAACAGGTGGAACACCCCTACCCTGTGCCCTTAGAGGAGCAAGATATTACTTCAAGGATGAAATACCCACAGATAATGCAAGATGGTGTAGAAGATACTTCGTTATTCTAATCACAGATGGTGAGCCAACTTATGGGATTGACCCGGGAACTTATGACGATGGTGAATATGCAGGATGGGCAGGTAACGGCTCTACCGTTGACCCTCGTTGGCAGGAACAATGCTATAGCGAGGCTTCCGCCCTCCGTCATACCTATATTCCAGCTTCGGGTAAGGATTCCGCACAGGCAGTGGACGTTCAGACTTATGTTGTTGGTGTGGGTATTGCATCTACCTGTCTAAATTTGACTGCAAAAGCCGGTGGAACAAAACATTACTATCCAGCTCATTCCCCACAAGAATTAGTTAAAGCCTTTAGAACAATCTCCGGTGAAATCTTAGAAAAATCGACAAGTTTCTCCTCTGCTGAAGTCACAAGCATTGAGGAAGAATTTTTATCAACGGAATACGAAGCGAGGATGTATCTTGCTTCTTTCGTTCCTTCTAAGAATCCATGCTGGAGAGGAAACCTTCGTTCCATAAAGCTTGTTCCTGGAGGAATGTCTCTTGATTCAATTCCTGACGAACTTGTTTACTGGAATGCAGGTGATTCTCTTCGGGAAAGAGATCCGACAACAAGAAATATCTACGGAGTAAAAAATGGTTCATTGTTGCCCTTTAATGATGTCAATTTTAATCAAACTGACCTTGATGTGACATCCATGGGAGCTGTGGATACAGTAATAAATCTCATCTATTGCGGGCAAGATTTTATGGGGTCAACAGCTTATCTGGGGGATATTTTCCATTCAGCTCCTCTAAAGATAGAGGTTCCGAATTACTTCTACCATGATGATGATTTTGATAGATATAGAGCCAGAATGGAGTCAACAAGGGTTGCAGTTATCTACGATGGGGGTAATGATGGTTTAATTCACGCTTTTGATGATTCAACAGGAAAGGAGTTATTTGGTGTGATACCCGAGAATTTTATTCCTCAGATAAAAGCTCTTAGAGATTCTCATAGATTCTATGTAGACGCAGATCCAATGGCAGCGGATATCTGGTTCCCTGAATCTCCAACTGATTCTTATAAGGATGCTGATGAATGGAGAACAGTCCTCATGGCTGCTCAGGGAGAAGGAGGTAGAGGGATTACCGCTCTTGATGTAACCGATCCTTCTAATATTTCCTATTTATTTGGTTTTCATGAAGATACAATGGGTTATACCACTTCTGTTCCTATCATGTATAAGGTAAGAAGAACTGTCCCCTCAGGTGATACAGTTGAAAGATTTTTTGCATTCTTTGGAGGTGGAGAATGGCCTGACTCTCTCTATAATAAGTATGAACCTCTTTCATCTGATTCCTTAAAGGCAAATGTTATTGTGGCTCTTGACATTCAGGATGCTGCAACAAATGGTCTTTCAGAAGGAACTAATTTTTGGTACATCTCTCCTGTATTAGAAGATGCATATAAGATGGTATATCCTTTTGCCTCTCAGGGCTCTATGATAAATTTGAATCCAAGATATGATAATCTCTACGACCTTCTTTATATACCCGATATGGCTGGCCAACTCTGGAAAGTGGATACCCGGGTTTCCGATGTTTCTTCATGGGAAGCTCGCTGCATATTCCAACCTCCAATACCTGTTAGCGAAGCCAAAGAAGAACTATGGCAACCTGCCTTCTTTGCACCTTTGATTGAGAAGGATCCAACATACGGTTGTCTCTGGGTATTCTATGGAACCGGTGATAGGTCCCATGTGTTTAAAGATAACACGGAAAACAGATTCTATGCGATAATGGATACCCTGTTCCTTTATGAAAGTTATCCTCTTACAGAGACCAACCTCAAAAAAGTGTCTCCTTCAGGCTCCTTTGATGTTTTGAATGACTTTAAGTTAGGAAAAAAAGGTTGGTTTATCGCTTATGATGATTACAGACATACAGGAGAGAAAACCTGTTCCTATGCCACTATTCTACTCGATACACTCACATTTACAACATTTGAACCCCTTCCGTTAACTGCCAGTGATCCATGCGCAAAAGCAATTGGGATTGCAAGGGAATATTTATTTAACTTCAGAACTGGTAGCTATGCAGATGATAACCCATTCGAGGAGGTGGGCAGTAGAATACCTCAGGCTCCAAGATATTCATTCAAGCTCAAAGGAGAAGGTCTGGAGATTCATCAAACTTCAGACTCAATATGGGTAAAACAAAGAACCGGTTTTGGTTCTTTCAAAAAGATACTAAGATGGAAAGAAAAATAATCCTATCCTTAACTCTCCTTTTGATTATTGGTTGCGGTGGAGGTAAGCCCTCCACCGCAAAAACTCGAAGGACCTCCGGTTCAGTTGTTTCAAGTCTTTTTCTCCTTCTTATCCAACATCTACAACACCGATCCTCCTCAAGGTCACTGCATTATCAGAGAAGAATCCGGAATATCGCTGGATTGTAAATGGTCTTGAACAGAATGTTAACGAGCCAAAAATAACTCCTGATCACTTCTCCAAAGGCGATACTGTAAACTGCTGGATTTTAATTAATGGGAAAAAGAAGAAAAAAATTGGCCCCATTATTATCCAGAATTCTCCTCCAACCCTCAGGTCTGTCAGAATTATACCTTCTAATCCAAGATATGGGACTGACTTATCAATTGATGCAGATGTTTTTGATTCTGATAGGGATGATATTAAACTTCTAACTAAATGGTTCATAAATGATGAAACCGGAGAGTCAGTAGAGGTCTTATCGGGGAGTAAAATAAAGGCTGCGGATAGGGTCTATGCAGAGGTCATCCCCTTTGATGGAATGGATAAAGGCATAAGGATGGTAACAGATTTAATTCTTGTCCAGAATACTCCTCCAGAGATCCTATCTGCTCTTCCATCAATTGAGGGTAGAAAGCTAAACTATTTGGTGAAGACCAGAGATGTGGATGGTGATTCTGTGGAACTTGTAGTAATCTCTGGACCTTCTGGTCTGAAATTCAAGGGAGATAGTTTGTTATGGGAAGCTCCTGAAGTTAAAAATGATACGACCTTTTCTGTTGAGATTCTTGCAAAGGACGGTAGGGGAGGAAAGACAAGAACTTCCTTCAACCTTCATCTTGGAAGAATGAAAGAATAGTCTATACCATAGCTTATTAATTCAAAACCCCACTTGAAAATTCTCAAACATTTATTATATTATATTAACGGACGGAAGAGCGGGTGGTTGCACTC
Organism: candidate division TA06 bacterium JGI_Cruoil_03_38_101; assembly: GCA_002215665.1. Classification (GTDB taxonomy): domain Bacteria; phylum Hydrothermota; class UBA3072; order UBA3072; family UBA3072; genus UBA3072. Next base: position 74,866 of record NGFL01000001.1, on the reverse strand, counting down.
TATAAAGAGTGAGGAAAGTCCGGACATCATTAAGTGAGGGAGGCTCTACTAGAGAGGCACCGTAAGGTGACGGAAAGTGCCACAGAAAATACACCGCCTACTTTACTGTGGGTAAGGGTGAAAAGGTGAGGTAAGAGCTCACCGGGTTTCTGGTGACAGGAGCTGCATGGCAAACCCCCTCCGATGCAAGGCAAATTGGGTAGGTCATCTCACTTAGACCGATTATCCCGGGTAGCTGCAAAGATCAATGACCACCGATAACAGAATCCGGCTTATAGCTCTTCCGTCTCTCTTTTAAAGAATTTATAGATTAATACATTAGGAAACAATAAGGAGGCAAAATGGCAGAGTTAAATCCTTTTAAAATTGCTCAGAAAGAGTTAGACGAAGCAGCAGAATATTTAAAGCTTGATGCCGGGACTCATGAAATGTTAAGATGGCCAATGAGGGAATTTCATTTCACAATCCCAATTAAAATGGATAATGGGTCTATAAAAGTATTTAAGGGATTCAGAGTTCAGCATAACGACGCACGAGGTCCTGCAAAAGGTGGAATAAGGTTTCACCCAAAAGAAACCATTGATACTATAAGAGCTCTTGCTGCCTTGATGACATGGAAAACAGCTGTTGTTGATATACCGCTTGGTGGATCTAAAGGTGGAATTATATGTGACCCACATGAGTTATCTGATAGAGAGCAGGAACAACTCTGCAGAGGTTGGGTGCGGCAGATTTTTAAAAACATAGGCCCTGTTCAGGACGTTCCTGCACCTGATGTTATGACAAATCCACAGCATATGATATGGATGCTCGATGAGTATGAAACACTTATGGGTGGTAAGTATCCAGGGGTTATTACAGGAAAACCAGTGGGAATGGGAGGGTCTAATGGAAGAACAGAAGCCACGGGTTATGGCGTAATATTTACTCTTCGTGAAGCCTTAAAAACTTTAGATATGGAAATAAAGAAAACCTCTGCTTCAATCCAGGGTTTTGGCAATGTTGCCCAGTATGCAGCAGAATTATTTGTAAAATATGGGGGCAAGGTAGTTGCCGCTTCCTGCTGGGATGATAAGGATAAAACCGTATATACCTATAGACGACTAAAAGGAATTGACCCTGAGTTTCTCCAAAGCATAACAGACAAATATGGAACGATTAATAAGGATAAAGCTTCAAAAGAGGGTTATGAGGTTCTGGGAGGAGACAAATGGATAGAACAGGAGGTAGACATCCTTATTCCCGCAGCCATTGAAAACCAGATAACAAAGGAAACAGTTGGAAAGATTCATCCAAAAGTCAAAATTCTCGCTGAGGCTGCCAATGGTCCCACAACCCCAGAAGCTGACAAAGTTTTATTTGGAAGGGAAATCTATGTCATTCCTGATTTTCTTTGTAATGCAGGTGGAGTAACTTGCTCCTACTTTGAACAGGTTCAAAACAATATGAACTACTATTGGAACAGGGAAGAAGTCTTTTCAAAACTAGATCACGTTATGACAAATGCATTCCATTCGGTTGATAAGAAAGCAAGGGAAGAATCCATACCCAACAGACTTACAGCATACTTACTATCCGTCCAGAGAGTTGTGGATGCAATGAAACTTCGTGGCTGGGTATAGGATAAGTTGATAGGCTAATTCCTAAAGTTTCTAAATTCAAAATAGGGTAAATAATTATTTGCCCTATTTTTATATCTTTTTCAATAGACAAAAAACTAAACCTTGAAATAATGGATAAAATGGTTATACTATATTAATGAAGAAGATAGATAATTATAAATGGATGATTGAAAAAGAAAAGGGGATGAGAGTGCCCGGAATTATCTATGCCTCCGATAAACTTATGGAGGCGGTAAAGAATGACAATTCCGTTCAGCAGGTTCGAAATGTTGCATACCTTCCAGGAATTCAAAAATATTCACTTGCAATGCCTGATATACACTGGGGTTATGGTTTTCCTATAGGAGGAGTGGCTGCAATGGATATTGAAGAGGGTGTCATATCTCCTGGAGGGGTTGGTTATGATATTAACTGTGGAGTAAGAGTTATAAGAACAAATCTTCCTTACAAAGATGTCAAGGGAAAATTGGAAGACCTGGCAAACAAGTTATATTCAATGGTTCCCTGCGGAGTTGGTTCAACAAGTAATGTAAAAACAACAACAAGTCAACTTAAAAGGGTATTGAAGGAAGGAGCCTCTTGGGCGATAAAAAATGGCTTTGGTTGGGAGGAAGATTTAGAAAACACTGAAGAAAATGGGTGCATGGAAGGAGCAGATCCGGAAATCCTCTCAGAAAGAGCCCTTCAGAGGGGTAAACCGCAACTTGGAACCCTGGGTTCCGGTAACCATTTCGTAGAGATACAAAGAGTTTCAGAGATATATAATAGAAAAGCTGCAAGAGCTATGGGCCTTGAGGAAGATTTAGTTACCGTAATGATTCATACAGGTTCGAGAGGTCTTGGACATCAGGTTTGCAGTGATTGGGTTAAAAATTTAAGAACCGCTTCCAACAAATACAAAATACAACTCCCCGATAAAGAACTTATCTCGGCTCCAATACAATCTCCCGAAGGGAAAGGTTATATTTCTGCAATGAAGTCGGCGGCAAACTTTGCCTGGACAAATCGCCAAATAATTCTATCTCGTGTAAGAGAGGTTTTTTCCATGGTTTTTGGTAGTTCTTCAGAATCCCTTGGAATGAACCTTATCTATGATGTTGCTCATAATATAGCAAAGTTCGAAACACATATTGTGGATGGGAAAGAGAAGAAATTATGCGTTCACAGGAAAGGAGCTACAAGAGCTTTTCCTCCAGGGCATCCTAAGATACCTCCTAAATACGCTGAATTTGGTCAGCCTGTTCTAATTCCTGGAGATATGGGGACAGCTTCTTATATTTTACTTGGATGCGAAAAAGCAATGGAGGAAACCTTTGGTTCAACCTGTCACGGTGCAGGACGCCGTCTTTCCAGAAGGAAAGCGATAGAAATTACAGGTGGTAGAAATATAACGAATGAACTATCAAAGAAGGGCATCTACATCAGGGCAAAATCTATCAAAACAATCCGTGAAGAAGCCCCTGATGCTTATAAAGATATTAATGAGGTGGTAGATGTTGTTGATAAAGCAGGCATTTCACGAAAAGTTGCAAAGTTCGTTCCTCTCGCGGTTATTAAGGGATGAAGGATAAAAAAAACCGTGTCATAGAACTTCCAGAAAATGTAAAAAATAAAATTGCAGCAGGAGAGGTCATCGAAGGTCCATTTTCCAGTGTTAAGGAATTGATAGAGAATTCAATAGATGCTGAATCTTCACAAATTACTATAGATATTGAAGAGGGTGGGAAAAAGTTAATTAGTGTTTCCGACAATGGAATAGGAATTCATCCCGATGACCTTCCTCTTGTTATTAGAAGATATTCCACGAGCAAGATAGAAAGTTATGAGGACCTTCAATCGATAAATTCCCTCGGTTTTAGAGGAGAAGCTTTATCATCAATAGGTTCTGTTTCTCAGTTAGAAATTCTCTCAAAATCCACGGGTAGCGAAATGGGCAGATATATAAAGGTTTTTAATGGGGAAATCAAGGAAGAGAGAATGAGACAACGGCAGAGAGGAACTTCTGTTATAGTCAAATATCTTTTCAATAATTATCCGGCAAGGAGGAAATTTCTTCATTCAGCAAATGCAGAATTCAGAAAGATTATGGGAGAGGTTATACCCAAATGTATAGCTTTTCCTGAAATTTCTTTTATTCTAACTCATAATGGTAGAGAAGTGATTAATGTTCCATCTGGATCAAGGGATGAGCGAATTCTCTCAATTATAGGCGAATCCTTTTTTTCGTCTCTTATTCCGATTGAATACGAAAGTGAGGATGGAATTCAAATTGAGGGTTGGATCCAGAAACCAAATCTTCCTTCTCAAAAGAAATACTATCTTTTTGTAAACAGGAGAAATGTTTGGGATGGTAAGGTTTTCCATATCATTCGTGATTTCTACACTCCCTTTAGTAATGAAAATCCCTCCTTTATATTATTTATCAATCTTCCTCCGAATTTGGTTGACGTAAATGTCCACCCTACAAAAAAAGAAATTCGGTTTCAAAAGGAACAAGACCTCATGAAAAATCTACAAAAAGTGCTAATCGAATCTCTTGGGACAGAAGGCAATTACAGGAAGGATTTATTTTCTTTTGAAGGAGATTATCTCTTCCAGGGAGAAACAAAGAGTAAATTTTGGCAACTGCATAATTCCTATATTGTAGCCCAGACAAATAATGGGATGGTTATTATTGATCAACATGCAGCCCATGAGAGGATTCTTTACGATAATTTTAAGAAAAACAGTTCTTTTCCTACCCAGAGTCTACTATTCCCACTCCAGATCAAACATACACCTCTTGAAATATCAAAACTGAAGGAAGTAGAAGATAAATTAAAACAATTCGGGTTCCGTTTCCGTATCTTGTCGGGCAACACTGTGATCTGGGAGGGTGTTCCTTCCATTATTGATGAGGTTAATGAGGAGAGGTTTAGAGGGATTTTAGAAGATCTTGCCCTTCAGAGAGAAACTTCCTTGGATAAAATAATTCAATCAATCAGTTGCCATATGGCAATAAAAGCGGGGGATTCCCTCACTTCTGAAGAGATGGAACATCTGGTCGATCTTCTATTTTCAACAGATAAGCCATTTCGTTGTCCCCATGGACGACCTGTAATCTATGAAATTTCCATGAAGGACCTTGAGCGTAAATTCTTAAGATGAAATCAGTTATTACCTTAATTGGTCCGACAGCTGCAGGTAAGACAAGACTTTGCCTTGAATTGTCTAAATATGGAACAATTGAGGTGATTTCCGCTGATTCCAGGCAGATTTATAGGGGGATGGATATTGGGACAGGTAAGCCAACTCCAAAAGAGAGGGAAAAGGTGCCCCATCATTTTATAGATATAAAGGACCCTGATGAAATGTATTCTGCCTATGAATTTGGAAAGGATTGCAGAGAGAAAGTAAATGAGATTCGGTCTCGCGGTAATGTTCCCATAATCTGTGGAGGCACAATTTTCTATATCAAGGCCTTGATAGATGGAATGTTCCCTGAACCGGAAATACCTCCCGAGATAAGGAGGAAAGTTAGAAAGCAAATCAAAGTTGAACCGGAAAGGTTGTATAAAGAATTAGAAAAAATTGATCCTGAATCGGCTCGTCGTATTCATCGCAATGACTCACAGAGAATAGCAAGGGCAATAGAGGTGTATAAGGCAAGTGGAATAACTTTAACGGAATATTGGAAAAAGGAAAATACCAATAGGTTACCTCTTGATTTATATTGTCTTTTACCAAAAAAAGAGGAAGTTTATAAAAATATTGAAAAAAGGGTGAAAAAGATGTTTGATAATGGTTTCTTAGAAGAGGTAAAGAACTTGCTTAATAAGGGTTATGATCCTTCCTTATATTCTTTTACTTCTATTGGCTATAAGGAAATTGCAGAATTTATAATGGGTAAAAGAGAGGAAGTTTATAGGGAAGTTAAAGATGAAATTATAAGAGAGACAAAAAAGTATGCCTCCAGGCAAATTACCTTTATAAAGGGTCTTTCTAATGTCAAGATTTTTAAGACTTCCCAGACCATGAAGGAGAGCCTTGTTGAAAAAATCAGCAAATAGGAAGAAGACACGAGTAGTAAAAATCGGGAATATCAAGATTGGAGGAAGAAATCCCATTGCCGTCCAATCGATGGCAAAGACTGATCCGCATAATATCAATGAAACAATAAAGCAGATAAGGAGATTAGAAGAGAATGGCTGTGAACTCATAAGAGTTGCTGTTCCAGATGGAGAGGCAGCAAAAAAATTGAGCAAGATAAAGGAAGGGATCCATATACCACTGATTGCAGATATTCATTACGATTACAAATTGGCCATCGAATCTGTAAAACAGGGTGTCCAGAAGATAAGGATAAACCCTGGCAATATTGGGGCTCGCTGGAAGGTTGAAGAAATTGTTAAAGTATGCAAAGAAAGGGATATTCCAATAAGGGTTGGTGGTAATACTGGCTCAATTAAGGAGAAATATCTAAAGCAATTTGGGGGTCCAACAGCTCAAGCCCTTGTTGAATCAGTTCTTAATGAGTTAAATATTATCGAATCTATGGGTTTTGAATCGATCGTTGTTTCTTTAAAGTCATCCAACGTGAGAACCATGATTGAGGCAAATCGCCTTTTCTCATTAGTTCGTGATTATCCTCTTCACCTGGGGGTGACAGAAGCAGGACCTCCAGGTAGGGGAGAGGTGCTTTCGGCTGTTGGGATTGGAACCCTTCTTGCAGAAGGGTTAGGAGATACAATCCGTGTTTCCTTAACCTGCGATCCTTTAAGAGAAGTAACCGCAGCCTACAGTATCCTCAAAGCTCTTGGCCTCCGAACCATGGGACCCAGGATAATCTCCTGTCCAACCTGCGGCAGGCTTGAGTTTGATATGGAAAGAGTTCTTGGGGAAATTGAGAAAAGAGTAGAAAAAATAAAAGAGCCCTTGACTATTGCTGTAATGGGTTGTAGCGTTAATGGACCTGGTGAGGCAAAGGAAGCAGATATTGGTATTGCAGGTGGGAAAAATTCCGCTGTGATATTTAAAAAGGGAAAGATAGTTGCGACTGCTCAGGAAAAAGATATTATTGAAGTATTCCTTTCTGAATTAAATACTTTAATAGAGGAGGATATATGGCAATGAGGGTAGATAAAGAAAAGAAAAAGGTAGATATATACACAGACAGATATAAAATAACGGGTTATATACACGTATTATCACGTGCGAGACTCACAGATGCAATTGAAGGTATATCCAAACAATCTAAATTTCTTCCAGTAACCGACGCAGTAATAGTCTTCAATGATGGAACCAGGAAAGAGGTTGATTTCCTTCTCGTTAGAATTAATGAAATTGAAATGATAACTCAGACAGAGGAAGAATAAAAGCTATACTTGACAATAGTAAACAAAGCCTTATTATAAATTATGTTAATTATTATAATTTTTATTGCGAGTGTTCCACAAGGATATTTTTCTGAGAGTGGTTCTATCAGGATTCAAGTATGGGGTGAAATAAAATCGCCAGGAATCTACATGGTTCCTCCATCAACAAATCTCCTGGAGGCTATCTCTTTTGCAGGAGGCCCTATCTCACGTTCCGATCTTTCAAGGGTTAAACTTGTAAGGGTGATTAAAGAGAAAAAAGTATTTTATTTTAATGTAGGTAAGTACCTTAGCGGAGAAAAGAAAGATCCGCCAATTCTGGATTCGGGTGATTTGATCTATGTGCCTCAGTCTTTCTCATCCAGAGTTTGGGATTTTGTCCGATTTATGGGTATCGTTGCAGGAGCAGTCTACGCAATTTACAGAGTTACAGAATGAGGAGTAAAAATGTTTAAAAAAGGCTTAGTTTTTGGAATTATTGGTTTCGCNATTTCCTTTGGAACTCTTTTCTTTTTCTCCAAACCTGGCATTGCTAAGAAAAAAGTTATCAAGCCAACTTACAATGAGGGCGTTAATGGCTGGTTATCCTTTAGTGAACTCTTGTCTTCTAAAATAGGAGAACCCGTTGCTCTTAATGATGACTTATTTATTTCAATGCTGATGGAAGAAATAATGGGGCGAATCCCAAATCCACCGGTTATAACTATTACAGGGAAAAACCATTCGATTTTATGGTATAGTGAATCTGAAGAACAGGGCAAAGAATATTCTGGACAGAAGGTTTCAGGAGATGAGAAATTTGTTAAAGTGAGAGATTCTGTGGTTATAGAAATTGGAAGCCCGATTAAATTAGAAGGGAAAACAGTTGGCTATCAATATATAGATATAGAAATTAAGAATAAACCAAATCCCCGTAGTTTTGCACTCGCTGGATGGAGAAATTATGCCTCTCTACTTGCTTATTCTGTTAGGGAAGGGGTAGCGAAGAATAAGGTTGATAGCAATATGATGTCTGATGTATCAAATAGAAGCGATTTGCTTCACCTAACAATTCTCTCCATTGATAAAACGATTCTTTGGGATAAGAATAAAGCTCAGGTTGGTAAAAAATATAAGATGGGATGGATTGAAGAGGCAAAAACAGAGGAAAAAAATACTGACGAATCTTACTTTTCACTGCCTGTTGAATTTCAAGGGAAGAAGGTAGGGGAGACCTATTTTCTTATAAATTTACCAATCACAAAAGAAATAGCTATAACAAAAGAGTTAATCCCTAAAGCTCTACTCACGAAAAAAAATCTCATATTTCCAATAGCCTCCTTTGTGATTTTATTCCTTATTGGGGGTCTTTTGAGTAGAGCAACTGCAGGAACAAAAGCTGTAAAATTATTAGGAGAAAAAGAGGATCTCGAATCTCTAATCCAGGACTTAAAGAAAGAGAGTAAAAGACTTGAAGAACGAAAAGACGGGCTAACCTCGGAGATTGCTGGGAAACAAAAGGTAAAAAAGGATTTGGAAAATGAAGTCCAGTCTGTGGAGGAAAAAATAGAGTCTATTATGAGTAAAGCTTTTGAGAAAACATCGGAAGGCGAAGAGGAAGCTCTGTTTGCCAACCTTTTTGGTGAAGAGGGAGTTAAGGGTTCTCAAAGAAAAGAAGAACTTGAATTGGCTCAACGGGTAGTAGAAAAAAGAAGGGAAGAAATAGCTTTGTCAGGGAGTATAGAATCTAAAAGGAAAGAACTAGTTGAATTAGAGAGAAAAATTGAGAGGTTAAAACAAGGAAAATCAGAGGAATAGTTGTTAATGTATCCCTATAAAGAGATTGAAAAGAAATGGCAAAGAAAATGGGAAGAAATGGACTTCTACAGAACTCCAGAGGTTCCCAAGAATAAATATTATATAATGGAGATGTGGCCCTACACCTCAGGGAATATTCACATAGGCCATTTCAGAAACTACGCATTTGGAGATCTAAGATGGCGATGGGAAAAGATGAACCACAGAGACTTACTTCATCCCTTTGGATGGGATGCTTTTGGACTGCCTGCAGAGGAAGCAGCAATAAAAAAGAACCTAAATCCATTAGAATGGACATATAACAATATAGAAACAGCCAGAAGAACTATTAAGAAGTTAGGTCTTAGTTATGATTGGAAGAAGGAAATCACAACTTCAGATCCTGAATACTATAAATGGACGCAATGGCTACTCATTCAGCTCTTTAAAGAAGGCTTATTGTATAGAGATGAATCATATGTAAACTGGTGCCCTCATTGCAAAACTGTTCTTGCCAATGAACAGGTAGAAGGGGGGAAGTGCTGGAGATGCGATTCTAAGGTTGAGAAGAGAAAACTAAAACAGTGGTTTATTAAGATCACTGATTACGCAGAAGAGTTATACTGGGATATTGAGAAATTAACAAATTGGCCTAAAAATATAAGGGAAATGCAGAGAAATTGGATTGGAAGGAATGAAGGCGCTATGATTCAGTTCAAGATGGAAGATGGAGAAGAGTTTGAGGTTTTCACCACAAGGCCTGATACTCTCTATGGAGTTACATTTATATGCATATCGCCAGAAAGTGTTCTTTCAGAGAAAATAGCAAAGAAAAACGATCAGGTTAAAAAATACATTCAAGAATCCCTTTTATTGAGTAATATTGAAAGGACAAGAGAGAAAACAGGGGTAAACACAAATCTTAAAGCGATCCATCCTCTCACAGGGAAAGAACTCCCTGTTTTTGTTGCCAATTATGTCCTTGGAAATTATGGGACGGGTATAATTATGGGTGTTCCTGCCCATGATGAAAGAGACTTTGAGTTCGCTGAAAAATTCCATCTTCCCATTAAAGTTGTTATTATAGGAAATCCCCCCGCTCCACACAGAGCCTACACAGGGCATGGGAGGATGGTAAATTCCGAAAAGTTCAACAATATGAATTCAAAAGAAGCTTTAAATAATATAGTTCAACTTCTTGAAAATAAAGGAATTGGATATAAATCTATAAACTATCGCTTGAAAGATTGGCTGATATCAAGGCAGCGATATTGGGGTGCGCCTATTCCTATGATATACTGTGATAAATGTGGAATAGTTCCTGTACCTGAAGAAGATCTCCCGGTTCTGCTTCCACCAGTTGAAGAAGTCAACTTTATTTCGAGAACCCGTTCACCTCTTGCAGATCATTTGGGATTTATGAAGGTAAATTGTCCCAAATGCGGAAGGGTTGCAAAGAGAGATCCTGATACTGCAGATACATTTGTTGATTCTGCCTGGTATCATTTCAGGTATCTTGATCCGAGAAATAATAAAGAGATATTTAATCGAGAGGAAGCAAAGAAGTGGCTTCCTATTGATCTTTATATTGGTGGGGCAGAGCATGCGACAGGACATTTAATTTATATGAGGTTTATCACAAAATTCCTTTATAAATTGGGCTATTCACCTGTGAATGAACCTGCAGTAAGGCTATTCAATCAGGGTGTGGTACGCGATGAAAATGGGGAAGTTATGTCAAAATCAAAGGGAAATATGAAAGATGCAAATGAATTAATTGAGGAAATAGGAGTTGACGCAGCGAGGATTGCCCTTTTATTCTTTGGACCTCCTGAAAGTGATATTGATTGGAATGAAGAACACTTAAAAGGTTCAACACGCTTTTTAAACAGGATATACGATATATCTATAGAAGATATAAATAATAAAAAGATTAAATTAGATGCTTCCGATCGGGAAAAGAGTCTTTATAAAAAAGTAGAAAAAACAACAAAGAAAGTAACAGAAGATATAGAGAGATTCAGTTATAACACAATGATTGCATCCTTAATGGAACTTTTGAATCAAATTGAGGTTTATAATAAGAAGGATGTTCTATACCAGTATGCCTTACGACGGTTCATTAAACTCCTTGCACCAATAGCTCCACACATCTCTGAAGAGATATATAGTCTATTTGGTGAGAAAGACTCAGTGTTTCTTGAAGATTGGCCAGAGTTTGACCCTGAAGGTATCCTTGAGGAGAAATTCACCCTAATCGTCCAGGTCAACGGAAAACTCAGGGCGAGAATAGAAGCCAATAAAGGTATCGAAAAAGAGGAAGCTCTTTCTCTTGCACTTGAGTGCGAAAACGTCAAAAGATTCGTCAAGCGTGATTCCAAAAAAGTTATCTATATCCCGGATAAACTCATAAATATTGTATCTTAATTAAGTAGAATATTCATTCATATTTTATTTATAATTTAAGTTTACATAATATATCTTATCAGACATTATTTTAAAAATTAAATAAGGTCTACAAGAGGCCTGAGCCCAACCCACTCTGCCGCTGTTATTACGTTTTTACCTGATTCTTTTACTATATTGTAGAAAGGAGAAAGACGATCCCGAAACTTTTTCTCCCGAAGACAATGATGGTCATAAATCATAAGGTCAAAATCGCTCTCTCTTACAATCCTTGAAGCATTCTCAATTGACCTATTTAAATTTGTTCTATTGAGCATATACCCAAAAAGATAAGTTGCTGGCCCATCCAGTATTATCACATTCGGTTCCTCCTTGATAATCCACTCTGCATAATCTTCAATAGTTGGCCCTTGCAGATCAGAAGAAAAAATTAATTTACTGCTTTTATATTCAATAACAATTGGTTCAACCCATCCGGTCTTTGCATACTCTATTCCGTGAAAAAAACTTCTCTGAAAGCTTATTTTCGTTCTTCCAAAATTAATCGTTCCCTTAGAGATAAAATGAACTTTGGTCTCCCCCACCGAAAATTCATCAATCCACTTTTCTCTTCTCCATATCTTACTGATTTCCAGCATGTTAGATTTCCATTGCTCAAGTAATTCTTTATGTCTAATGGTATAGTCTCCAAAATCTTTTTTTTGTAAGATTTTGAGATCTTCGTATGGATCTTTAAAATCAATCTCTTCCGGTTCTTTTTCAAGGTCTTTTAAATCCAGATTTGTATTCAGTATTATAAGTAAATCTTCATAGAGTAATCTTGCTCTTTTCCATTGAGAGTAATTGATCCATTTATTAGGGTCTTTTATGAATAGTTCTTTATTAATATAGCTTTCTGGAAGTTCTAATGGTCGTTTGTGGTGATCGTAGTGATAGTGTGTTATTATTACGACATCAGAAATCTTAGAGTATTCCCTTACTCTTTCTTCTGCCGCTTTCTGAAAAGCATTTTTTTCTATATCGGAGAGTGGATATGAAGGCTGCATAATTGCAAACCCGGGGTCGATAAGGATGTTAACATCAGGGGTTTTTACAAAAGTACACATCGATTTAGCTCCAATTGAATCAAACCAAACTGGGATAACCTCCATCTCCCCCATCTTGATTGGCTTGTCTAAATCTTTGGTAAAATAGTCCTCTGGATTCATTATGTATAATTTAAACTGATTTTTTATACTGTCACATCACCAAAGTAAAAGTATAAAAGCCAATGGACTTTTTTTACTCTTTCCATATGGATTGTAGTTCATATACATTTAAGGACTCTACTCTCGCTATACCCCCTGTAGCACAAATGCTAAGACTCCTATTGGTTGGATCAAGTGGAAAAGCAAAAGTCATAGTAATTCTGCCTTGATTTCCAAAAATTTCAATTGAGTTACGATCCACAAGAATCTGCAAGTTGATACGGTCATGAGTGGGTTCCAGAGGAGCCTCTCTTTCACCACACAACAGTTTCTGGCGCTTGACATCGTAGGTGATCGGCACCCCTCTCACATTAAGGCCTATCTCAGTGGCTTCTTTAAGTTCTATCTCTGCCTGGATATCAAAAAATTCACCCTGAATCTCAGAGAGAGGATTCTCGTTGGGCTTAAGGGTTAGATCTGACCACCTGTAGTGCTTCCCGTGAATATTCTCAATTTCTTTCACTGGCAGGATAAACAATCTTATTCCATCTGATGTAGTTTTGAGAGTCAAGCATCGAGGAAAGCTCATCTGCTGGTTGAACACCTTCATAGGGGGCATTTCACTTCTCAACCATGCAATCTGGAGTCGCCTTCCATCGGAAGAAGGAATGTCACTCCATGTCTGTGATGCATAGCTGCTTTCTCCCCATTCAGAGTGTAATGTTTTCGTTTCCGGCTTGAAGGTTATTCCATCAAAATTTCCGATCCTGTAATTTCCATTAGCACCCCAGAAGACCCATTTGATGTGATTCAAATCTCCATTTACGGGCAAAGGAAAGAAATCAGGACACTCGTTAGTGTGTGGCATATTCACATCGGAAAGTTTTTTCCACTCTTTGAGGTCAGTGGATCCAAACAGGGCATAATGGGCTGGTGATAAATAAAGAGCCAAGATCCACTTCTTTGTTGGCTCATGGTAGATGACNTTTGGGTCCCGATTATCGTCTACAANATGAGGGAGTACAGGATTCTTTTCGTACTTTATCCACCTACGGCCAAGGTCGTTGGAATAGGCAATGCTCTGGGTGAATGGCTTGGGTGGATGGACGAGGCTTCCAGCTGAGGTATAAAACGCCACAAGCACATCCTCTTCNCCTGTTT
>NGFL01000001.1:57091-61346 GCA_002215665.1 candidate division TA06 bacterium JGI_Cruoil_03_38_101 | reverse complement strand
TTATTCCAATCAACGACTGCCGAACCAGAGAAAATCGTACCCAGAGCATCAGGATGGATTGCGTCGGAAAGTTCCTTCCAGTGAATCAAGTCTCTGCTGATAGCGTGTCCCCATGTCATGTTACCCCATTCTATTCCATATGGGTTGTGTTGATAAAAAAGGTGATACTCTCCCTTGTAGTAGACCAGACCATTGGGGTCATTATTCCATCCCCTGCGAGATGAAAAATGAAACTGGGGACGATACTTCTCCTTGTATAAGTTCTGTCCTCCTTTAATGTTATCGGTATGAGTTATCATCTCAAGGGCCTTAGAATCCTCACTCAGGGCTTTCACTTGGAGTGCGGCTGTATCTCCTTTAAATTTGCCCACGTCGAGGAAGACCCATAAATCAGGTTCCTTTTCAGCAAGTTCAATGTAGAAATCTCTCATCGTATCACCTCCAATCACTAATTGCATCCTATATTGAGGACCTTCATTCTTGACTGGAAGATTAAGAAATTGTTTAGTAATCAGGAAGCGACGACTACTTATAATCTTCGCCTTTTTATCACTTTGAACTATCTGGTCAACAGCCATGTACCCCGGGGTATCAGCTATCCAATCCACAATCTGAATTCGAGCCATTTTCCCTTGAAATTCAGAAACATCAAATGTTGACCATACCAGCCTCCTGTCCCCTCGCCCGGTGGCAGTTCGAACAACTTCTCCGTCCACGAGAAGATTTAAGCATCTTTCAGTCGGATTGAAACTCCCGCCTATCAGGAAATTGATGTATCCACGCTGGATTTTGAACTCAGGTGAAGTTAAGGTTCCTTTACCTCTGGAAAAGGTGCTTACCAGGCCTCTACCCTCAAATCCAGTAACCTTTTGGTGTCCTTCAACAAGAGCTCCCCGGATAGGCCCTGGAGTAAAAGCTTCACCCCTCACTTCCCAATCTCCGTAGTCATTACCCTCAAAGTCTGCAATCAAGATATCACCTGCAGTAGCGGGTGATCCAAATAAAAAACAAATTATCATTCCTCCAATTGACAATATCTTCTTTACCATATCGTCTCCTTAGTAAACCCATTTTTAGTTTACTTAAAATAATTAAAAAAACAAGGGTATTTTTAGGCTTATTCAGTCCATTACGAGAACCGCTGCACCCTGAATCTCTCTGTTTCTTAATCTCTTTAACGCCTCATTAGCCTCGGTTAGTGGAAAGGTTTTTATCTCAGTTCGAACAGGAATCTTTGGAGCAACTTCGAAGAACTCCAATCCGTCCTTACGAGTAAGATTGGCAACTGAACGAACAACGCGCTCTCCCCATAGCAAATCATATGAAAATGAAGGGATTTCACTCATATGAATACCTGCGCAAACCACAATTCCACCTTTGGCTACTGCTTTTAGGGCTATGGGTAAAAGAGAACCAACTGGAGCAAATATAATTGCTGCATCAAGTTGCTCCGGGGGCATGCTGAGAGAACCACCAGCCCAAACTGCACCGAGCCTCCTGGCAAAAGCCTGGGTTTTGCTATCACCAGGGACGGTAAATGCATACACTTCCCTACCCTGGTAGCAAGCGACTTGAGCAATGATATGGGCAGCTGCACCAAAGCCGTAGAGACCAACTCGCTTAGAATCACCCGCCATTCTATAAGAACGATAGCCAATAAGACCTGCGCAGAGCAGGGGAGCCGCTTCAGCATCTTGATACAACTCTGGAATCGGAAAACAATAATGTTGGTGGGCTACAGCATATTCTGCGTATCCACCATCAATCTGATAACCTGTAAAAAGGGCCTTATCGCATAGATTTTCACGACCCGATGTGCAGTATGAACACGAACCACAGGTCTTGCCTAACCATGGAACGCCTATTCGTTGCCCTATTGAATACCCCTCGACTCCTTCTCCAATCTCAATTATTATTCCAACAATTTCATGCCCTAAGATGAGAGGTAGTTTAGGATGGGTTAGATCCCCATCATATACATGTAAGTCAGTTCTACAGACTCCACAGGCTTTAACTTTAATCAGGATCTCTTCTGGGCCNGGGTGAGGAACTGGAAGATCGAGTAACCTAAGGGGCTCACCCACACGTTCAAGAACCATTGCTTTCATTTTCTCCTCCTATTTATATCTGAAGACCAATAAAATAAGAATCTTTGAATAACTCTACTGCGGAATTGAATTCTTAACAGTTCTACCATTAAATTATTATATCAAAAAATTAGCTTATTTCAAGACCTCTGGATAATTTATTATCAAGTTTTTTCTTTTTACTTAAATACTCTTGCCAAAGTTAATATATCTCGTTAATATCTAAAAAATTTGAATAAAATTAAAAACGAAGGATATTATAAAAAAATGGACGAAGCTAATTTGATAGAAAAATGTAAAAGAGGAGATATGGAAGCCTATGAAAAATTGGTAAAGAAATATATGAAAAGAGCCTATAACGTCGCTCTTTACTTTACAAAGGAACCCAATGACGCCTGGGATGTCTCACAGCAGGGTTTTTTGAACGCCTGGAAAGCTATAAGAAGATTTGATACAAAAAGGGCTTTCTTTCCTTGGTTATACACGATAATAAAGAATGAAGCTATGAAAAAGTTTAGAAGAGAAAAAAGAGAAATAGAGAGTAACTTCATTCCTTTGACAATTGACGTTCCACCGGAAAAACAACTGGAAGATAAAGAAAAGATAAAGAGACTGAGAGATGCTATTTCTCAACTTGATGCAGAAAAGCGAGAGATAATCTATCTTCGACATTTTACTGAGATGAGTTATAAAGAGATTGCCGAATCCCTTAATATACCAAAAGGAACTGTTATGTCTCGACTTTATTATGCAAGGAAAACCCTACTTGAGGAGCTTAAGAATGTCTAAAAGAGGAGAACTCATAAATAAATATCTCGATAAGGAATTATCCAATGAGGATAAAGAGGAACTTGAAAAAATCGTTTCAGAAGATGAAAACTTAAAAAAGGAATTAAAAGAATTAAAGGAAATGCAGGAGGTGATGTATATGTTAAAACCTGCAAACTCTGATCAAGAATGGGAAAATTACTGGCAGAATCTTTACAACCGGCTTGAAAGGGGTATAGGTTGGATTCTAACATCCATTGGAGCAATATTGGTTCTGGCATTTTTAGGATTTGAGTTTATAAAGGACCTTATCCAAGACCCAAAACTTGCTCTTTATTTTAAGATCGGGTTAATGGCTCTTCTTCTTGGTTTGATAATCCTCTTTGTTTCTGTAGTAAGGGAAAGAATTCTCATGAGAAAATACGATAAATACTCAAGGGAGATAAAAAGATGATATTATCAACTTCGCATACCATAGCGGGTAGGGAAATTAAAGAATCTCTTGGGATTGTGAAAGGCAACACTGTCCGAGCCAGACATATTGGTAGAGATATTATGGCGGGTTTCAGAAATATTATTGGAGGTGAAATAATAGATTATACAAAAATGCTTGCTGAATCAAGGGAACAATCTATTGATCGAATGATCCAAGATGCTGAGAGCCTTAAAGCTGACGCAATAGTTGGAATTCGTTTTGTAACATCTTCCGTAATGCAGGGTGCAGCTGAACTGCTCGTATATGGAACCGCTGTAAAGTTTAAATAGAATTTAAGGGTTAATTTTAAAAAAACTCAATTAAATAAAGCTGTTACGAAATCTTCTGCGACAAAGGGTATTAGATCTTCTTTTTCTTCTCCTATTCCAAGAAATCGGATAGGTATTCCCAATTCATATACGATTGAAATCACTATTCCACCTTTTGCTGTTCCATCAAGTTTAGCAAGGTCAACGCCTGTAATTCCTACTACTTCATTGAACTGTTTTGCCTGCTGTAGAGCGTTCTGTCCTGTAGTAGCATCTACTACCAGGATAGTTTCCTGTGGTAGATATTCTCTCTTTTTGGAGAGAACCCTCTTCATCTTCTTCATCTCCTCCATAAGATTTTTCTTTGTATGAAGTCTCCCTGCTGTATCGATCAATAGATAATCTATCTCCCTTGCCAAAGCAGCATCAACTGCATCATAGGCAACAGAGGCAGGATCAGCACCATAATGAGATTGAATAATATCCGCACCAGTTTTGTCTGCCCACGCGCGCAGTTGTTCTATTGCCCCTGTTCTATAAGTGTCTCCTGAAGCGAAGAGGACTTTTTTCCCTTCCTCTTTTAACAACCACCCTCTCTTTCCAATCGTTGTGGTCTTCCCCACTCCATTGATACCTACATATAATTCCACAATAGG
>NGFL01000001.1:0-57074 GCA_002215665.1 candidate division TA06 bacterium JGI_Cruoil_03_38_101 | reverse complement strand
TTTTTCTCCGCATCGGAAAGGAGGTGGATTAATTCCTCTTTGATGGATGAATAATATTCTCCAGGGGTCTTTCTTTCGAGAACTTCAAGCAACCTTTCTGTTGTCAATACTCCAAGGTCCGCCTGGATTAAAAGATCCTCAATATCCGTCAATAATTCAGGATCCCTCCTCCCCAGGAGGTTCCGCATATCCTTACTTATCTTGTTTCTTGTCTTCTTCAGAGCCTGACGAAGACCCACGCTGAATAACCTCCCTTTCAAGCCTTTTTATTCTTTCAGATAATGCGGTTATTGCTTCCGTAATAAAACCCACAGTAAAGAGCACTAACCCTGAAACTATTAGAAGAATTACAAGATATAGAATAGGGCGATATCCATGCTGATAGACAAATCGCTGGATTAGCCCGTATATTCCAACAAGAACCCCAAGGATTATCAGAACTCCTCCTAAAGTTCCGAAAAAAAGGAAAGGCTTCTTTAAAAGAGAAATCTGCATCTTAACTGATAGAAGATCCATAACCCCAATCACAACCCTACCCTTTCCTGCATATTTTGACCTTCCAAATTTACGCTTTCTGAGTTTAACTTTAACCTCGGATACTTTAAAACCTTTGTTTATCGCGAGAGCCACTATATAACGATGCCAATCTTTTCTTAAGTTTATCTGCTCTAACACTTTGCTTCTCAGTGCTTTAATAGCATTTTGATCATGTATTGGTAGATGAAATAGATGACGGGAGAGGTAGTTATAAATCGATGAAACAAATTTTTTCTGGTACTCTCCCTGTTTCCAACCGGTAACTATATCATAACCTTTCTCCATTTCATCCAAAAGTTTTGGGATATCATATGCATCAAACTGTAAATCTGCATCCATAATAACTATTACAGGAGCATCAGAATGTCTAAAGCCTGTAAGAATTGCTTCTGTTTTGCCAAGATTGATTCGATGATGGTAAACCCTCAGATATGGATACTTTTCTTTTAACCTTTTAGCTTCTTCATAGGTCCCATCAGAGCTCCCATCATCTATCAGGACGACTTCATAAACCCTTCCATCCTCATTAATCATATCATTGATTTCTTCCATAAGGGGTGCCAAGTTATCACTTTCGTTGTAGGCTGGAACGATTATTGTAATTTTTTCCTGAACCATTCGATTGTCCTTTGAAGGCCCTCTTTTAGAGGGATTTCTGGTTCCCAATTGAGGACCTGTTTTGCTCTTGAAATATCCGGTTTTCTCCTGAGAGGATCGTTCTCTGGTAGCTCCTTATATTCATATTTCCTAGGCACTCCGATGAGGTCAGCGATAATATCGGCAAATTCTTTTATTGTCAATTCATAAGGATTGCCTATATTAACAGGCTCGCAATAATCTGATTCCATTAGTTTCATCAAAGCTCTTACAGTATCATCAACATAGCAAAAACTTCTTGTCTGAGAACCATCTCCATAGATAGTAAGAGGTTTGCCCTTTAGA
Organism: candidate division TA06 bacterium JGI_Cruoil_03_38_101; assembly: GCA_002215665.1. GTDB lineage: Bacteria > Hydrothermota > UBA3072 > UBA3072 > UBA3072 > UBA3072. The sequence continues at coordinate 55,595 of NGFL01000001.1, read as the reverse complement.
GCCTGAGTAATAAAATTTGGGACAACCCTTCTGTCTTCAGGATCCATATAAGGACCATAGGTATTGAATATCCTGGCTATTCCAATATCAACATTATATTTCCGATGATATGCCATTAGTAGAGATTCAGCATATCTTTTGGATTCATCATATACACTTCGTATACCCACAGGATTAACATAGCCCCAATAGTCCTCTTTTTGAGGATGGACCCGGGGGCTTCCATATATTTCCGATGAAGAGGTAAAGACAATTCTACAACCTTTCTCCTGTGCCAGTTTGAGCATACTCTCAGTACCAAGAGAACCCACTCTCAATGTTTGGATCGGATTAGTTTGATAATGATAGACACTCCCAATTGAGGCTAGGTGATAGATACCATCAATTTCTCCAGGATCAAAGGGTTCAGTTATGTCGTGTTCTTTAAATTCAACTCGCTTTTCACCCTTAATATTTTCAATATTTGAATATTTTCCGGTAATTAAATTATCAAGGATGAAAATTTCATGTCCCTCATTCAATAAAGTTCGAACGAGACTTGAACCTATGAATCCTGCACCCCCACTAACAAGGTATCTCATTTGGTAGGTATTACCTTTAAGAATCTTCTCCTGCCAAGCCTGAGGAAAGTTTCTTTCTCGAAGGAAATATTTAAGGTGTAATCACTAACCTTTTCTCCATGGATCTTCAGGGCTCCTTGTTTGATCAATCTCCTCGCATCCCCCATAGAATTAACCAAACCTGCTTTATAAAGAAGTTCTACAATCCAGATTTTTTCGCCTTTCTTAACATAAAATTCACCAATATCTTCCGGTTCCTCATTTTTTGAGAATACCTTTAAAAATTCCTCCCCGGCTTTTTTCGCTTTGGCTTCAGAATGATATAATCGAACAATTTCTTCTGCAAGATCCAGTTTTATCTCCATTGGATTCTCACCAGACTCCACTCTTCTTTCAACCCTCCTTAGAGACTCTTCGTCATAACCCAGACAGAGTTTATAGTATCGCAGGATCAAGTCATCAGGTATTGACATCACTTTACCAAACTGCTCTTTTGGTGGTTCTTCAATACCTATGTAGTTATCATAGGATTTGCTCATCTTTTTAACTCCATCCAGACCTTCAAGTAGAGGCATAAGAAATACTACCTGGGGTTCCTGCCCAAAACTCCTTTGCATATCCCTCCCAAGGAGATGGTTCCACTTCTGATCAGTTCCTCCCAATTCTACATCTGCTTGGATGGCAACCGAATCATATGCCTGGAAAACGGGATATAAGAATTCATGTAGAGCAATGGGATGCTCCTCTTTGAATCTTTCTTCAAAGTCGTCTCTTTCAAGAAGCCTTGCAACAGTAATCTGTGAAGAGATTTTTACAATGTCTGATGGTGTTAACTTTGATAACCATTCAGAGTTATATCTGAATTCTGTTTTTTCTTCATCAAGTATTTTGAAAATCTGCCTTCTGTAACCTTTTATATTTTCCTTTACTTCTTCCTTGGTAAGCGGGTTTCTAGTTTTCGACCTTCCAGATGGATCTCCAATCCTGGCTGTAAAATCACCAATGACAAGAACAGCAATATGCCCGAAGTCCTGAAATTCCCGAAGCTTACGAAGAACTACGGCAAAACCAAGATGTATATCAGGAGCAGTAGGATCAATTCCAAGTTTTATACGAAGAGGACGAGATTTCTCTAATTTCTTTTTTAATTCCTCTTTTGGGATAACTGTATCTGCTCCACAGACTAATCTATCAAAGGCTGAGGTTATTTCTTTCCTCCTGAGGGTATATTAAGAAGAGGTGTGAGTTTTTGATCAAAGGGAGCAACGATCACCGTATTATTTGGCGAATTTACCAATTGTTGCAGAGTCTTTATATAGTACCATTGTAGATAACTAGATGAAAGGGATATCGAAATAATTCTATTTGCCTCTGCTATACCTTTTGCTTCAACTGCTTTCCGTGTCGCCTCTTTTTCTTCCTTCTGAAGAACAAATTCCATCCTTTCTGCTTCCTGTTTTGCTGCCATTTTTTCTTCAATCTTATCTTCCACTTTCGCAGGCAATTTAACATCACGAAGAAGGACCCTCTCAACTCCAACATTTCTCTCTTTAAGATCCTTCTCTAAGTTTTCTTCAATTGCAAGAGCAATCTTCTGCCTATTCTTTGTATATATATCAGATACTTTATAATCGGCGATTATGTTCCTGATAGATGTTCTTATGGCAGGACGAACGATCTTTCTAACATAGTCTGGCCCAAGTTCTCGATATACTTCAGCAGCCCCTTCTGGATTTAGGTGATACCAGACCGTTACATCGAGTCGGACCATAAGGCCTTCTGAAGTAAGAGCCTCGATAGCATCATCCCCACGGACTTCCCCTTCCATGGCTTTACTGCTCATTGAATAGCTTTCTGTTCTAACACTCATCTTCTCAATAGAGGCAAAAGGATTTACCAGATGAACTCCGCTCTTTAAGCTTCTATCCTCTACCTTCCCAAAAAGAACAACGACACCAACCTTACCAGGACCTACAATACGGACCATGGAGGCAACAAGGAAGATAAATGATATAATGAGAACTCCAATAGGTATCAATCTTGATTGCGCTTTAACCCCTGAAGAACTAATCAAAATAATGCCAACGATAAGAGCTGCTATGAATAAAAAGAATAACATTTTCCCTCCTTAATCAAATAGCGGCGCAGGGACTCGAACCCCGGACACGTGGATTATGATTCCACTGCTCTAACCAGCTGAGCTACGCCGCCGGTGTTTTAATATAGTAAATACATCAAAAAATGTCAACCTTTTATTTCACTGCGCTTTGGGATTAACTTTTTCCTCCCTTGACTATAAAAAAATTCGGGTTATTTTGAAATCATGAAATCATGGAATCATTAGATATTTTAGAAAAGGAATTCGATTCAGAGCTTCTAATAAAAGAAGGAGACAGACTTGAAAAATATGCAAGGGATGAAACTCCTGGTGATTATTATTTTGTTCCCGATGCTGTTTTACTTTCAAAAGAGGATAAAGAAATTAAAAGATTGTTTGAGATAGCTAGAAAAGAAGGAATCCCGGTAGTCCCAAGAGGTGGTGGAACCAGCAGGACAGGAGCTTCTCTTGCTGTCTATGGTGGTATTGTTCTTAGCCTTGAGAGAATGAAAAAAATCACTGATATCGATGAGGAAAACTTAATATTGGAGCTTGAACCCGGCGTAATAACAGGAGAAATAAATAAATTTTTAGAAGAATATAACCTTTTTTATCCTCCGGATCCTGCATCCATTGATTCCTGTTCAATAGGGGGAAATGTATCTACCAATGCAGGAGGCCCACACTGCCTCCGTTATGGCCTTACAAGAAATTACGTTCGAGGCATCGAAGTAATTTTCCCCGATGGTTCAAAAGAATTCCTTGGCGGCAAGTTGGAAAAAAACGCAACCGGTTACTCTCTTCTAAATCTCCTTATTGGGTCTGAGGGAACTTTGGGGGTAATAACAAGGATTCTCTTAAAGGTAATTCCCCTACCTCCTTATTCAGCAACTTTGCTTGCCCCATTCAAAGAGTTAAAAGACGCTGCAACTGCTGCTTTTAACACTCTCTCTTCAGGAATTCTCCCCTCGGCTCTCGAGTTTATTGATAAGGATTCTGTTCGTGCCACAATCGAGAACTCAGAAAAAAAGGCTCCCTTTTCGGATTCTGGACCATTCCTTATCGTAAAGATTGATGAATTTTCAAAGAAAGATGTGGAAGAAAAATTTGAAAAAATTGGAGAAAAGTTTTTAGAAAATAATGCATCTGATGTATTTATTGCAGAAGAACCCTTCCAGCAGGAAAAGATATGGGATTTTAGACGCAGTATATCTGAAGCTATAGATAGAGTTGGAACAGTTATACCTGAGGATTTGGTTGTTCCAAGATCTTCTCTTCCAGAGTTTATCTCCAGAATTAAAGAACTGGAGATAAAATATAAGACTGAGATTTACACCTTCGGGCATATAGGGGATGGAAATCTCCATGCAGATATTATTAAAAAACAGGAATGGAAGGACGGCGGAGATAAAATCATCCAGGATATCTTCAGAACAGCAAATTCCTTTGGTGGCAGGATTAGTGGAGAACATGGTATAGGTTTTACGAAGAAAAAATACCTGCACTTTTCGAGAACCGAAAAAGAAATAAATTTAATGAAGAGTATAAAAAAGGAATTTGATCCTTTGAACATAATGAATCCTGGAAAGATATTTGATATGGAGGTTCTTAAATGAGGAAGAAAAGGCCGGAAATATTGAATCCAGTAAGAAAAATCTCGGAGTTTATCTTTTCTTTATTGAGTAAGTTTTCAGCGAAACAGGTTAAATTTCCTTTGGAAGGTATTAAAAATGTGACTATTCGTCCTTCAACTTATAACCATGAAATCCTTTATTCCTTACCAATTGTCAAAAAGTTGTCAGAGGAATTTAATTTAACTGTCCTCCTACCCAAAAACCGAGAAACCGATTATTTTGAAAGGTTCCCTGTAAAAATAATCAAATATCCTGAGAATTTAAATTTCATCAATACTTATTGTTTGAAGAATCGATTGAAGAATGAATCGGTTGACTTATTTATAGACCTTAATAGAAAAAATATAGATATGTTCTCTTTTTTACTTAAAAATCCTGTTACTACCTCCATCCATGAAGCGGAAAGCGTAAATCTCCAAGTAAATGCCAGAACTGCCTCAATAACAGACAATTATCAATACTTAATGGATTTACTTGGATTTCCTATAAGTTGGGACAGCAAGGTTATTGGACTTCCTGAATGGGAAGGAAAGACTAATGTTATTGGGATTTATTCTGATCTTGAAGTAGATGACCAATTCCTCCAGGTAAAAACACCCAAAGACCTCTATAGGGTTTCCTCTCTTATCACAAAGAAAAATGACCTATCAACAATCGCCTTTTTCCTGGGAGTTTCTCAGATTCTCCTCATGGAAGAAAAAGATCCATTCCATCCCCCAAAATCAATAAAGGTCATCCGGTATTCTAAGTCGATAACTTCCGAAGTGATAAAAAGGTGCCTAAACTCTTTATAAAAGACCTTGAGGATTTTGCATATAAGTTCTGAAAATATCGCTGGTGTCCCGGGAACTCTGGTAAAAGCAGAGAGAAAACAGGGGCATTACTCACGACTTATTACCTATTTCAGAAGCCCAAAATCCCACTGGGATGATATAGTTCTAAAATTGCCTCTTTCGAACACAGCCCTCTTTCTTCTTTTAAAAAATTAACAAAAATCGGTACTTATCAACATCGATTCAGGGAAAGCAATCCACCAGAATGGAAACCAAAAGAAATTGAAAGAATCTTTTATCTTTTTCGAGATATCCTCTGGGACTGGAAGGTTCGACCTCTAATGGATTTTATCCGTTCATTTGATTGCTATTTTCTTGATGGGGGTCTCGGTATCTTAAGAAATGGCAAGATTGTAGAATCCTTAAAAAATATGGGTAAGAAGATTGTAATTCTTTATCTGGGAAGCGACCTCAGAACAAGGGGAGCTCTCCTGCACATTGAAGAAATGGCAAATGTAATTTTCACAACAGAATTCGATCATACCTTTATCCACCCTGACATCCATCATTTTCTCCTTCCTTTTGAGGTCGATAGATTCAAAAGTAAAGAACTGTTAAAAAACGAGAAACTCACTATCTGCCATGCTCCTACCAATCGTTATCTAAAAGGCTCCGAATATCTCATAAAGGCAGTAGAAAATCTTAAGGGTAAATACGATTTTGATTTTCTTTTAATGGAATCGATGCCTCACAGAGAGGTCTTACGCTTGAAATGGGAAAGGTGTGATCTCCTGGTTGATCAATTGACCGATCTTGGAGGGTATGGATACGGAATGAATTCAATAGAAGCTTTATCCATGGGTATTCCCTGCATTACCTATATGAACCCACAATACGAGGATTATCTTAAGGATCATCCCTTTATAAATGCAACCCAGAACAATATTGAGGAAGTGATGGATGAGATACTTGCAAACCCTGAGGTCTTAATTGAAAAAGGTATTGAAGGGAGGAGATGGGTCAACAAAAGACACAATTATATCCCGGTAAGTAAATCAATGCTAAAAATTGTAAAAGAATTATAATTACCTTAATCGCGTATTTATATCCGCTAGGCGGAGAGGTTCTGGATATTTACTATTTATTGCAAGATTTAAAACAAGTTCCCTTGAAGACTTAAAACCTATCTTATAACCCGGTGATACAAAGATTGGTTTGGTGTTATCTTTTGTACAAATCGTCTCCCCCACTTTCTCACCCTTATAGATAATATCAGCCCATTTCCTCCTTTTATTAACTATCTCTCTGTATTCGCCTACCAAAATATTCTTCGCACATCCAATGGTTGGCAAATCAAAAAGGAACCCGACAAAACAGGCAATTCCTGCCTTTTCAGGGTGAGCAATGCCGTGCCCATCAACGATGAGACAATCAACTGGAATAGAGATTTGAGAAATAGCATCTGCTATAAGAGGTAATTCCCTAATGGCAAACCTACCCGGAATGTACTCTGCAGGTATTTCCCTTGTAATCGTTATCTCTTTGCTAACTCTCTTCTGGGGAATATTCCACACCACACAGGAAACTATGGCTTTATTCCTGTAACTTACGTCACAACCCGCTACAGACCCAGGAGAAAAATCGGATGAGTTTTTTATTTCTAATTTTTCTGGAATAATTTTATACATTTTTTCAAAATTTTCCAGAGAAAAGTCTGACCATCTCTTCTTCAACATAGTTAAAATTTTTTATCTGATTATTTTCTTCCAACCGGCATTATATATAAAGGAAATTCTCCATCAGGCATATTTAAAACCTTTTTTAACATCTCATCTTGAAAAGCTCCAACAACTACTGTGCCAAGGCCCAAAGCCACTGCTTGTAAATATACATTTTGAGCCACATGTCCAGCTTCCATATGGACATACCTAAACCCTCTTTCTCCATATTTCTGTGTGGTTCGTTTGTAAACTCCTACAATTATAATATCTACTGCACCTTTTTCCACACAGGATTGTCTTAAGGCAGCTCTGGATATCTCCGATCTCAAATCCCCTTCTTTAATCTTCACAATTTCATGATTTCGGGGTTTATACTTATAAATTCCAAAGGGCACACCAGAAACATTTCCCACTGCTAAATAAACTTCAAGAGGATAAAGAGCTCCAGCTGAAGGAGCGGTTCTCAAACCTCTTTTCTTATCAGTAATTCCCTGAGCTGCCCAGAGTAATTGAGAAATTTCACTGAGTTTAAGATTCTTATCTTTATACCTCCTTATAGATCTTCTTTTAAAGAGAACTTCCTCTATAGACACAGGACTTTCAAATCGAGGCTCAGGTAGTTTGATCTTTCCCTCTTTAGAACTCGCCTCACTCATTCTACCTGCTCCCTGAATTTCTAAAAGCGGAATTAATATACTACCAATTACAAAGATCATTGGTAGTATCTGTAAATTTCTTATAGCAACCATATAAACCTCCCTTTTTTAAGTTTTATTTTACTTTTATTTAAAAATAACAGGGCCTTAATAGTTGTCAACTCTAAGATATCTTGCCATTTATTATGATGAAGATTGTTTAACTTGAAAAATCAAAGAAAAATATTATAATAGATTATGAAACGCTGGATTGGTCTTGATATTGGAAGAAAATGGTCAGGCATTGCAATGACCGATGGTTTAGGTATTGTAGAGCCAAAAAAAACGGTCCAGACTAAAAATTTGATAGAGGAGTTAAGGAAATTAAAAGATGAATACGAGATTCAAGGTCTGGTTCTTGGATTTCCTTTAACAACAAAAGGCAAAATCGGACAGAGAGCAAAAATGGTACAAAAGATAAAGGAAAAGATCCAGAGTGAAGTTGTTCTCCCGGTACATCTTCAAGATGAGCGCTTTACAACAAAAGAAGCAATGAAAATCGCTTCAAAAATGAAGAAGGTAAAGGATAAAAGACTGATTGATAGAATATCTGCTACACTAATTCTGCGAGGTTTTCTTGCTGAGAATTAAATTATCTTTTATTCCAATAGTTATTGGGATCCTCTTATTACCTATAACCTTTCCAATCTATAATAAGGAGGTAGTGATAAAAGTAAATAAAGGGGAGAATCTTGATAAAATTATAAAGAAACTTACAAAAGCAAGAGTAATCCAGGACCCATACGGATTTAAGATTCTCGTCCTTTTATCTAAAAAAAATTTGAATCTCTCCTATGGATGGTATAAATTGAATATCTATGAAAATCCTCGTTCCGTTCTTGAAATTTTATCCAAAGGAAAACGGATGACCGTGAAGGTAACTATTCTTGAAGGTTTAAGAGCATACCAGATTCTCAATCTTTTAGAAAGACAGACGGATATGGATGTAAAGAAAATGGATTTCCTAATCCACAATAGAAATTTTATCTTAACTCTTGGAATAGATGCCAATTCCCTGGAAGGCTACCTCTTTCCGGACACTTATATCTTCTATATGAGTGAGGAACCAGAACAGGTTTTAAAAAAAATGGTTTATCGTATGTTTTCTATATTAAAACCTAATGATAGAATAATGATTGGCTCAATGGAATTCAATACTCATCAGATACTTACGATAGCTTCCCTGATTGAGAAGGAAGCAATGGTTGGCTTTGAAAAACCCTTGATTGCCTCCGTGATCTACAACAGACTAAAAAAGAGGATGCCACTCCAGATCGACGCAACAATTCTTTTTGCACTTGGACAACATAAAGCTAGGGTCTATTATAGGGATTTAAAGGTGCAATCTCCTTATAACACATATCAACATCGTGGGCTTCCTCCAGGACCAATCGCAAACCCAGGATATCAATCGATTCTTGCAGCTCTCCATCCAGCAAAGACTGATTATTATTACTATGTAGCAACGGGAAAAGGTGACCACATCTTCACAGAAACTTATGAGGAACACATAAAGGCAAAAAGAAAGATAAGAAATAAGTAAGAAAAAGTTATTCCTTTAATGCTTTAACCAAGCGGGGTATTGACCACTCAAGAGAAACATCAATTCCATTTTCTCTCAGTTTTTTTGCGATCAACACGGCTCTGGGGATGTCACAACCGACCTTCATTACTTCATCCCATTCCACTTCTTCGGGAAGTGATGTAAAGGCTACCCTGCCATCTACAAGTAAACTAACCCTGTCTACATATTCAATGATGTCATCTAGGTTGTGTGTTATAATGATTATCCCAACCTTTCCTTTTAATTTCTCAATCGTTTTTGCAATCTTTTCTCTCAGTTGCCAGTCAAGGTCACAAAAAGGCTCATCAAGAATCAACCAGGAGGGATCACAGATAAGGATCGAAGCAAGAGCTACCAGTCTCTTTTCACCAAAAGATAGGTCAAATGGTGACCCTGAAAGAATTTCTTTCTCCAAGCCAACCAGCTTAAGAACACGAGAAACTCTCTCATCTATTTCCTTAAGGTTGTGTTTCTTTGCACCATAGGCAAGCTCCTCGTAAACGGTATCATTAAAAAAGAGATCTTCTGGGAATTGGAACAAAAAACCTATTTCTCTGCAAAGATTTTCAATATTACCACGTGGAAAGATCACTCTTCCACTTTTTGGCTTCAATAGCCGAGCAAGAATTAGGGCAAGGGTTGTTTTGCCGACTCCAGTGGGACCCAGTATAAGATGAACCTCATTTGAGGGAAAAGTAATAGAACAATTCTTTAAAACCGGAGAACTTTCGTAATCAAAACTTACATTCTTTAAAATAATCATCCTAAAATCTCCAGAATTCGTTCATATTGAGGGATACTTTCTTTATTTTTTTCTAATAATCTCTTAAATATAATTTCGTCTGTGGTAATAAGAGACTTCTCTTTTAAATCCGTTGCCGATGATTCAAAACTTATTTCCCCATTCTCTATTAAAATCACCTTATCTCCATATTTTATCTCATCAAAATTTTGTGTTATGATTAGAAGAGATAAAGAAGATTCCTCCCACAATCGATATATTCTCTCACGGGTTGCTCTATCGAGAAGGGAAGTAACCTCATCGAAAATTAAATAATCTGGTGACATAGCACAGATACTTGCAATTGCTACTAATTGCTTTTCCCCGCCTGAAAGTTTCAAAGGGTCACGACTGGTTAATTCATTTAAAGTAAAGTTGTTAATAATAGTCTCTACTCTAGTTTTTATCTCTTCTCTGGTAAGTTTGATGTTACTCAAACCAAATGCTATTTCTTGTCGGACATCATTTGTAACAAATTGAGATTCAGGATCTTGAAAGACTATACCAATTTTTTTTCGAAGAGATGGAAGATCATAATCGGAAATTGGCTCTGAATCTATGAGGATTTCTCCAGATTCTATACTTATCATCCCTGAAAGGGCTAAAGCAAAACTACTCTTACCGGCACCATTTGGTCCAAGGAGAACTAACTTTTCACCTCTATGCCAAGAAAAATCAAAATCATGGATAACAATCTTCCCGCCTCTTTTTATAGATAAGGAGCTAACTGTTATCACGGATAAATTATACTAATAAGTGCTCTTAAAGGTATCTAAATAATCAGAGGGGTTTACAGCGTGACCGAGTACCCTAACTTCATAATGGAGGTGTGGTCCAGTAACTAATCCCGTTGAACCTATAGCACCAATTCTCTGTCTCCTTTTAACCTTTTGCCCTTTCCTTACATAGATATCCTTAAGATGAGCGTATCTTGTCAGAAACCCATACCCATGATCGATTAGTACTGTTCTCCCGAAACCATTTCTCCACTTAGTAGAAGTTACAATCCCATCGGCAGTTGCGACCACCGGGGTTCCCTGGAGATTTGCTATATCACAACCTGTATGAAACTCACGCTTCTTGGTTATAGGATGGATTCTCCACCCAAAACCAGAGCTAACCCAACCGTAGGTCGGCCAGATTGAAGGGGTATGAGAAAGTTGTCTCTTGAGCTTGTCTAATTTTTCTCTTGATTCTTCGAGAGATTTCCCCTCAAGGCTAATAAGGTTTTGTACTTTATTTACCTGCCTCTCAACTTCTTTTACACTGGAATCTATTTCACTGTAATAGAATTTTTTACTCTCAGGAAAACCACCAACACCCATTTGTTTCACAGATTTACTCACAGGTTTTAATTCACTTGCAAGTAAGAGCAATGTATTATTCCATCCTATCTTTTCTAGGTTCTCCTGAAGGTAGTAGACATCTGTTTTTACCTCCTTGATTTTTGCAAGGCTATTTTTATTTTCTACTTTGAGTTCTTCATATTCCTTGACTAGGGCTTTCTTCTTGTTTCCCTCAATAATTGTATAGGAAAAGGCACCAGCAAGTAAACCGAGAAAAATAAAAATTAAAAAAATCAATCCTTCTGATATTGAAAAACATCTCACTTCTCTACCACTATTAAATATCAATGTCCATTTCTTCATTGTTATATATTTGTAATGAATTATGGAACAAATGTCAAGTGTTTTTATAAATTTTTTTTTAATTCCTAAAATTTTGTAGTATCATTTCCCCGAGAGTTGACAAAACGGCAATATTTTCTATAATAAAATTATGAAAATAGAGGTAAAATTTAACAGGTTTATAAAAAAATTAAGGAGGAAAAATAAGAGAAGATAGACTTACTGAAAAGGCAAAGGAAGCTCTTTTTATTGCTCAATCCTCTCTTTCTAAATTCAATCATTCAGAACTTACCCCTCTTCATCTTTTATACGGACTTCTTGACGATCCAGAAGGTGTAGTTCCCCTCATTATTAAAGATATGGGCATTAACCTTGATCAGGTTAAGAATCGAGTTCTCGATGAGTTCGATCGAATGCCAAAAGCCTATGGTAGCACCCAGGCATACCTCTCTTCTGAGGCAAACAGGGTTCTTGATAATGCCTGGGAGGAAGCCAGAAGACTGAAGGATAAATATATTGGAACAGAACACATTCTTCTCGCATTAACAGATGATAGAGGAAAAGCCGGGGAGATTCTTTCTACATTTGGGATAAATAAAGAAAATATATATACTTCTCTCAAGAATGTGAGGGGAGAAAAAAGGATAGAAGAGCCAGATGCTGAAAGTAAATACAAGATCCTTGAAAAATATACAAGCGACTTGACCGAAGAGATTGGAGATCCAGTTATAGATAGAGAAAAGGAAATAAAAAGAGTAATGCAGATACTTATAAGGAAGACAAAGAATAATCCTGTTCTTGTTGGAGAAGCTGGTGTAGGAAAGACGGCAATTGTTGAAGGTCTAGCCCAGCGTATCAACGTCGGAAAAGTTCCGGATCTCCTCAAAGGGAGGAGAATTCTCCAACTCGATTTAGGGGGTCTTATTGCTGGAACGAAATTCAGAGGAGAATTCGAAGACCGCTTGAAGGCAATAATGGAGGAATTTGAGAAGAAGAAGGACGAGTTCATCCTATTTATTGATGAAATTCATACTGTCGTCGGGGCAGGAGCAGCAGAAGGCGCTATGGACGCATCGAATATGATGAAACCTTACCTGGCGAGAGGCGCAATGAAAACAATTGGGGCCACCACTGTTTCAGAATATAGAAAACATATAGAAAAAGATCCAGCTCTTGAGAGGAGATTCCAACCAGTCTGGGTAGAAGAACCATCCGTTATAGATTCCATTCAAATACTAAATGGCCTTAAAGATAGTTATGAAAAACATCATAATGTGAAGATCGATGACAGCGCAATCGATGCAGCAGTCAAATTATCAAAAAGATACATAACAGACAGATTCTTGCCAGACAAGGCAATCGATCTCCTTGATGAAGGTTGTGCAAAAAGACAACTGGAAAAAACAAATCCTCCTGAAGACTTGAAGAGTCAGAAAGAAAAGATCAAAAGTCTTCAGGAAGAAGCAAAGAAACTTGCAGATGAAGGGGACTATAGGGCAGCCCATAAAACTATGGAAGAAGAGGAAGGAGTCAGAAAAGAGTATTTAAGTGGAAAGGAAAAATGGAATAAGGAACATCCAGTGGATGAGCCTCTCACTGATGAGGATATAGCTCTAATTGTATCAGACTGGACAGGAATACCAGTAAGTAAAATGCTGGAGAAGGAAAAACATAAATTAACACACCTGGAAGAAGAGATTCACAAACGAATAGTAGATCAAGAGGAAGCAGTAGCAGCCATTGCCAATGCCATTAGGAGAGCCCGATCCGGTCTCTCAGATCCAAAAAGGCCAATAGGTTCATTTATCTTTCTGGGACCCACTGGTGTTGGGAAGACAGAACTTGCAAAGGTTCTTGCCTGGATTCTTTTTGATTCAGAAGATGCTCTTGTTAGGGTGGATATGAGTGAATTTATGGAGAGGTACTCTGTTGCAAGACTCATAGGAGCACCTCCTGGTTATGTTGGATATGAAGAAGGTGGATATCTTACAGAGGCTGTGAGAAGGAGACCTTATAGAGTAATTCTCTATGATGAGATAGAAAAGGCTCATCCCGAGGTATTTAACATCCTTCTTCAGATACTGGATGATGGAAGACTCACTGATGGAAAGGGAAGAACGGTTAATTTCACCAATACAATTAACATAATGACATCCAACATAGCATCTGATATCATTCAGGACCTTGCAGATAACTATAAACTCCTTGAAGAAAAGGTTACTGAACAACTGCGACTCAAAATGAGACCGGAATTTCTGAATAGAATTGACGATATCATTATCTTCAAATCCCTCACTCCAGACAATGTGAAAGAAATCGTCGATATCCTCATTGGGGATCTTTCAAAGAGGATCGCCGAATCAGGAATTGAGTTAAAGGTAACCAACGAAGCAAAGGATCTTTTAGCAAGAAAGGGATACGATAGAACCTTTGGAGCAAGACCTTTAAAGAGAACTATCCAGAGATTAATAGAAACACCTTTATCTTCAAAGCTAATAAACGGTGAGATAAAGGAAGGAGAGGTTCTAATAGATGCGAAGGACGGGAACTTAATTTTTAAACGAAATTAGTTGCAATGGAATTCATTAAGAACTATGAAGAACTCATCCGAAATTCATCTAAAATCAGAAAAGATATTCTTTTAATCCTTGAATCCACTTTAAAAGAAACGAAACCAGAAAAGAGTATAAAACACTCAGTCTCCATGGAAAACGGCTTTATTAAAATATGCGAGCTTAAGATATGCACTAATAAGATAAAGAATATCTATGTGATTGGGGCTGGTAAAGCAACCTATCAAATGGCAAAAGCCCTATCCCAAATTCTGCAAGATAAAATTAAAGAAGGTGTAATTGCGGTAAAGGATACACCGGAAAATAAAATAGGCCCTATTAAGGTAATAAAGGCAGGACATCCTCTACCTACAGAAGAAGGAATCCAGGCCTCAAGGGAGATTTTGTCCATTGCAGAGAAGGCAAGTGAGGATGACCTAATAATCGCTCTTATATCTGGAGGCGGATCTGCCCTTCTTCCATTACCTGATGAAGAGATAAAACTTTCCGAACTACAGAGAACCAATCAATTGCTCCTTGGATCAGGAGCAACCATTAATGAAATAAATGCTGTAAGAAAACATATTTCCATGGTAAAAGGTGGAAGGCTTTCGGCAATTGCAAATCCTGCTATGATAATCTCACTTATCATCTCTGATGTGGTTGGTGATGACCTTTCCAGTATTGCCTCAGGCCCCACAGCTCCTGATGATTCAACCTTTAAAGAAGCGCTTTCCGTTCTGAAAAGATATGATATTGAGAAAAAGGTTCCCTCTTCAGTCTTAAATATAATTAAAAAAGGAATAAACGGCAAAATTCCAGAAACCCCTTCATCTGGAGACCCAGTATTTTCGAAAACTTACAACAGGATCATCCTGGACAATTTATCTGCATTAAAAGTGGCTCAAGAAAAAGCGAAAAAGATGGGTCATAATGTACTTATACTTTCATCTGTAATTGAGGGAGAATCAAAGGAAGTTGGATCTCTCCACAGCAGGATTGCAAGAGAGGTGCAATCTTCAAGCAATCCTATATCTTCCCCTGCAATTATTCTATCAGGAGGAGAGACAACAGTAACTCTTGATGAGTTTGGTAATAAGAAAGGGGGCCCCAACCAAGAATGTGTCTTAGGATTTGCAGAAGATATTCCTTTCTTTAGTAAAGCTGTCTTCTTATCAATAGACTCTGATGGGATTGATGGCAACTCCGAGTTCGCAGGGGGAATTATCGGAGGAAGAGAAAAATCAATCGATAAAAAGAAGATTCTTGAAGCTCTTGAGTACCACACAACCACCAAATTTTTTCAGAAGATAAGAGGAGGAATTCTAACTGGAGAAACCGGGACTAATGTCAACGATATAAGAATTCTTGGTATTCCGAAATCTTAATTTTTTGACTTTTTCATAGTTACACCCAAAAGCTCTTGACATACATACATTCAGGTATATTATTCAAGTATGATAATACTTAATAGTGTTATAATTGCAGTTCTTGTGGGATTTCTTATTGGATCCCTTATACTGACAGTTAAAGATATGGACAACAGGAGGAAAAGAAGAATGAATGGAATAATTCTTCTCTTTCTCTTTTTTATTATCTATTCATCTATTCTAAGCTATTCACCTGGAGGGGATCCCTTGAAAAATTTTGGTGGTATTGTTGGATCCTGCATAGCGAAGAGCATTCATAATACCTTTGGCATTTCATTCTACTTACTTCCTTTCATACTGATTATCGGGGCTATCGCCCTCTTTACAAACAGGATTAAGCAAATATTTTATCGCTTTGGTGGTTTCTTTGTATGGATATTCTTCTTTGTTTTACTTATTCAATCAATCCACCCCACAATTTCTGAAGCGAAAAAAGGACAAATGGGAATTGCTGTAGGAAATTTCCTCGTGAAAAAAATGAGTTTAAACGGAAGTATTGCCCTTATTTCGTTCCTCTTTCTTATTATCCTTTATATATACCTCTATCCTGTTTTTAAATTCAACTTTGGAGCTTTCCTTAATAAACTCAGGAAGATGAAACCAACAGCGACAAAAAGGATAGAAGATAAGTTCTCAGTTGAAGTAGATAAAAAAGTCCAGAAGATAGAATGGAGGGAAAAACAAAGACTGCAAAGAAATGCACTGTCAAAAAAAACTTCGAAAGTTAAGTCACAGCCCTCCTATTTAATGAGTGATAGTGAATTTCAGACAAAATTCCTTGAGACTTTAAATGACCCTGTTGAGATGGAGTGGATGTCAGAAAGAACCATAAATAAATATAAGAAAGTTATAGAAAATAAACTGAAAAATTTTGATATAACGGGAAGGATTACAGGCGTCACAAGAGGTCCTGTAGTTAGCCGATTCGAATTTAAGCCTGACCCGGGTATTAAGTTATCTAAGATATCAAACCTTTCGAACGATCTCGCTCTTGCCCTTAGAGCGGAAAAGATAAGAATAATTGCTCCAATACCCGGGAAAGGAGTTGTAGGTATCGAAGTTCCTAATAGAAACAGAGAGATGGTATTTATAAAGGAGCTTATTGATAATGAAACATTCAAGGAAAATCCTTCTATCACTTATATACCAATTGGTAAGGATATTACGGGCAAACCTCTTTACTCCTCCATCGCTTCAATGCCCCATCTCCTTATTGCAGGAGCGACTGGCTCTGGTAAATCCGTTTTCATTAACTCAATTATAACTTCACTCCTTTATAAGGCAAAGCCCTCAGAGCTTCGTTTCATCCTAATTGATCCAAAGAGGATAGAACTATCCATCTACAATGGCATTCCCCATCTTATAAGGAGTGTAATATCCGATCAATCAACCTCTATACAATTTTTGAATAAAGTCCTCGAATGTATGGAAAAGAGATACGAAGAATTTGCAAGAGTTGGTGTTCGGGATATTCAAGGATATAATAGGAAAATAAAGGATAAGAAGCCGTATATATTTATAATAATTGATGAACTTGCTGATCTTATGATGAGGAGTGGTAGAGAGGTTGAAAATGCTGTAATAAGACTCGCCCAAATGAGCAGGGCGGTTGGGATACATCTTATCCTTGCAACACAACGACCTTCAGTTGATGTCATTACGGGTCTTATAAAGGCAAACTTCCCAGCAAGGATTGCCTTTCAAGTAGCATCCAGACATGATTCTAAAACTATAATGGACACAGGAGGTGCAGAGCAACTCTTAGGAAATGGAGACATGCTCTTTACCCCCCCGGATGAAGGAGTGCCAAAACGCCTGCATGGACCGCTCGTTACCACTGAAGAAACAAAGAAACTGGTCTATCTGATCGGACTCATCCACTTGAGAAAATTATTAAAGGTTAAGTTTGAGAATCCGGATTTGATATGTTCCTATATAAAGGAAGAGGATGTCCTTGATGTTCTTGGAGATAGAATGCTTCCAGGAGCCGGGGAACGGATCGAAGAATTTAGCAAACTGTTAAACAGAGAATTAGGAATCCAGGAAGAAAAATTCACTGAATTCGTAGAAGGTCTGGATTATTATCCCCCAACTGAGGAAATAGAAAAGTTCCTGGAAATAAAAAAAGGTCCTGAAGAACTAAAAGAGGTTGATGAACTGTTTGAGGAAGCCAAGAGGATTGTAATAGACCGACAGTCCGCTTCTGTGTCACTCCTTCAAAGAAAATTTAAAATAGGATACGCAAGGGCGGGACGTTTAATTGATCAATTGGAGAGGGCAGGAATAGTAGGAAAATTCAAAGGCTCTAAGCCAAGAGAAGTTTTAGTCAAGAGGGAGAGTCCAGAATGATATTACTGATCCTTTTCTCCTCATCCGTCCTTACTCAAGTTGCAGACCGATTTAGCGAAATTAAATCCTTCAAATGCGCCTTTATAGAAACTTTAACAGTGGAAAATGATACATTCAAATTCATGGGTTCTGTTTCAATAAAAAAGGGTAAAGCAAGGATTGATGTCCGAGAACCCGAAAAACAAATTATGATCTTCGACGCAGATTCTGTTTTCATCTGGATAGAGAAAGATAAACGCATCAAACGAACCAGAACCCCAATATCCTTATCCCAATTGTTATTTTCACCTGAAGATTACTATAAAGTGGACTCGATCAATAATAGATGGGTATACATATCTCCATTGAAACTTGATTCAACCTATCCCCTCTCTGTGCAATTTAATGATGATTATTTCCTTAAAAAAATTCAGTTTAACCAGGAAGGAGGAAAAGGCAAATTCACATTTTATGACTATAAAATCAATCCTGAATTTCCTCTTACTTTCTTTTCTATTAATTCAATTCGATGACTTTATTTTTTATTCTATCTGTACTCCAGTTCCAGAGTTTAAAGCTGATAAAGACAATCTATGTTGACTGCGGTCCCAAATCAGTCTATTATTCTCCTGATGGTAAATATGTTGTGGCGAATTGCCTATATGGAAATCATGTAGATATTATTGATTCAGAAAAGATGAAGGTCATAAGAAGAATTCCTGCAGGGGGCATGCCTGTTGAATGTGATTTTACCCAAAACGGAAGATATATCTGGTTCTCCTTATATGATAAAGATGAGGTCTGTCTATACGATTATTTTCTGGATTCTATTCTAATAAAAATTCCAGTAGGAGATATACCAAAAATCGTAAAGGCTTCTCCCGATGGTAAATGGGTTTATGTGAGCAATTGGGAATCGGCTACTGTTTCTGTAATTGATACAAAAAAGTTAGCAGTGATAAAGGAAATCAAGGTAGTTAGAAAACCCAGAGGTATAGTATTTACACCTCATGGGAAGTTTGCCTATATTACAAATATGGGTGGAGGAACTCTTACAAAGATCGATGTAGAGAATGGTCATAAGAAAATAAAAAATATTTCTGCTGGAATCACTCCAAGACATCTTGTAGTAACGAAAGATGGGCGATATCTCTATCAGACCAACAACTTAGAGGAGGTTATCCGTAAATTGGAGATAAAAAATGATAGATGGATGGGCAAAGCAAAAGTTGGAAAAAGAGCAAGAACCTGTGTCCTCTCCCCTGATGAAAGATATCTCTTTGTCTGCAATTATAAAGACAACGAAATTGGGGTAGTTGATTCAGGAGAAATGGTTCAAATCTATACCAAAAAAACAGGCAATGAAAGTAATGGTCATCCAATAGGCGTTACTATATCCCCTGATGGAAAATTTCTATGGGTATCAAACTACAGGGGAGGTGTAAATGTGTATAAAATTGTTTACAAAGAGATTTTATGAATGATAAACTTCATTTTTTAAAAGATATAGCAATTAATGCAGGAAGTATTCTCACAACCTTGTTCAGAAAAGAATTTGATATTGAAGGAAAACAAGGAAGGGAATTAGTAACAACGGCTGACAGGAAATCTGAAGAATTTATTATAAGCTCTATTAGAAAAAAATATCCAGAAGCTGGTGTAGTAGCGGAGGAATCCAATTTAAAAGAATGGGAAAGGAATGAGGTATTTATTGTGGACCCACTGGATGGTACCAACAATTTCTCTTATGGAATTCCATTTTTTTGCGTATCTCTTGCCTATGAGCTTGAAGGTAATTTGAAAATTGGTGTTATTTATGACCCTATTCATAAAGAGCTATTTTCTGCCCAAAAGGGGAGGGGAGCAAAATTAAATGGCAATCCAATATCAGTCTCTAATAGAGATAAACTCATAGATTCGATTCTCGCTACTGGTTTTCCATATATCAGAAGATTAAGGGAATATTCGAAAATTTCGGAATTCTCCAAGTTCTTGATGGAAGCAAGAGGAATAAGACGCTTTGGTTCTGCTGCCCTTGATCTTGCCTATGTCGCCTGCGGAAGGCTCGATGGCTTCTGGGAAAAGAAACTCAAACCCTGGGATATCTCAGCAGGGGGGCTCCTAGTAAGAGAAGCAGGTGGAAGAGTTTCAAATTTCTATAAGCTTGAATGGAATTACAGGAAAGATCACATAATTGCTTCCAATGGAAAAATTCACTCAGAGATGCTAAAAATTATCAAAAGGGCAAAAAGGGTTGATTAATTTTCCTTTTTTGAGTATATTTTTTTTAATTCAAAGATTTGTTATAAAAGAGGAAAACAAAAGGAGGGATTATGGCAATTGCAAAAAGATTAAAGGATTTTTTAAAGAAAAACGGGATTAAGTATGATATAGAAAAGCATAGAGAAATATTTACTGCCCAGCAAGTTGCAGCTTCTGAACATATAACAGGATACAAGTTTGCTAAAGTCGTGATCTTAAAGTGTGACAACGAGATGGTAATGGCTGTAATTCCAGCACCCCATGAAGTTTCAATAAAAAAGATGAAAGCACTCGGATACAAAAAAGTTGAATTGGCTCCCGAGAAGGAATTTGAAAGCTTATTTCCTGATTGTGATCCGGGAGCGACACCGCCCTTTGGCAATCTCTACAATCTTACTTTTTATGTAGATAAGTCTTTCAAAGGGGAAGAAGAAATTGTTTTTAATTCGGGAACCCATACCGAAACCGTAAAGATCAGAATGGAGGATTATGATCGCCTTGTCGGGAAAGATGTTTATGCGGATATCTCAAATCCACCTGCAGGCAAACTATGAGGCTTGTTTAAATACTTTTAAAAAACTCCGAAAGGAGGTAAAGTTTTATGGGTAGACCCTCATGGGATGAATATTTCATGAAAATTACTGAATTGGTTGCTACAAGAGCTACATGCCTTAGAAGAAAGGTTGGAGCAATTCTTGTTAGAAACAAGCGCATCCTTACAACTGGCTACAATGGACCCCCAAGTGGGATCCGCCATTGTGAAGAAAGAGGCGGTTGCATTCGTGACGAACTCAAAATCCCTTCAGGCGAACGAATGGAACTGTCAAGGGCAATTCATGCGGAGCAAAATGCAATAATACAGGCTGCTAAAATGGGTATTTCAATCCAGGATTCTACACTCTATGTCACTACTCATCCCTGTTTTACCTGCGCTAAGATGTTGATAAACGCAGGGGTCAAGAAGATTATATATAAAGAGGGCTATCCGGATACCTTTGCAAAAGATATATTGAAAGAAGCAGGCGTGGAGGTTATCCAATTTGACAATTTAACAAGAGGGCAAAAAGAAAACTAGTATGTTTTCCTATTGACAAAGGAGATATTTTTCTTATAATATAAAAAAGGAGAATAGTAATGAGTGATGATTTAAAAAGAATAAAAGAACGTTTAGAAAGAGATCCTAATTCTCTTCTCTTTGCTCAATATGCAGATCTTCTAAGAAAAGGAGGCGAGTTAGACAAAGCAATAGAGATAGCAGAGGAAGGGGTTCGGAAACATCCAGAATATGCTACTGGATTTTTGGTTCTTGGACGTTGCTATAAAGAAAAAGGAGGACGAGAAAAGGCGATAGAAAAGTTAGAAGCGGCAACCAAACTCGACCAACAGAGTATCCTCGCTTTAAAGGAACTAAGCGAACTCTATATGGAACAAGAAGATATAGAAAATGCTAAAAGGATATTGAATCACTTGCTTGAACTTGATCCGCTTGACAGAGAAGCAAAAAGATCATTGAGGCAGATTGAAGAAAAAGCAAGAGAAGTAGAAAAGGGAGGGTTTGAAGAAGAAGGTCTATCGGCTTTCTTTGAAGAGAAAAAAGAGTTTAAAAAAGAGCCAGAAGAGGAAATTGAGGAAGAGAAATTAGAGCTTTCAGATATTTTCGGCAAAGAATTAAAAGAGGAAGAAGAAATTCCTACTCCAGAGGCAGGTATTGAAGAAAAGGGATTAGAAGAGGAAGAAGAAATTCCTACTCCAGAGGAAGGTATTGAAGAAAAGGGATTAAAAGAGGAAGAAGAAACTCCTCCTCCAGAGGAAGGTATTGAAGAAAAGGGATTAGAAGAGGAAGAAGAAATTCCTACTCCAGAGGCAGGTATTGAAGAAAAGGAAATAGAGGGATTCTTTGATTTAGAAAAAGAGGAAGAAGTTGAAGAAGAGGAAGTTGAGATAGGCGAAGAAGTCACAGAGGAGAAACCTTCTGAAGAAGAGATTGAAAGTATTTTTGGATTAGAAGAAGAGGAAGTTGAGATAGGTAAAGAAGTCACAAAAGAGAAACCTTTAGAAAAAGAGATTGAAAGTATTTTTGGATTAGAAGAAAAGGGAGAAGAAGAGAGTTTAACAGCAGAAAAAGAAGCTCCCGAAAAAGGGAAAAGAGAAGAAGTAGAAATAGAGGAAGAGAAACCTTCTGAAGAGGTTGAAGTTTCAGTTGAATCAAAGGAAGAAAAGATCTCCCAGGATAGAGATCGCACTCTCCGACTTGGAGAGATTTATGAGAGACAAGGATTTAAAGAGAAGGCCCTGAATATATATGAGAAATTATATGAAAGGGATAAAAGTGATGAGATAAAGAACAGGATTGATAAAATTAAAAGCTCTAAGGAGGTAGAGAACTTAGAAATAGGCGAGGAAGAAA
The DNA here is from genome assembly GCA_002215665.1 of candidate division TA06 bacterium JGI_Cruoil_03_38_101. Lineage (GTDB taxonomy): Bacteria > Hydrothermota > UBA3072 > UBA3072 > UBA3072 > UBA3072. The sequence goes on along the minus strand of NGFL01000001.1, from coordinate 33,162 downwards.
CCCAGGGAAAGGGAGAAGAGGAAATACTTTTGGAATCTGATAAAAAGGCCCCGATAGAAAAAGAAGGATTTGAAGAAAAAAGAGAAATTTCCACAGAAGAAGGGGAGGAAGAAGAAAAAGTTGACGACAGTTTTCGTGAATGGATCGATGGTTTAAGTGGGACATAGTTGTGGCAAGTCGTATAAAAGAATTACAAAGTAGATTTAAAGATAATAATATAGACTCTTTTTTAGTAACTTCCATAAAAAATATATTTTATCTAACGGGTTTTACCGGGGATTCAGGAATCCTTTTTATTTCTCCACGTAAAGCTGAACTGATTACAGACTATAGATTCCAGGGCGAGATAGTCCAGCGGGTTAAAGATGCAGATGTTTGTCTTACAAAAAAAAATTACATAGAAAAACTCTCAACCCAAAGGCTTATAAAGAGAAGAAGCAGAGTAGGTTTTGAGTCCAAGTATGTAACTTATAATCTCTACTGGAAATTACGTAAGAAATTAGACTGGTTGAAGTTCAAGGGGCTTGATTCTTTTATTGAAGACTTGAGGATTAGAAAATCAGAGAAAGAAATTGAGAATATTAAAAAAGCTTGCGAAATAGGTGATAAAGCCTTTCATGAGATCCTTAATTATATCAAAGTGGGAGTGCGAGAGATAGAGATTGGAGCAGAGTTAGAATACAGAATGAGGAAAGCAGGCGGAGAGAAACCAAGCTTTGATACTATTGTTGCTTCAGGATACCGTTCTTCTATTCCCCATGGGGTTGCTTCTAATAAAAAATTAAAAAATAGAGAATTTATAACGATCGATTTTGGGACAATTTACAATCATTATCACTCTGATATGACAAGGACAGTATTCCTGGGTTCTCCCTCAGATAAGGATAAAAAACTCTATGAAACTGTATATAATGCGCAAAAACTCGCACGAGAAGCAGTAAAAGAAGATATAGAGTTGAGGAAAGTTGACAAAATTGCAAGGGATTATATTAAGAAGAGTGGTTTTGGAGATTATTTTCCTCACTCCCTGGGACATGGTGTGGGTTTAGATATCCATGAATCTCCCTCTCTCTCATATAAAAGCAATGAAATTGGAAAAGAAGGTATGGTCTTCACCATCGAACCAGGCATTTACTTGCCCGACTATCAAGGTGTTCGAATCGAAGATACAGTTGCTCTTCAGAATGGGAATATTGTTACCCTGACTAATTCAAAAAGGGAATTGATCGCTCTATAAAATGGGGTCTGTATCTGATTTAAGAAAAGGTTTAATAATAAAGTATGATGGATTTCTGTACGAGGTAATTGATTTTCTTCATGTTAACCCAGGTAAAGGACAGGCTTTTGTCCGAACAACCCTCAAGAATTTAGAAAATGGTGCAACCTTAAAGCAGGCATTCAAAAAAGGAGACAATTTTGAGATTGCGCAACTGGAAGAAAAGGATGCACAGTTTCTTTATAAAGAAAACGGTAATTACTACTTTATGGATCTCGAAACTTACGAACAATACATAATAGATAAGGAGAAAATATCAAATTGTGGTTTGTTATTAAAAGAAGGAATGGAATGCAAAGTTAAGATAGCGGAAGATAGAGCTATTGGAATAGTGCTCCCGAACTTTGTCACTCTGAAGGTTAGTTCTACCGAGCCAGGAATTAAAGGTAATACTGCCCAGGGAGGTTCAAAGCCAGCCGAACTGGAAACAGGTGCCATAGTGAAGGTCCCATTATTTGTCCAGGAAGGAGATGAAATTGTTATCGATACAAGAACAGAAGAGTATATCGAGAGGAAATGAAAAGGAGGTATTATGGCTAAGGAAGATATTGGATACGAAAGGATATTAAAAGCCGGTGAAACTTTATTCCGAGAAGGGGAAGAAGGAAATGAGATGTATCTCATTAAGTCAGGAAAGGTCCGGATCGTCAAGGGAATGGAAGATATGGAGAAGCTTTTAGCCGTTTTAGGGGATGGAGCGTTTTTTGGGGAGATGGCTGTTTTAGACAGGGAACCACGTTCAGCCTCTGCAATAGCTGAGACGGATACTGAACTTATTATTGTGGATAGAGATGCTTTTTTGCGTTCAATAAACGAAAATCCTTTTATTAAATATATTATTGGAACATTAACGGAGCGCTTAAGGAAGACTGATGATATGCTTAAATATTATTCAATTCCCAATGAAGGAATAAGGCTTATCTACTATCTTGGAGATCAAATTCGAGAAGGAGAAGAGAAAGAAGTTGATACAGGTCTGAGTCCAGAGGGAAAAGAGATTGGAGATATGACAGGTCTTTCCATAGAGAAGATAAAAAAATATCTGAGAGATTTAGAGAAATTTGATATTGTTGAACAGAAAGATACTATTATAATAAAATCTCCAAAGAAACTCAAAAAATACGAGGAATACATAGCCCTCCGCGAAGAATTCCAGAAGTAAGCTATTCTAACCTATTTTTTCAAAATTTATATATGGTAAAAGGGGCTCAGGAATTTCAATTTCGCCCTCTTCTGTTTGATAATTTTCAATTAGAGAAACCATAAGCCTTGCTGTTGCAACTCCAGAGGCATTTAATGTATGAAGTGGCTTGGTCTCTCCCCCAATTCTTACTCTAATCTCGGCCCTTTTCGCCTGAAAATCCTCAAAATTACTCACCGATGAGACCTCAAGCCATTTGTCTACCCCAGGTGCATAAATTTCAATATCATAGGTCTTTGCTGAAGCAAAGGAGAGGTCATCAAAGGGGAGTTGAATTACACGATAAGGTAATTCCAGAAGTTTAATGACATCTAAAGCTTCATCTAACAAATCTTCAAGAACCCGGTATGATTCATCTGGCAAAACAAAGTTAACCAGTTCTACCTTATTAAACTGGTGAACACGGAGAAGCCCTCTTGTTTCTTTTCCATAGGATCCTGCTTCTCTCCTGAAACAGGCAGTATAACCACAGTATTTGATGGGCAAGTCCCCGGGGCTTAATATCGAACCGGCAAGGATGTTGGTCAGAGGAACTTCAGCAGTAGGATTAAGGAAAAAACCATCCCTTTCTGTAATATACATATCATCTCTCAACTTGGGGAGTTGTCCTGTGCTGAACATTGATTCTTCATTTGCTAGAAAGGGTGGGAAAATCTCTGTATATTGATGACGTTTTATGTGGAGGTCAAGCATAAAATTGACCAAAGCCCTTTCCAGAACTGCTCCTTTACCTTTATAGAGAACAAAGTTACTCCCTGCAATACGGGAAGCAGCCTCAAAGTCAAGTATACCAAGGGACTCTCCAAGTTCAATATGGGTAAGAGGTTTAAAGGAGAAATCCCTGATCCCGGTTGGTTCTCTTACAACAATAGATTCATCCCGAACAGAAGGGTGAATTAAATTGGGTATCCAGGCAATAAAATCGTTAACTTTCTTTTGAATCTCTTTTAATTCCTGTTCTAGTTGTGTAAGACCTTCTTTCAAATCTTCCAATTCATCTATCAACTCGGTTGGATCCTCCCCTCGCCTTTTTAATTCCCCAACTTTCTTTCCCTTTTCATTTCTGATCCAGTGTAGCTCATCCACACGACCTTTAAGACTTTTTCTCTCTTCGTTCAATTCAATAAAATAATCAAATTCAAGTGAAATACCTTTCTTTATGGATGTTTCTTTTAACTCTTGGATATGCTCTTCTACAAATTTTATGTTATACATCAAGAAACCTTAACCTGTTTAGCACCCTTTTTCTTATTTCATCAGGTGTTTCCATTTCTACAGTAAGTCTCCCCTTCTCCATTATTTTCTTGGTTAATAGATCCATTTCACTGCCACATTCACATCTCTTCCCTGGATCTTTGTGGAATGAAATTTTCCTTTTACCGCACTTCCTGCATTCGTAAACCTCTTTTCTACCCGCTGTCTTTCCTTTCTTGGTCACCGGTTTACCCTGAATCTCAACAATGTCAAGGCTAAAGTTTATTGTAGGCGCATTGGATAAGCTGGTTCCAACACCATATCCATTAACCCAGGGATTGAGTTTAACTATCTCTTTTTCATCTATTCCACCAGATGCAAAGATTCCTACATCTTTATATCCCCGAAGGTCTAATTCTCCTCTTATCTCTTGAGCAATTAATGCAAGATCCCCTCTCCTTGAAGATGGAGTATCTATCCTGACAGCATCAAGTCTCTCCTTCAGTGCATTTGCAACACGAAGAGCATCAACCTTTTCGTCCCTAAAAGTATCCACAAGAATAATCCTTGGGATTCCCTCCGGGATTGCTCTGTCATATGCCAATGCAGCAGCTTTAGTATCACCGAGTATAAGAATAACAGAATGAGGTATAGTTCCTTTCGATTTTATCCCTAACCTTTCTCCTGATAAGATTGCAGACACCCCATCTACACCACCCAGATAGGCATATCTATCTATAACAGGAGTTATTGAGGGATGCATTCTTCTTGCTCCAAATGAAAGTATGGCCCTTTCTCCAGCAGCAATTTTACACCGAGCAGCCTTCGTAGATATACCTGATGCCTGGCAGATGTAACCAAGAAGAGGCGTTTCTAAAGAGCCAAACTCAAGATATTTGCCTTTTATTGTCATAACAGGCTCTCTTTCGAGAAAGAGGCTACCTTCTAGAAGAGCCCAGAGATCTACTTCTTTCCCCTTCAGTAAATCGATAACCTCTCCAAGGCCAGCAAATAAGCACCACGGATAATTATCGGGAAAATTCTTTGCCCAGACTTCGACTACAACCTCAGGATTTTTATTCTCTTTTTTTAATATCTCCTCTGCCCGGTGAAAGTATATATCTGTTGTAGAACCGGATAGGATTTCTTTTAGTGTAGCGTGGATTTGCATTTATTTCACCAAAACTTGGAGAACTTTTTTCATCTGTGTTAGAGCCCATTTCTTATCCTGTGAAGTAAGACCCTCTACTCCTTCCTTTAGAACTTCAACAGCATAACCTCTCATTCGAGCATCCGCTGCAGTATAGAGCACACAGATATTGGTGGCAACACCTGTCAAGATAAGATTTTCTATCTTTCGAGCTTCCAGTATTTTTTCTAAATCGGTCTTATAGAAGCCAGAATATGTGTTTTTTTTCACAACGATATCATCCTTATCTGGTTTTAATTCATCTATTATATCTGCTCCCTTGGTTCCTTGGATGCAATGAGGGGGCCATATTTTGAATTCTGGATCATTTTTCCTGTGGAAGTCGCAGATATAGATGATGGGAATCCCATTTTTTTTAGCTCTTTCTTTTTCTTCCCTTATTGAATCAATAATCTCTTCTCCGCCCTTAATATGAAGAGCTCCATCTCTGTGAATGAAATCATTCAACATATCAATTATAACAAGCGCCCTTTTCATATAATAAAACTATTACAAAACTCTATTCTGTCAAGAGAAAGAAAACATTATCTCTCTAATTTTTAACCTTGCTAAAGACAAAAAGAAAATTCATCTATAAGAGATTTGAAGTTGCAGTTCTTTCATTGCTTATATGAGAGGTATCCGACCCTTGTAAAAATGAAATTTATCAATAATATTATTTAAAGACTTGAATAAAATAAAAAATAAAATATATTATAATAAATATTCTTCTGATACAAAAGTTTAAAATAGAGGAGGTTTTTATGAACAAAAGAATAGTTCTTTTAACTCTGCTGGCTTTAATTTGGTTCGGTTTTATAAGATCAGCTCTTGGAAATTATAAACCAGAAAATTTCAAAGGTATCTGGGAGGGAACTTTAAAATTCTCTGGAACAGAACTTAGAGTTGTATTTAAGATTTCGGAAAAGCCAAATGGAAACTTTACTGCTACTATGGATAGCCCTGATCAGGGAGCTACTAATATTCCAGTTAGCGAGGTTATAATAGATAACAAAAAATTGCATCTCAACGTGAAAGCCGTCTTTGGTATTTATGAAGGCGAACTTCAAGAAGATGGGTTAAGTATCAAGGGAGAATGGAAACAGAGCGGCCTTACTTTACCTCTTCTTCTTAAAAAGGTCAAAAAAATCCCAGAGGTCAGGCGTCCCCAGGAACCAAAAAAGCCCTATCCCTACAATGAAGAAGAGGTTTTCTACGAAAATAAAAAGGCGGGCATAAAACTTGCTGGCACCCTGACTCTGCCAGAAGAGAATGGACCCTTCCCTGGAGTTCTTCTAATATCTGGTTCAGGCGCACAGGATCGCAATGAGACGATTTTTGGTCACCATCCATTCCTGGTGCTTGCAGATTATCTAACCCGGCAAGGGATTGCTGTGCTTCGTGTGGATGACCGAGGGATTGGAAAATCGACAGGTGATTTCTCCAAGGCAACAACTCTGGATTTTGCTTCTGATGTTGTCTCTGGTATTGAATTTTTAAAGAGTCGGAAAGAAATTGATAAGAAAAGGATTGGTCTTATTGGGCATAGTGAAGGAGGAATCATCGCTCCAAAAGTCGCTTGTGAATCTCCTGATGTTGCATTTATTGTTTTATTGGCTGCTCCAGGTTTCCCTGGCGATAAAATCCTTGAAATGCAGACTGAACTTATTGCAAAGGCCCAAAAGTTGGCTTCAGAAGAAGAAATCATGAGAGCGAAAAATCTTAATAAACAAATCTATTTGATTATAAAACAAGAAGAAGATAATAAAATTGCTGAAAAGAAGATACGCAAGATTATAGAAGATGCTCTTGCAGAAACACCGGAAAAGGAAAGAGAGGCAATGGGCAAATCTGAGACTATGATCGATAAGGAAATTCAACAATTGCTCTCTCCCTGGTTCCGATTTTTCCTGTCTTATGACCCAAAACCAGCTCTTAAGAAAATTAAATTCCCCGTCCTTGCTATAAATGGAGAAAAAGACCTCCAGGTTCCTCCAGAAGAAAACCTGACTGCAATAGAAGAAGCCTTTAAGGCAGGCGGGAATAAAAACTATATAGTTAAGGAACTACCCGGCCTTAATCATCTTTTTCAAAAAGCAACTACTGGATTACCCGCAGAGTATGGTCAAATAGAAGAGACCTTTTCACCCACTGCGTTAAAACTTATAGGAGACTGGATCAAGGAACAAACCAAATAGAAATCTATTGGTCTGTTTTAGAATAAAGAAAAGAAATATGTAAAGACAAAGTTTTCTCTGGTTTAATTTTTGATTCACAAGATTACCAGGTTAGTAAATCTTGCTTCAACACACAGTTGACAAATCACATGCCAATTATAATATGAAGAAAAAAGGAGGAAGGAATATGGAGTACTCATCCCAACAGTTAATTGAAATTGGCGATAGATACGGAGCTCATAACTACAAGCCCCTTGATGTAGTTCTTACCAGAGGAGAGGGAGTCTGGGTTTGGGATATTGAAGGAAATAAATATATGGATATGCTTTCTTCATATTCAGCACTGAATCATGGACATTGTAACCATGAAATCGTAAAAAAGATGAAGGAACAACTTGATAAACTCACCCTAACTTCTCGGGCGTTTCGAAATGATAAACTACCTCTTTTCCTGAAAAAGGTCTGTGAGGTTACAGGAATGGAAATGGCTCTTCCTATGAATACAGGAGCTGAGGCTGTAGAAACAGCCTTGAAAGCGGCAAGGAAATGGGGGTACAGGGTAAAAGGCATATCTAAGGAAAAGGCAGAGATAATAGTGGGTATCAATAATTTTCACGGAAGGACAATAACAATAATATCTTTTTCCACAGAAGATCAATATAAAGATGGTTTTGGTCCTCTGACCCCTGGCTTTGAAATAGTTCCCTACGGAAATGCTGAAGTCATTCAGGAAAAGATAAATGAAAATACTGCAGGCGTATTGCTTGAACCTATTCAAGGAGAAGGAGGAATTATTATTCCTCCTGAGGGTTACTTAAATGAAGTTAAGAAAATTTGTAAAGAAAATAATGTGCTCTTCATCTTAGATGAAATTCAGACAGGTCTGGGTAGAACCGGAAAACTCTTTGCATGGGAATGGGACGGGGCTAAGCCTGATATGATCATACTCGGTAAAGCCTTAGGAGGTGGTGTATACCCTGTTTCTGTAGTTGCATCTTCTAAAGAGGTTCTTGGACTATTTAATCCTGGCGATCATGGTTCCACATTTGGTGGAAATCCTATTGCTGCTACCGTGGGTATTGCAGCTCTTGATTATGTCCTCAAAGAAAATCTGCCTGAAAGATCCAGGAAACTCGGGAAATATTTTATGGATAAATTATTTACTCTTGATAACTCTGTTATCAAGGAAATTAGGGGAAAAGGTTTATTTATAGGCCTGGAGTTGAAAGGGCCAGCAAGGCCCTATGCTGAAAAATTGAAGGAGAAGGGAATCCTCTGTAAAGAGACTCATAACACAATCATTCGTTTTGCCCCTCCTCTAATTATCACCAAAGAGGAACTGGATTGGGCGTTTAAAAGAATAAAAGAGGTCTTCTGAATGAATAAAAGAGGTCTATTACGCTTAAGCGAATTTCTATATACTGTGTTATTTTTATAGTAATCATCTTTTCGGTCTTTTTTCCTCAAAGAAAATACACATTGGAGGGTTTCTACTTTGATACCTATGTCCAAGTAAAAATTTATGCAAGGAATCTAATAAAAGCAAAGAAAACAATCAAGCAATTAGAAAAGGAATTTAGCAGAATTGATCAAATTCCAGTAAATGGTATTAACGAAAAAGTCTTAGATACGACTGTTATTCATATTATTAAGGGTTCTCTTACCATATCCAAGATGACTAACGGTTTTTTTGATCCTACAGTCGATCCAATCCTTTCAAAATGGAATTATTTTAAGAAGCCTGTAATGCCATTGGGAAAAGAAATAGACTCTCTCCTTTCATTTGTTGATTACAGGAAAGTTAAAGTAAACCACAATACTCTCTCCCTCCCCAAGGGTTTCAGTCTAACCCTTGGAGGAAGTGCAAAAGGATATGCTCTTAACCGGGGAAAAAAAATTCTTAATGAAATGGGAATCTCCTCTGGTCTCATTAGCGCAGGTGGTGACATTGCATTAATCGGGAAAAAAGGAAGAAAGAAAAATTGGGTAATTGGGATCCGAGACCCGAGAGATAAGAACCACATCATAGGAACCTTAAGACTCTCTAACTGTTTTATAATGACTTCCGGTGATTATGAAAGATATTTCTTCTATAATAACAGAAGATACCATCATATAATTAATCCATTTACAGGATATCCAGCAAGGGGGCTTCAATCAGTAACATTGATTGGAAATGATGGATTAATAGATGATTGTCTTTCAACAGCTCTATTCGCAATGGGTTATAAGCGTGCAGCAAAATTTGCAAAAGATAATAAACTAGAAGCAATAATGGTTGACTCTACAGGAAAAATCCATAAATTTATAAAAAGGAGCAAATTTAAAAAATATGGAGAAAAGGGAAGCTGAATATTACAATATAACAAAAGATAAGATTGTGAAATGTAACCTCTGCCCCCATTATTGCATAATCCAACCGGGAAAAGAAGGAATATGTTGGGCAAGGAAAAACGATAATGGAACCCTTTATGCGCAAAACTATGGGGAACACCACCTCTCTTGCAATAGATCCGATAGAAAAAAAACCTCTGTTTCATTTTCACCCGGGAACAGAAATTTTATCGGTCTCTCCCAATGGATGTAATATGAGGTGCCCCTTTTGTCAGAACTATACCATTTCTGCAAGAAAGACACCAACCAGATATATATCGCCAGAACAATTAGTAGAGTTAGCAAAGCGCTATAATACCTCATCTATTGCCTTTACCTATAGCGAGCCTATCATATGGTTTGAATATATAATGGATACTGCAAAATACGCAAAACCTGAGGGGATAGACCTTGTTATGGTAACCAACGGTCTCATTAATGAAGAACCTCTCAAAGATCTTCTTGAAATAATAAGTGCTATGAACATAGACCTCAAATCAATGGATGAGAAATATTACAGGAAAGTATTAAAAGGGGATCTCGCTACTACGAAGAAAACTATTGAAATAAGTTCAGAGAAAATTCACATCGAGGTTACAAATCTCTTGATACCCGGTGATAATGATCATGATATTGAGAATTTATCTATATATCTCTCCTCCATTGATAAAAATATTCCCCTACACATCTCCAGATATTTCCCATACCTGGGTTACAAAAGACCACCAACGCCTATAGAAATGCTAAAGGACGCTCATAAGATAGCATCCGGTTACCTCCATTATGTTTATATTGGGAATGCACCCATTGATGGTGCAGAAAACACCTATTGCCCTGAATGTTCCAATCTATTAGTCCAAAGAACGGCTTATAGAGCAAGAATAGTTGGAATTGAAAACCATCATTGTTCCAATTGCGGTCGAGTGGTAGATATCGTCCTATAAAGATTGGCGATATTGCAATCATTATTTTCTTTCTTTCTTCTCTCTTTTTCCTACCAAAGGTTCCAGGGGAAAAAGTGGAGATAAGAGTTGACAACTCGAAGGAATTTATCTATCCTCTATCAAAAGATAGAACGTTAGATATTAAGGGTGCAATTGGAACGACGAGGATTGTTATAAAGGATGGGCGGGTCAAAGTAACAAAAGCTCCTTGTCCATTGAAATTATGCAAAAAGGTGGGCTGGATATCAAAGAAAGGAGAACAGATAATTTGCATCCCAAATAAAGTTTATATTAGGATAGAAGGGGAGGAATATGATGGAGTTACAGAGTAAGATCGCCTATATATCAGTATTTACGGCTGCTTCCATCAGTATCTTTGTGGTAGAGAGTTACATTCCGCAACCTATCCCAGGAATTCGTCTGGGTCTTGCCAACATTTTTATCCTCCTTACCATCATTTATTTTGGTTTCAAAGAGGGCTTTTTAGTTGGGATTCTAAAGTCATTTATGGGGAGTCTCCTTTTAGGAAGATTGCTTTCACCCTCCTTCCTCTTTTCAATTAGCGGAACGATAATGAGCGTAATTATTATGTGGCTTGCTATTAAGTTTGGAAAACATATAAGTCTTCTCGGTATTAGCATTATCGGAGCGGAAATCCATACCATAACTCAGATCCTCCTCGCCACTATCCTTTTCTTCCCTGAGGCTTCTTTTATCTACCTCCTCCCTATCTATGTTTTATCTGCCCTTGTAGCCGGTTCTATCACCGGGACTATCTCTTATTTGTTATTCACAAAACTTGAGAGGAAAATTGAAATTGCGTAAACTAAGAAAGAAAATGAGTTTAACTATATTCATCCTCCTTATGGGTCTTATAATTGGAACCTTAATTGGTGATCTTTTGGGGATGATTTTACCCGAAGGTGCTGTGAAAACTGTTATGACGGAATCTATAAAGATCGGATTCCATCCATTTGTCCTTGACCTGCATATTTTCAACCTCACCTTCGGCTTTATGTTTAGAATAAATCTATTCGGAATCCTTGGAATATTAATTCTCGGGTATGTATTAAAATGGTTATACTAAGGAGTTGATATGAGAATAAGGCAAACTCAAAACGGTCTAAGAAACCTTGTTATAGCAAATGTTGCGGTGTTCTTCTTGCAACTAATTCTTGTTCATGTGGTTCCTTTTACTAAATTCTTTGCCCTTATCCCGAGGCAATTTATGAAAGGTTGGATCTGGCAGGGTGTTACATATATGTTCCTCCATGGCGGGTTTTTCCACATTGCAATAAATATGTACGTCTTATGGATGTTTGGAAGGGAACTTGAATATCTATGGGGGACAAAGGAATTCTATAAGTACTACTTCATCTGCGGCATTGGGGCTGCTTTTATCTATTCTTTATTCAATATGAAATCAGGCACTCCTGTGATAGGAGCTTCCGGAGCAGTATTCGGCATTCTCCTTGCCTTTGGTATCACCTTCCCAGGGAGAAAATTGATCATATTTCCGTTCTTTATACCAATTGAAGCAAAATATGCCGTTTTCTTATTTGGGGGTCTGGAATTCTTGATGCTATTGACCGGAGGTGGAAACATAGCTCATTTAGCTCACCTTGCTGGACTCGCAGTTGGATATTTATACCTGCGCTGGAAGAGAAGGCGGCTTTACTAACCTTCTTCTATTACAGCAGCTACTTAGAGTAAAAATCCAAAAAACCTCTCCCCTATTCTCTCACCCGGAATTGAAATTTCATACCCTCTTTATCACTTGTTTAAAAGAGCGGTGAATATCTCTTGACAATTCAAAAAAAAAATAATATTTTATTAAGAGAAAAAAAATCCTCTAATAATATTTTTATTAGAGGAAATGTATATATGAAAACCTGCATTTTATTTTTGCCAAAAGGAGGTATCTATGTCTAATAAAGTACAGATATTCGATACTACTCTCAGAGATGGTGAACAGGCTCCTGGTTTCAGTATGAATGTTGATGAAAAGATAAAGTTAGCCCATCATCTGCAGAAGCTGAATGTAGATGTAATAGAAGCGGGATTTCCTATCGCCTCTGAGGGTGACTTTGAAGCTGTTTCAGAGATAGCAAAAACTCTAAAAGGTCCTGAGATTGCCGGGTTAGCAAGGGCGAATAAGAAAGATATTGCTCGTGCTTGGGAAGCCCTTAAATACTCTCAAAAGGGTAGGATTCATGTTTTTATCGCTACATCAGAAATCCATATGAGGCACAAGCTAAGAATGGAACCTGAGGAAGTCCTTGAAAGAGCAGTGAAGTCTGTGGAATTTGCTCGTGGGTTTACCGATAACGTTGAGTTTTCGGCAGAAGATGCAACTCGAAGTGATCCAGATTTCCTTGCAGAAATTTTCACTGAGGTTGTGAAAGCGGGTGCCAAAATAATAAACATTCCTGATACAGTGGGCTATACAACACCTGATGAGTTTACCAAACTTGTTAGATACTTAAAAGAAAAAATCAGTAAGGTAAAAGATGTCTTAATAAGTGTTCACTGCCATAATGATCTTGGACTTGCAGTGGCAAACACCATCGCTGGTATAAAGGCCGGTGCAAGGCAGGTAGAATGTACTATCAATGGCATAGGAGAAAGGGCTGGAAATGCTTCATTAGAAGAAATAGTTATGATATTAAACATAAGAAAAGATGTGGTTGATTGTTATACTGATGTTGATCCAAAACGTATATATCCCACCAGCAGAACTCTCTCTCTTATAACCGGTATACCAGTTCAGCCCAATAAGGCTATTATCGGAAGAAATGCTTTTGCCCATGAAGCGGGAATTCATCAAGATGGAGTGTTAAAGGAGGAAACAACCTATGAAATAATAAAGCCCGAGGATATTGGATTATCTTCAAGTACTCTGGTTCTTGGGAAACATTCAGGGAGGCATGCTCTTAAAACAAGACTAAAGACCCTCGGATATGAATTCTCCGATGATGAGTTAAACCGTATATTCAAGAAATTCAAACAACTCGCCGATAAAAAGAAAGAAGTTTACGATGAAGATCTTGAAGTTCTTGTTGCTGAAGAATCTCTTAGGGAGTATAAGAAGTACAGATTAGATTCGGTTAATTTTGCGAGTGGTAGTAATATGATTCCTGTTGCCACGATCCAGATAAAGATAGACGGAAAGCCCTTTGAAGAAGTCGGCTGCGGGGATGGCCCTGTTGACGCTGTTTACAATGCAATTGAGAAGATAGTCAAAGGAAAATGCAAACTTACTCGCTTTATCATAAGTGCTATCACAAGCGGCTCAGATGCCCTGGGGGAAGTTACTGTTCATATAGAAGAAGAAGGCCTTAGTTCTATAGGTAGAGGAACAAATACCGATATTGTTGTTGCTAGCGCTGAGGCTTTTATCAACGCTCTGAACAGGCTGGATGTAAAGAAGAAAATGACCCAGAAAAAAGAATTCAATCTTTAAAATGGGCTGCACTATCACAGAAAAAATCCTTGGAAAACACGTTTCGAAGGGAGAAGTAAAATCCGGGAAGCACATCCTTGCCAGTGTGGATTTTATGGTCGCAAATGATATAACAGCTCCCATTACCATCGACATCCTGGAGGATATTCCGAATGCTAAGATAAAAGGTCTTGACCGAATTGCCCTTGTGCCTGACCACTTTACACCAAATAAGGACATAAAATCTGCTGAGAATGTAAAGAAACTAAGGAAGTTTGCTCGGGATTATGGAATAAAATATTTCTTTGAAACTGGAAGAGCTGGTGTAGAACACTGTTTACTTCCGGAAAAGGGTCTGGTCCTGCCTGGAGATTTAGTAATAGGAGCAGACAGTCACACCTGTACATACGGAGCTCTCGGATGTGTATCTACTGGTGTAGGGAGTACAGACCTTGCTGGTGCTCTTCTTTCCGGAAAGATTTGGATTAAAGTGCCTGAGACTATAAAGTTAGAATATACAGGAAAATTAAAAAAATGGACCTATGGGAAAGATCTTATCCTAATGACCCTGAAGGATCTTGGTGATAAAGTTAGTATATATCGGTCGCTGGAATTTACAGGCGAAACTATCTCCGATCTAAATATGTCACAGAGATTTACAATGTGTAACATGGCTGTTGAGGCAGGTGCTAAAAATGGGATAATATCTCCAGATGAGATTACAGAGGAATATATCAAAGATAGGGCAAAGAGACCTTACAATTTTTACTACAGCGATTCTGATGCGGAGTTTGTTGAGACAAGAAGATATGATGTATCTGAACTTGAACCTCAGGTTGCTCTTCCATTCTCTCCTTCCAATGTAAAAAATATTTCCGATCTTGGAGAAATAAAAATTGACCAAGTTTTTATCGGTTCCTGCACAAATGGTTGGTATGAAGATCTAAAGATAGCGGCAGAAGTAATTAAAGGAAAGAAAGTGGCTGATCATGTGAGACTGATAGTAATACCTCCTACTCCCGAGATCTATCTAAAAGCGCTCAGGAATGGAATTCTTGAGGTCTTTGCCAAGGCCGAAGCTGTCATCGGTCCACCTACCTGCGGACCCTGTCTTGGAGGTCATTTAGGTGTTCTCGGTGCTGGTGAAAGGGCGATTTCTACAAGCAACCGAAATTTTGTGGGCAGAATGGGACATTATAAAAGTGAAGTCTATCTTGCCAATCCTGCTGTGGCAGCAGCTTCAGCTGTTGTAGGAAGAATTGCACATCCCAAGGAGGTGAATTGATATGGAAATGATTATAAAGGGCAAATCCTGGAAGTTTGGTGACAATATTGATACCGATGTCATAATTCCTGCTCGTTATTTGAATCTTACAGAGCCATCCGAACTTGTAAAGTATTTATTTGAACCTCTTCGAGAAAATTTTGCCAGTATGGTAAAAACGGGAGACCTCCTCATTGCGGGTGAAAATTTTGGCTGCGGCTCTTCCAGAGAGCATGCTCCAATTGCTATAAAAGCCAGTGGCATTTCCTGTGTGATTGCAAAATCTTTCGCTCGGATTTTTTATCGTAATTCCTTCAACATTGGCCTGCCCCTTATAATATGCCCCGATATCGTAGAAGAAATAGAGGAAGGAGATGAAATAGAAGTTGACCTTAAGCGGGGAGAGATTTTCAACCAAACGAAAGAGAAAGAGTATTCTTTCCCTCCCTTTGAAAAGTTAATGATGAACCTCATAGAACATAACGGTTTAATCCCATACCTTCTGAGTGGTAAATTTTCTATATGAATATAAAAGTTCTAATCATACCAGGAGATGGAATAGGCAGGGAGGTTATCTGCGAAGCGGAAAAAATTCTGGATGTGGTTGGAAGGAGTTATCAGATTAAAATAGAGAAAATGCATGCACTTGCTGGAGGAGCATGTTTAGAGGAAAAAGGTGTCCCGATAGAAGAAGAGACATTAGAACTCGCCAAAGAAGCAGATGCTGTCCTGCTTGGCGCAGTTGGATCCCCAGAGTGGGACAATATGCCGATCAAAAAAAAACCTGAGCAGGCAATCTTAAAGCTCCGAAAAGCGATGGGTTCTTTTGCAAACATAAGGCCTGTTAAGATATTTCTTCCTCTAATCAATGCCTCTCCCTTGAAAGAAAAAATTATTCGTAATACAGATCTTGTTGTGGTCAGGGAATTGACAGGTGGAATTTACTTTGGTGAACCCAGAGAGATAAGGGAGGAAGGAAATAAAATCAAAGGGATAAATTCACTTGTTTACTATGACTACGAGATAGAAAGAATTGCCAGAGTAGCATTTGAGATAGCAGTTAAGAGGAGAAAAAAAGTTACTTCAGTGGATAAAGCTAATGTTCTGGAGAGCTCCATTCTATGGAGAAAAACTGTCAACGAGGTATCAAAGGATTACCCTGAAATAGAGATAAATCATATGTATGTAGACAACTGCGCCATGCAAATTATTAGAAATCCATCTCAATTTGATGTTATCCTTACTACAAATCTATTTGGAGATATATTGAGTGACGAGGCTTCCATGATCCCCGGGTCAATAGGCCTCCTGCCATCAGCAAGTCTGAATGAAGGTAAAAAAGGTCTTTATGAACCCATCCATGGTAGTGCTCCTGATATTGCCGGTAGGGGTGAAGCAAATCCCCTTGCTACCATCTTATCTGTGGCGATGATGTTTCGATATTCGTTTGATTTGGGAGAGATTGCGGACAGGATAGAAAAGGCAGTAGAAATGGTTTTGGAAGAAGGTTTTAGAACTCCTGATATTGCAGGAGATGGTAAAGCTATTTCTACTGCTATGATGGGTGAAGCTGTTTTGAAAAAAGTGCATTTTAGGGATGGATTAACCCTCTCTGAATAAATTTTTTAGTTTTTCCTTTGAGAGAATATTTTGAAAGATGGATAACTATATAAGATTTTACAAAGAAGTAGGGAAAAAACTCCCAGAAGAATACATTACATATTCTCACCCTGGAGCAAGAATAAGGGAAAGATTTATCAAGGATAACTTGAAGGAATTTCAAGGAACCATTCTGGATATAGGTTGTGGGTCTGGAAGATTAACAGAAGATAGGAAGGTTGTCGGAATTGATCTTTCCCTCGAGAAATTATCCAGGGCAAAGAAAAGAAATAAAAAAGGTGCTTTTATCCTTGGAGATATTGAAGGGCCTTTATTTATCAAAGAGAATTCTTTCCAATCTGTATTATTGTCCGAAGTGCTCGAGCATCTTAGAAGTTACAATGACACGATGAAAAAAATATTTAGTTTGATGAAACCAGGTGGTAAAATTCTTATTACCACTCCTCATCAATTGAGGAAAAAGATTGAATTCTTCTCCACAGATTTACTAAAATCTTTTGGCATCGAAAAAGGTATTACAGGAGTAAAATATATTCACAGAAATTTTTCAAAGAAAGAACTTGAAACTATCCTTAAAAAAGCCGGATTAAGAATTCTTGAAATCGGAACAATAGAAAATGAACTACGAGGCTGGGGAAAGATTGCTCTAATTTTACGAAAATTCTCTCGAATATACTTGAAGATTTCGAGATGCTACCTAAATTCAGTATACAACTTTTTATCCGATACAGGATTGATAAAAATACAAAAGATGTTGTTCAAAGAAGGCGTGAGGTTATTTGCAATCGCTGAAAAACCAAAGTAAAATGAATAATGAGAAAACCTTTAACCCTGGTTTCCCCATTCTTATGCTACTACTTGAAAAAAATTAAATATCTTATATAATAATAAAACAATGGAATTTGATTTTATTGTAATTGGTGCAGGTCCTATTGGTTCTTATCTTGCAAAATTACTTGCAGAAGGGGGTTATTCTGTAGGTATTTTTGATAAGAAAAAAGAAATCGGAGAGCGTATTGTTTGTTCTGGAATAATTGGGATAAACCCTTACAGTCAATTTGACTTACCCAAAGATGCGGTTATCAATGAGATTTCTGCAATCAAGATTCTGTCTCCTTCTCTTATTGAATTTCAATATTCTCAGGATTCCCCTTTTGCCTATGTTACTGATAGGAAGACCATTGACAAGGCATTATTTTCGAGAGCTCAAAAAGAGGGTGTGGAACCTTTCCTTGAGAATATGGTAATTGATCTGGATCATGAGAAGGATAGAGTTTGTGTAAAATATCTTAAAAAGGGGAATATTAAGAAAGAAAGTGCCCGTTGCGTCATTATTACTACGGGAACCAATTTTACTCTTCACAGGAAAGTAGGTTTAGTTCCTCCTAAAAGACTTTTATGGGGAAGAAGGATAGAATTTGATCAAAAATGCGATGGACCGGTTGAGATTTACATCCTAAATAGTCCATATCTGGGGGCTTTTGGTTGGGTTATACCCCTTGAGAATCAAACCAGGATAGGAGTGCTTTCGGAAAGAAACGATGGAAGGGTTTTACATGACCTTATTCGAAAAAATAATGGGCGATTCAATATTCCTGAAGGAAGGATTGACAAAGCCCCAATTGTTTGTGGAGATTCAAAGAAGATGGTCAGTGATAGGGCAATTGTAGTTGGGGAAGCGGCTGGACAGGTAAAGACGACAACCGGTGGTGGAATTCATTACGGTCTCATAGGGGCCTCCATTGCTAATAGAGTTTTATTAAAGGCCGCTCGGGCGAACGATTTTAGCCGGGACTTCCTCCTTGAGTATGAAAAGTTATGGAGAAATAAAATGGGGAAAGAAATAAAATCGGGTATCATCTTAAGGAATCTGATTTCCAAAATATCTCCAAGCAAAGTTGATAAAGTATTCAACCACTTGAAGAATACTCCCTCAATCAATGATAAAATTAAAGAGAATTTTTCTTTTGATTATCATAAGGGTATAATAGAGCTTGGGATGGATTTACTGCTTGGTAGAAGTAAAAAAAGATGCTCTAAATTATTTTCAAAATTTCTTTAACTTGATTTTTAAAAAAATTAAAAACTCCCAAGGTAATCCTTACCACACTAAATATATATATTAAACTTTTTAAAATATCCTTTCCTTCTTGTTTTGTTCAAACATTCTACAGTTAAGAGATAAAAATGCTTTGGTATTAATAGCAAGAGGATCGAATCCCATTGACAGATTAGCCTTCAGATATATACTGTTAAGTATGGAATTGAGTGATAAGATAATGATGGAGGATTTTAAGAGAATTGTTTTGGACAATGAACCTTTCGAAATACCTTCTCACTTATGGGAAAATGTAAGAAGATCAAATAAGTTCCTCAACAAAGTCAGGAAAGCTGGAAGATCATATTACGGAATCAATACTGGATTCGGGAAACTTGCAAATACCAAAATAAAAGAAGAAGAAATTGATAAACTCCAGGAAAACTTGATTCTCAGCCATGCATCAGGAGTTGGAGAGGACCTACCTCTCGAGATAGTTAAAGGTGCAATGTTCTTAAGGCTCTTTTGTTTCCTCAAGGGTAATAGTGGGGTTAGAGAGGAAATTCCGAAAATGCTATATTTGATGATCGAAAAAAACATAATTCCGGCAGTTCCAGAAAAAGGATCTGTCGGAGCCTCTGGGGACCTTGCCCCTTCTGCTCACCTTGCTCTTGTTCTATTGGGTAAAGGCTATGCTTATTTAGATGGAAAAAGGATGAATGGGTTAAATGCATTAAATAAAGAGGGGCTGAAACCATTAAAATTGAAAACGAAAGAGGGTCTATCCCTGATAAACGGTACACAGTTTATGACATCAATAGCTGCAATTTCCATTATCAAAATTCACAAAATTATCCAGTATGCCGATTTCATCGCTTCTGCAAGTATTGAATGTATTTCCGGGAAAAGAGGTCCTTTTCTACCGGAAATCCATAAATTGAGACCGTACAGAGGTCAGATCGAATCAGCCTCAAACATCTTATCCTTACTTAAAGATAGCAAGATAAAACGGAGTCAGCGAGTTCAGGATCCCTATTCTTTCAGATGCTCGCCCCAGGTTCATGGAGCAATAAGAGAAGTTATATCCTTCTCGCAAGAAGTGGTTGAAACGGAGATGAACTCTGTAACTGATAATCCTATTTTATTTGAAAATAGAGTTCTATCTGGAGGAAATTTCCACGGTGAACCAATTGCCTTTGCAATTGATTTTATGAAAATTGCCTTGTCGGAATTATCTTCAATATCAGAAAGGAGGATAGCCCATCTTATGGATCCAGGAATAACTGGGTTGGAGGCATTTTTAACAAAAGAACCAGGATTAAATTCAGGATATATGATACCCCATACCGTATCAAGTGCATTGGTATCCCGTAATAAAACACTTGCAAACCCTTCAGTAACCGATTCTATACCCACTTCGTTGAATCAGGAAGACCATGTATCTATGGGTATGAATGGCGCTCTATCCTTAATGGAAGTCCTTGAAAATACTGCCAATGTTCTGGCAATAGAATTAATAGCATCGACCCAGGGATTAAGGATGAAGGGTTTGGACCTTGTTTCACCTAAGTTAAGGGAATTTATTGACCCTATTTTAACTATAGTTCCTCCTTATGAGAGCGATCGAGAACACTGGAGGGATATTAAAAGGGTTAAGGAACTTATATTAAAAGGTAAAATATGAAAATAGAATCGCCTTTCTTCTCCATAGGCGTGTTCCTTATAATCGCAGGAATCTTAGTTATTCTCTTTACCAAATTCTCCCTTCTTCAAAAAATGCCCGGTAGCCTTGTAATAAAAAAAGAACACTTCGTCTTCTTTTTTCCTGTTACTCTTTGCATCATAATCTCAATTGTAATTACCTTTATTCTGAATTTAGTATTAAGAAAATAATGGAGGTCCTGTGAAAGGGGATTCCCTCGTTATTATACCAACCTATAATGAGAAAAAAAATATCGAGGCAATTATTAAGGAAGTTCTTTCTCAAGGTGAGGAATTCGAAGTTCTCATTGTCGACGATAACTCTCCTGATGGAACCGGTGATATTGTTCGAGAAATACTAAGAGAAGAATCAAGAGTACATCTGTTGGAAAGAAAGGGCAAATTGGGTTTGGGAAGTGCCTATATTATAGGTTTTAGATGGGCTTTGAAAAGGGATTATCAGTTTATCTATGAGATGGATGCTGATTTCTCCCATGACCCATCCAATCTCTCCATCATCAGGAAGAGCCTCCTGGAAGAAGGCTTTGACCTTGTCATTGGGTCAAGATATAAAAATGGTGTTAATGTAATAAACTGGCCTATCTCAAGGCTATTACTGAGTTACTCGGCAAATCTCTTCGCAAAAAAAATCATAGGGGTTCCTCTTTCTGACCTTACCAGTGGATTTAAAGGATTTAAAAGAGAAGTTTTAAATTCTCTTGATTTTAAGAAAATTAACGCGGAGGGTTATGGATTTCAGATAGAGATTCATTTCTACACATACTGGAATAAATTTAGGATTAAAGAAGTTCCAATTATCTTTGTTGAAAGGCGCTCAGGGGATTCCAAAATGTCGAAAAAAATTATCTGGGAAGCCTTCTGGATTGTCTGGAAACTTGGCCTTAGTAGATTATTTAAAAGAATATGACCCTTACCGTTGGGATAGTAAATTATAACACTAAAGAACATCTAAAACGATGTATTCATTCTATACTTGATAATCCACCAAAATTTGATTATAATATAATTGTGGTCGATAATCATTCAAATGATGGAAGTAAGGAGTTCCTTAAAAGTTTGAATAAAAAAGTGATCAGTTATATACTAAACAAAGATAATAGAGGATACGGTTCAGCCTGTAACCAAATCAGCAAAAAAAGTCTATCCGATTATCTATTATTTCTAAATTCTGATGTAATCGCAAGTAAGGGAGCAATTGATAAATTGTTATCTTTTATGGAAGAACATAAAGAGGTGGCTGTTTCAACAGGCCGGCTTTTTTATCCGGATGGAACTTTACAACTTCCCTGCAGAAGCTTTCCAACAATCCTTAGGACCGTCTTTGGGAGAGAATCCCTTCTTAGAAAGATTTTCCCGAAAAATCCCATCTCAAAGGAATATTTACTCACTGATCTTGATTACAATAGAGTTCAGTTTCCCGACTGGGTTAGAGGTGCAGTTATGCTCTGCAGATCAGAATGCTTCAATGAAATCAACGGCTTTGATGAAATTTTCTTCCTTTACCTTGAAGATACTGATCTCTGTCTGCGTTTAAGGAAAAGGGGTTATAAGATTGCCTATCTACCCGATGCACACTTCTACCATAGCTTAGGGACAAGTACAAGGAAAGAAGAGTTGAAAACAAAACTTATCCACAATATCTCTATGTTTCACTATGCAAGAAAAAATCTGGGTTATAACCATTTCTTGCTTTTTTTCATCCTATTAGCTCTTTTTCTCAGAATATCATTCCTCATAGGTTCCTGGATTATCAAAAGGATGAGATTATGATTCAACAAAGAAAGCATTTTATCAGGTGGTTAATCACTCTTATTGACATACTTATAATAATTTTCACATACTGGCTTGCTGTTTTCTTGAGGGCACTTTTGCCACCTAGTTCTGGTCAGCTCGCAAATTGGTACATACCTTACTATATTAAAATATTTCCTATCTTCCTTTTGACTTTTGCGCCTATTATGATAATGAATAACTCTATTCTTCAGGCTTTCCCTGTAGACAAACACAAATTTTATATAAGGACGATTTCGTTCCTGTTTTTGGCTGTCCTAATTTCAATTGCATTTTTGTACTACTTTAAGTTATTCCAACAAAGCAGGGTAGCTCTTTTCATTTTCTTTGTTATTTCAGCTGTATTCATGATGCTAACTCGTGAATATATATCAAACAATAAGAACAATTCTATAAAAACTCTCGTTTTCGGTAAAGATAAGGATGCAGAAGAATTAGTAAAGCTATTTTCCAACCATGCCTTCTTCGGGATTGATATTCTCAATGTTATTGAAAAAATTCCTGAAAATATAACCCAGAGGCTCAAGAATGAAACCATTGATTGGGTTGTAATTATGGAAAAAATTCATAAACCATATATATTCGTGTGCGAAAAACTTGGGATTACAGTTTCATACTGCATTCGTGAAGATTTTGAAGACATTTCTTCTTTTGTCTCACTTGAAAGTTCCCTTGCATCTCCTATGATTACTTTCCACTCAGCTCCGCCTCAATATACCCAACTCTTCTTCAAATATACTGCTGATCGGGTTATAGCATTTATTCTATTAATCTTTCTCTTCCCATTATTTGTTTTAATACCCATCCTTATAAAATTAACCTCCCGGGGTCCTGTTATTTATAAACACGAGCGTGCCGGTCTCAACGGAAGAAGATTTGAGATGCTCAAGTTCCGCACGATGTTTGAAAATGCTGATAGAATGAAAGACTTTCTTCTTGATGAAAATGAAATGGATAAGATAGTCTTCAAGATAAGAGAAGATCCAAGGATTACAAATATAGGTAAAGTCCTTCGCCGACTCAGTCTAGATGAACTCCCTCAATTAATTAATGTATTGAGAGGTGAAATGTCTCTGGTTGGTCCAAGACCTCCCCTTCCAGAGGAAGTAAATAAATATGAAGGTTGGGAAAGAAAAAGACTATCAATGAAGCCAGGTATTACCTGTCTATGGCAGATTAGTGGTCGCGCAGAAATAGGCTTTGATGAATGGATGAAACTTGATCTTGAATATATTGATAACTGGTCTCTTGGCCTTGACATTGTAATCCTACGAAAAACCATTCCTGCTGTAATAAAAGGGAGAGGCGCTTATTGAAATTCCTCATCCTATTGTTATTATGCCAAAATTCCATTTCTGAGGAACTTAAAAGAACAAAGAATTCCTATCTTTTTCCATTGATGTTGGAACCCTCGTATATAGACAAAGGGGAAACATATCTAAACCTTTCGGTTACTGATATCAGGTTAAACAACTTAAACAACGCCTTAAAAGAAGCAAAAATTGCAGAACTTTATGACAGGAAGAGTGAATCCACTTACCTACAGGGAGTTATTTACTATCTCCTGGACGATAAGGAAAAGGCTCGTGCTAAATTCAAAAAGATTGATAGATGGCAATATGCTTATTTTCTTGAAAATCTGTATGGTTTCTCGGAGCAAAAAGAAAGATTACCAGTAAATGATGAGTTTATTCCTGATTCACTCCGATTTTATTTTATCTTTTATGAAAGTGATACATCAAAGATAAGAGGGCAGATTGAAAATTCAAAACTTCCCAGTTGGCAATATATGCTTGGAAAAGGATACCTTTCATATAAAGATGGTGAGTACCGAAAAGCTTTAAACTATTTTCTGGAATCGTATAATTTAAAACGGGAGGATTATACAGGAGTGTTTATCCTTGCCTCTCAATTCCGTCTTTCTGAACTGGATAGCCTCTTATCTTTTCAGAAAAAATATTCTATCGTTTCTCCTCTTGCTAACTATCTGAAGGGTGAAGCCCTTTATAAGAAAGGCTGGATCGAACGGGCTACGGAGTTATTTCTATCGGATACAAATTCGCCCTATAGGACTCATGCTATTTTTGCATCTGGTTGGAGTAAGTATAGATTGGCACAATACTCTGAGAGCGCTGATCTATTCCAGAAATTTCTTAATATTTATCAACAGGGCGAGTTGAGGCAGTTTGCCTTATATCGCTTAGCCAGGGGCTTATTAAAACAGGGAAAAGTGGAAAGCCTAACCTATTTCAAGAAGATAGTCGAAGAGTATCCAGATTCACCTCTAAAGGATGATGCCTATCTCCTCCTTGGAAAGATTAATTTCTTACTCAACCGCTTTGATGAAGCAACAAAATGGTTTAAGAGCCTGCTGTCAGAATTTCCTGATTCCCCCTGGGTTGGGTATACATATAGGTATCTTGGGTCAATTTCTGCCAGTAAAAATGATTTCAATCAGGCACTTTATTATTACTCTAAAATACTGGGGTCAGAAGATCTCTCCATTGGCCTAATAGACGAGGCTTGTTACAGGATTGAAGAGATCAAATGGAAAATGGGGAAATATCTAACAAAAATTAGTATGTTTAAAGGTTTTATAGAAAAATATCCTGAAAGCCCGCGGACCCCTTCTTTATTGCTTCAAGTCGGAGACTATTATAAAGCGGCAGCAAGATACCAAAAAGCAATTCAATTCTTTAAGAAGGTCTTAAAGAGTTATCCGGATTCGGAAGAAGCCGATGAATCTCTCAGGATACTTGGCAAGTTGTATCAATTAATAGGAAAGGAAGAATTAGCGGTCGATTTACTGAAAAAAGCGTTGCAAGAGAGACCGGAGTTGGAAGAAGAAATACAACTTGAACTTGGTAATATCTACTATAAGATAGAAGAGCCTGAGGAGGCAATCAAATATTATAAAGAGATTACCTCATCTAAACTCTTGCCCTATGCTCAATACCAGATTGGTACAATCTACTATGAGCTTGGCCTATTCCGGGAGGTAAGAGTTCCTCTTAAAGTTATAACAGATAAATTTCCCGACTCTGAGTATTTTAATGATGCTTATCTTCTTCTTGCAAAGACATATTTGCAGGAAGGTTCACTCAAAAAAACGATTGAAGTGGTAAATGAAGGATTAAATAAATTAAAGGGGAAGGAAAAAGGAACTTTACTCTCTTTTAAAGCAAATATATACTGCAGGATGAACGATAAAGAGGCTCTTGACCTCTATCTTAAAAGTGCTGAAATGATGGGTGATGATATAAATGGTACTGTAAAAATCTTAGAAGAAGCTAAAAAATGTGCAATCCGCCTCAACGAGCAGGAAAAGAAAGAATATATCCAAAATATAATAGAGGTCCTTAAGACTCATAAAGAGGATTAATCTGCTTTACCCCCCTAGGCAAACATAATACTGCTGGAGCAAAGAGAGCGGCAGAGTTTATCCTATAATAAAGGTGTTATTTATTTTTCTTTAAAATTGCAATCATTGGATCCCATGGTGGTAAATGTTTTGGTTTCTGTTTAAAAATGTCTTTCACCCTGGGTGATAAATACTCCCTGTTTATTATTACTACATAAACATATTTATCGAACCAATCATTATACATTGACCAGTGACCGCTGTGACCTCTTTCACTTCCATGACTATCCTCAACAAGCCATTTAATTGGTTTCCCACCCTTCACATCAACGCCTGTGAAGACCATTGCATGGTTGGCATAACTGTCTCTGTATCGAATTCTTTCCTCTTTGTTCAATTCTATCTTAACCCCATACACAGAACTGTAATCAATAATCTCAGGAGAGAGTATCCCTCGTTTGGGATCACCATCCTTTATAATATCGCAGGCGAACCATACCGGCTCATCATCAAGAATCGATTTGAAGGCAAGCTCTTTCATTTTTTCTATCTGAAGATTAGCATATTGTGGGTCGTTTCGCTCATATATATTTCTACTTTGGTCAAATTGAAGGAGTGTATCATACTCTTGCCCTGAGTAATTCATTAAAGCAACATAGTGATTTAAATCTTCGCTGACAACTTTCTTATAGAACTCCTTGGGTGTATAAGTTTTGGCTTCTGAAACATTTTCTTCTCTATCTTCATATCTCCACTCGAAAGCTTCAGGAGGTTCTCCGAGATTTAATACGAGCATCTTGTAGATAACCTTGAGCATATCGAGTTTTTTTGCTTCCAATTCTGATTCATTTTCCCCATTTTTTTTCATATCCCGAAGAATGGTTGCATCTTTGCGGAGTTTCCGTGCAATAAGAGAATTCATTAACCAGGAATTGCTACTATTGTATGATTCTGGCATTATTTCCTTTGGAACGACACCGTATTTATCTATCAGATTTACAACATAAGACCACAAACCTCCATCGCCAATGGGATTCTTAAGGAATAGAACAACCTCCCTATCATTAAGATCTCGATCAGCAGTTTCTATGATTGATTCTAAAAAGAAGTTGGATTTCTCCATCTTATCCCAGAACATCAGATAACTCTGGGAAAATTCAAAGTCCTTCAATTTGTATTCCTCAATTACTTTGGCGCGCAACATATTCAGTCCTGCAAAGAGCCAGCATCGACCACTATGTTCCTGATTTGTAATGCCCTTAGTTTTTATTTTATGGTTAAACAGAGTATTCTTGTGCTTTGTGAGGAAATCCCGGTTTAGAGCAAGTTCAGTTAGTTTATTATTGGTAAGGGCGTTCATCATTGCACGATCCGATGAACTCAGATAAATGGATTTGCGGATTTCTTTAATAACACCCTGTGTTAAGTTGACTTTTTTCTGAGGTTCTGCAAAGAGAGAGGTGCAGGCTGTTAGCATCAAAATAAACGCAATAAAATTTTTAGAAATACCCATAATACCCCCTTTTTATTTGTTGTTTTGAAAAGATAAAGACGCCAAGAAATTATCAGATGTGGGAGGTCTTTTCCAGCAGGATTTATGAATTTTGGCAGGGATTTCCTTTGCAAGAAAGATTCTTCTCAAACCATTTATATGTCTTATTAAGACCATCATCAAGAGTTATCTTTGGGACCCAGCCTAATTCTCGTGAAGCTTTCTCTGGATTTAGATAGATTTCCTGAATCTCACCTTCTCGGGGATCAGCATATTTGGGTTCGATATCTCTACCGGAAATTCTCTTCAGGATAGAAAAAAGCTCATTCACAGAAGTTGGTTTCCCAGAGCCTATATTGTAAATTCCTCCTTCTCCTTTTTCCATTGCGAGAATATTCGCATGGACAATATCGGAAACGTAAACATAATCGCGTATCATTTTCCCGAAACCGTATAAAACAGGTCTTTCACCTCCTAATAGTTGACCACAAAAAATAGCAACAACTCCAGCTTCTCCATAAGGATCTTGCCTTGGGCCAAAGACATTTCCATAACGCAAGGCAGTAAAGGGCACTCCCTTCCACCTAAAATAAACCCGTAAGTAATGCTCGCAGGTCAATTTACCTATTGCATAAGGCGATGAGGGCTCTGGCAATTGTTCCTCCACTGCATTCTTTGCTTCACCGTAAATAGCTCCCCCGGTAGATGAAAAAATAAATTTTTTTATTCTCATCCGAGATGCAGCATTTAATAGATTCAACGTTCCTTGAATATTTATATTTTCATCCCAGATTGGGTCTTTCAGAGACTTTCTAACATCGATTTGAGCAGCAAGATGGAAGATATAATCAGGTGAATAATCCTTCATGATTGAATCAATATCACTATCTCGTATATCTTTACAAAGGAATTCTGCCTTGCTGTTAAGGTTATCCCGGGATCCTGTTGAAAGATTATCTATCACAAGAACATCAAAGCCCATCCAAATTAACCTATCTACTAAATGAGAGCCAATAAAACCAGCACCCCCGGTAACTATTGCTCTATTCTTCACTTTTACCTATCTCCGATCTTAAATATGCATTGATGAATGGATCCAGATCTCCATCAAGTACCCTCTTTGCATTTCCCATCTCAAGACCTGTGCGATGATCCTTGACTTTCTGGTAGGGATATAGCACATATGACCTTATCTGGTGACCCCATTCAATATCCTTCTTCTTCTTTTCTATCTTTCTTTCCTCCTTCTTTAACTCTTCTAATTTCTTCTGATATATTTTTGATTTCAATATTCTTTCTGCAATTCTTCGGTTCTGTAGCTGAGAACGCTCACTCTGGCAGGTTACCACAATATTAGTCGGTTTATGAATTAAACGAACTGCTGTATTTGCTTTGTTAACATGTTGCCCGCCAGGGCCTGAAGATTTGAAGGTTTCTAAGACTATATCCTCACCTTTTAATTGGATCTCTACATCATCTTTAACCAATGGATATGTAAGGACAGAAGCAAATGAGGTATGCCTTCTCCTACCTGAATCAAAAGGAGAAATACGAACGAGTCGATGAATACCACGCTCTGCCTTAAGATATCCATAGGCATATTCTCCCTTAACCTCAATTGTTACATCCTTTAAGCCAGCTTCTTCTCCTCTTTGATAATCAATAATTTTATATTTGTACCCCTTACTTTCTATCCATCTTGTATACATTCTAAATAGCATTTCTGCCCAATCACAGGATTCTGTTCCTCCGGCCCCTGGATGTATGGATAAAATCGCATCCCTTCTGTCATTTTCCCTGGATAATATAACCTTAAGTTCAAATTTCTTAAACTTTTCTTCTATTTTGGAAACTTCTTCATTGATCACCTCTGGATCTTCACCCAGTTCTTTCAATTCAGAGAGATATTTCACCTCTTTTTTGTATACATCCCATTCCTTAAGAATTCCTTTGATTTCATCTATCCTCTTCATAACTCTTTCTGCTCTTTCTGGAACATTCCAGAAATTTTCACCTGCACTCTCTTTCTGCAACTCTCTTAAAGTTTCTTTCTTTTTATCAACTTCAAATATACCTCCCAAGTTGATCCACCAACTCCCATAATTTACCAAAAGACATTTTTCCCTCCTATATATCTTTTCACAAATTCAATTTCCTCATCTTTACTTGATATCTTCCCAATCCATCTTCCTTCTATTATCCTATTCATTATTTTTCCAATTTCAGGACCTTCCCGGGCACCCAGCTTCTTGATCTCTTCTCCATTTAATTCAGGCTTCAAGTCTCCCCTATTATCAAAAAAGTTTTCCAGTATTATTGAATTTCCAGGGAATTTTGCAAAGAGATAGAGTAGAGAATAATCCTCGAGAAGGAAAAGTTCATGCACAACTTCTATATCCAATAGACGATCCTCATCTATTCTCCTCACATATTTCATCTGCTGAGTGAATTCGCGACTAAAGTTAAGTAAACCCGGGTCACTGTTTTCCGTAAGAGCGAGTATGAATGTATTAACAGGGTCTACCCCAAATTGAACCGAACCTTTATCAACTCTTCCTAAAAAAACATCGTCAGGAGTGTTAAGATCAAGAATATCCAGAATCTTATATTTTTTAAAATATTTAAAGATTACGGAAGTATCTCTTAAAGACAATCTGATTTCTTTCCATAATCTATCAGGAGTTAATTTGGTAAGAAACTTTAAGTCTCTCTTGAGGAATTTATATGTATCTTTCTCTAAATTAAAGGATAATTCCATCTTAAATCTAATAGCTCTAAAGATTCTTGTGGGGTCTTCTTTGAAACTATCTGGATGCAGAATTCTAATAAGTCTCTTTCTACAATCTAAAAGGCCATTGAAAGGGTCAACAAGGTTACCAAATTTCTCAGGATTTAAGTTGGCAGCAACCGCATTGATAGTAAAATCTCTTCTTTTAAGATCTTCCTTTATTTCTTCAGTCTTTTCCACTTTTGGTAAATCTACCTTATCCTTTGGGTATTTTTCCCTCCGTGCTGTTACAAAATCAATCTTCCCAAATTCCTTGCATTTTACTGTTGCGTTCGGAAAATCCCGTTGGAAAATGAGTTTCCCCTCAACTTTTTCACTGAACTTCTTAGCAAGTTTTACCGCATCACCAACACATACAATATCAACATCCTGAGAGGTTCTTCCAAGGAGTAGATCCCGTACAGGCCCCCCAACCAGATAGGCAGAATAACCAGAACTTTTAGCCATTTTGCCAATGATCTTTAATATTTTTCTCTGTTCCGGACTAAAATTAAGCCGTCTCATTGAGAACTTTTTCTGTTACAACCTTTGATGATATACCATCACTTTCTGCAAGAAAATTCACAATGATTCTGTGGTCAAAAACGGAATGAATAATCGAGGTAACATCATCCAGAGAAGGAGTTGGCCTTCTGTCAATAAACGCTTTTGCCTTGGAACCCAAAAGCAGATATTGACCGCCTCTCGGACTTACNCCCCATTCTACATACTTCTTAACAAAATCAATATCACTTGATTCTGGTCTTGAATTTCGGAGAAGATTTGCAATATAATTTACCACTTTTTTACTGGCAGGAATAGATTTAACCTCTTCTTGTAGTTCGAGTAATTCCTTTAGGTTGGTAACTGGGCTTACCTCTGGAGAAAAACTTATTGGGGCATTACCTATGATTTCCATCTCCTCATCCATCTCTGGATAGACCATATTCAGAGACAGCATAAAACGATCCAATTGAGCCTCTGGAAGTGGATAGGTCCCTTCCTGTTCGATGGGGTTCTGGGTTGCAACGACGAAAAAGGGTGATTCAAGAGGATAATCTTCCTTTCCATAGCTTACTTTCTTTTCCTGCATTGCTTCTAACAAGGCTGATTGGGTTTTCGGAGGTGCTCTGTTTATCTCGTCTGCAAGGACAAAATTTGCAAACAGGGGCCCCTTTACAAATTCGAAGTATCGCTCATGGTTCTCATTTTCTTGAATAATTTCCGTCCCTGTTATATCCGTGGGCATTAGATCAGGGGTAAACTGAATCCGTGAAAAAGATAGTCCAAGAGCACGAGCAAGTGTGCTAGCAAGAAGAGTCTTAGCAAGACCTGGAACTCCAATAATCAAGGCATGTCCCTCAGAAAGAATAGATATCAGTAATAACTCCATTATTTCTTCTTGCCCAATTATCACTTCATGGACTTTTCTGCGAATTTTCTTTCCAAATTCCTCCATTTAAAATCCCTTTTTGAATGTCTGGAGAATAATATCAACTTCATCAAGGTAGGGCCATTTCTTTTTCCCCGGAGCAAACACATGTCCATCAAGAAAATACCAAACACCATCTTTTTCAAAGACATAGCAAACGAAAGGACCACCCATTACATACTTCTGGTTTTGCCAGACGCCCTTTACCCGAATTGCCCATTCATTCTTGAATCTCACAGTATCAATAGTCGTGAGATGGGAATAAGAGGTATCCCCTTTCTCATCAATAAAAGGAAAGCTATTAAGGTAGACACTATCCCCTTTAAAGTATTTCGCAAAAAGACTGTCTCGAAAACTAATCGGATCTTTAATAGGTTCACGTCTATATAACAGTGTAAACAAACGGTCCGGATCCTTTCTGATATAAGTCATAAAGTCCCCTTTGCATCTGCTTATTTTATATGCATAGGGTATTTTGAAAGAAGCACCAAGAAGTTCCTCCATCTTTTCCATCTCTTTCTTTTGATAGCCATCCATGTATAGAACCTTCTGGAAACGTTCCCTTTCTTTGTTCCTGAATATTTGATATACAGTTTCGGCATATTGATTAAGGAGTTTTTGCGTTTTCTCTGCATCTCTTCCAACTATTACAACAATTGACTGAAGTTTAACCCAAAGGTCTTCTTCAGAAAAAAGACCTCCATAATCTGATAGTGACTCCTTTGCTTCCTCAGTGAGCAAATTATCCACATAATCTTTCCCGATGGTTCCAACCACAATGACATTTCTCCAGTATTTATATTGGTCGAATGAAGAGGGCGGAAATTCCTTGACCCGATAGACTTCTTCCCTTGAAGGGTAGTACTTGGCCTGCTCTAAGGCTTTTTTAAGGCTATCAGTCTGTATGTCCTCTGGTGCAATAAGAATAACTGCATCTCGCCTACCAGCTGATTGTGGTAGAGCACGCTTGTTGCAACCACTAATGATAAGAGTTGCGAAGATAAATAAGAAGAGAATCAGCTTTTTTGTCATAAGGATTTACCTCCGTCCAATGTTTCAAAAGATATATTGCCATACTAGTATCATATCTAATGTTATACGAGAATATAGAGCGATATATATCTGGTTCTTTTATAAGTTCAAAAGTAAGGGAATCCATTTTGGCGGAATCAGGTATCACTGCATACAGATTCAATAAGCCAAGATAACCCGCTCCCATTCCCGTTTTTGATGATTTTATAAACTTATTGAATGCCTCCTCAGAATAGCTGGCTAAAGCACTCCTTTCCTCTTCTATAGTAGATTTACCTAATTCCAACTGATCTATTAAAGATTGCCCCTTAAAGAGTTGAAATAATGGATTGTCTATTTTTTCTAAGTGCTTATCAATAATAAGAGTCAACTTTTCTGGTTCTCCAAGGAGGTAATAGATTCCTCTTAATTCAGTAAGCAATCTGGCTAATATCCTGGCTTCTTTTGAGAATATAAGACCTTTCTCGAAAGATATAGCAGATTTTTTGAGTAGTTGTTTCTCTCTCTCATTCAAGCTGGTTTTATAGGCTTGGGGATTCATAAATATTGCCGAAGGGACAGCCTTCTCTCTGAGACTCCAACCAAGTTGAGAAAATAGCGATGAATAGTTCTGCAACAACCTCCAAGTGGTTCGACCTTTATACACAGAACGATCATCGATTGACCGATAGGAAAATTTATTCATAAGGAGATCCCAGGAGCGAGGGATATCGATCATCATCTTCCCCTTTTTCCCGATTAATCTAAATGCAAATCCCTCCATTACCAAATGATCATCAAAACCTTTCTTATTCCTTGAAGAAACAGTTGCAGAGAAGTATATATTCATTGATGGATTAAAGACCTC